>NZ_JALQCX010000040.1:0-112285 GCF_023241665.1 Pseudomonas morbosilactucae | reverse complement strand
TTTCGACCGAGAAGATCGAAACGTTAATAGAGCCAAACTAAACCGCTCCATCAACTCCTTCTGGGCCTCGATAAACTGAAGCAAGTCGCTGTCGAAAACTGCGTAACTCGTTGAGTTTCAAGGAGTTTTCCGTTTCGACTGCGCCGGAAGTGGGGCGAATTATAGGCCCATAGAATCTGCCGTCAACCGTTAATTTCACAATTCTGTCATAACGGTCAAAATCGCCCCTAAAAACAAAGGCCGCCCCAAGGGGCCGGCCTTTATGCCTTGCCTGATTACAGACTAGGGAACGCGAACTGCGACGCTTCATGACTGGCCCGTTGTGGCCAGCGCTGGGTAATGGCCTTGCGACGGGTATAGAAGCGCACGCCATCCGGGCCATACGCATGCAGATCGCCAAACAACGAACGCTTCCAACCCCCGAAGCTGTGGTAAGCCACCGGTACCGGCAACGGTACGTTGACCCCAACCATTCCCACTTCAATCTCGTCACAGAACAGGCGCGCCGCTTCACCGTCACGGGTGAAGATGCAGGTGCCGTTGCCGTACTCGTGATCGTTGATCAGTTTCATGGCCTCTTCCAGGCTATTGACCCGCACAACGCAGAGCACAGGCCCGAAGATTTCTTCTTTATAGATGCGCATCTCCGGGGTCACCTGATCAAACAGGCAGCCACCCAGGAAAAAGCCGTCTTCGTTGCCAGCCACACTCAAGCCACGGCCATCAACAACCAGCTTGGCGCCCGATGTCACGCCGTCTTCTATATAGCCGCTGACCTTATCCCGCGCCTGAGCAGAAACCAGTGGCCCCATGTCCAGGCCACACGAGGTGCCTGCACCGATCTTCAGCGCCTTGATCTGCGGCACCAGCTTGGCAATCAGTGCATCCGCCACTTGATCGCCGACACACACGGCCACCGAGATCGCCATGCAACGCTCGCCACAGGAACCATACGCCGCCCCCATCAACGCGCTCACGGCGTTATCCAGGTCCGCATCCGGCATCAGCACCGCATGGTTTTTCGCCCCACCCAGCGCCTGCACTCGCTTGCCGCGTTTGGTGGCTTCGGAATAGATGTACTCGGCAATCGGCGTAGAGCCGACAAAGCTCAAGGCTTTGACTTCCGGCGCTTCGATCAGCGCATCCACCGCGCCCTTGTCGCCGTGCACCACACTCAGCACACCTTTAGGCAAGCCGGCTTCCAGCAACAGTTGAGCAATCAGCAATGTCGAGCTTGGGTCGCGCTCCGACGGCTTGAGGATAAAGCAGTTACCGCAGACGATCGCCAGTGGGTACATCCACAGCGGCACCATGGCCGGGAAGTTGAACGGGGTGATCCCCGCCACCACACCCAGGGGCTGGAAGTCAGACCAGGCATCGATGTTCGGGCCGACGTTACGACTGTATTCGCCCTTGAGGATCTCCGGCGCCGAACACGCGTACTCGACGTTCTCGATACCGCGCTTCAACTCACCGGCAGCGTCTTCCAGGGTTTTGCCATGCTCTTCGCTGATCAGTTGGGCAATCCGCGCTTCGTTCTGCTCCAGCAGCTGCTTGAAGCGGAACATCACCTGGGCACGCTTGGCCGGCGGTGTGTTGCGCCAGGCCGGGAAGGCAGCCTTGGCCGAATCGATAGCGCGCTGCATGGTGTCACGACTGGCCAGCGGCACTTGGTGGATCACTTGGCCGGTGGACGGGTTGAATACGTCGGCGCTACGACCGTTGTCGGTCACCAGTTCGCCGTTGATCAAATGCGGGATAAGGCTCATGCAGGGCTCCTGAAAAGTTGTCCACAGGCACGAATCGCTCCGCGCCTGATCTGTGTTCTATATAGAAGGGCGAATCAGTCGATCTTGTTCAGCACTTCGCCAACCGCATCGAACAGACGGTCGAGGTCTTGCGGCTTGCTGTTGAAGGTTGGGCCGAACTGCAGGGTGTCGCCGCCGAAGCGCACGTAGAAACCAGCCTTCCACAAGGCCATGCCGGCCTCGAATGGACGCACGATGGCATCACCGTCACGCCCGGCGATCTGGATCGCCCCGGCCAAGCCGTAGTTACGGATGTCGATCACGTTCTTGCTGCCCTTCAGGCCATGCAAGGCATTCTCGAAATGCGGCGCGACTTCCGCCACGCTCTGCACCAGGTTTTCCTTCTGCAGCAGATCCAGCGCCGCCAAACCGGCTGCACACGCCACTGGGTGTGCCGAGTAGGTGTAGCCGTGGGGGAATTCCACCGCGTACTCAGGGGTCGGCTGGTTCATGAACGTCTGGTAGATCTCGGAGCTGGCAATCACCGCGCCCATCGGAATCGCACCGTTGGTGACTTGCTTGGCAATGCACATCAGGTCCGGGGTCACGCCAAAGCTGTCAGCGCCGAACATTGAGCCGGTGCGACCGAAACCGGTGATCACTTCGTCGAACACCAACAGGATGCTGTGTTGATCGCAGATCTCGCGCAGGCGCTTGAGGTAGCCCTGTGGCGGCACCAGTACACCGGCAGAACCAGCCATCGGCTCGACGAACACCGCCGCGATGTTCGAAGCGTCGTGCAGTTCGATCAGTTTCAGCAGCTCATCAGCCAAAGCGATACCGCCCTGCTCCGGCATGCCGCGGGAGAAAGCGTTGCTGGCCAGCAGGGTATGGGGCAGGTGATCGACATCCATCATGGCCTGGCCAAACAGCTTGCGGTTGCCGTTGACGCCGCCAAGGCTGGTGCCGGCGATGTTCACACCGTGATAGCCACGGGCGCGCCGATCATCTTGGTCTTGGTCGACTGGCCTTTTAGGCGCCAGTAGGCCCGCACCATCTTCACCGCCGTGTCGGCACACTCGGAGCCCGAGTCGGTGAAAAACACGTGGTTGAGGTTACCCGGGGTCAGGTCGGTGATTTTCTCGGCCAGTTGGAACGACAGCGGGTGGCCGTATTGGAAGCCTGGGGAGTAATCGAGGGTGCCCAGTTGCTTGGAAACCGCTTCCTGGATTTCCTTGCGGGTGTGGCCGGCACCACAGGTCCACAGGCCCGACAGCGAGTCGTATACCCGGCGGCCCTTGTCATCGATCAGCCAACTGCCTTCAGCCCCGACGATCAACCGCGGGTCGCGCTGAAAGTTACGGTTGGCGGTGTAAGGCATCCAGTGAGCGTCGAGCTTGAGCTGGCTGGCCAAAGACTGGGGAGCGGTTTCGGGCATGTTCATGTGCAGGTCCTCGCAAGGCAATGAGCGGCATCGGGATCGAAGCGTTATTGCAGCTAAGTTGCCACGGCTATAAAGTCGATGAAATCCAACTTTAATAACCTTCAGTCAGGCCATGGCTAAACTATGAGCGTTCGCCGAATCGACCCGCTGGCCCAAGTCAGCGACTTTGATATTCGCCTCTTACGGATTTTCCGCAGCGTGGTCGAATGCGGTGGTTTTTCCGCCGCAGAAACCGTGCTTGGTATTGGCCGCTCGGCCATCAGCCAGCAGATGAGCGACCTCGAACAGCGGGTTGGCCTGCGCCTGTGCCAACGAGGTCGCGCCGGCTTCTCCCTGACCGAGGAAGGCCGCGAGGTCTATCAATCGGCGCTGCAACTGTTAAGTGCACTGGAAACCTTCCGCACCGAGGTCAACGGCCTGCACCGCCACCTGCGCGGCGAACTGATCATCGGCCTGACCGACAACCTGGTGACCCTGCCCCACATGCGCATCACCCACGCCCTAGCGCAGTTGAAAGAACGCGGCCCGGATGTGCAGATCCAGATCCGCATGATCGCCCCTAACGAAGTCGAACAAGGGGTGCTCGACGGCCGCCTGCATGTCGGCGTGGTGCCCCAGGCCAGCGCCTTGTCGGGCCTGGAATACCAGCCGCTGTACAGCGAGCGTTCGCTGCTCTACTGCGCCGTCGGGCACCCCTTGTTCTATGTCGATGACCGCCAGCTCGAGGACCAACGCCTCAATGAGCAGGACGCCATCGCCCCGGCCTTTCGCCTGCCCGCAGAAATCCAGGCCCATTACCAGCGCCTCAACTGCACCGCCAGCGCCTCGGACCGTGAAGGCATGGCTTTTCTGATCCTCACCGGGCGCTACATTGGCTACTTGCCGGACCACTACGCCAATGTCTGGGTGCAACAGGGCCGGCTGCGCGCCCTCAAGCCCGCTTCGCGTTTCTACGACCTGAGCCTGGCATCGGTCACGCGTAAAGGCCGACGCCCCCATTTGGTGCTGGAAAGCTTCCTCGAAAGCCTGGAAGCCACCCGTTGAAACTTCATAATCCAGGGCTAAACCCCCTTGTTTTATTGGACAAAACCCAAACATAGAAAAAATAACCTGAGCACTTGGACAGCTTTTTGCAAGGCATCGGCACCTGAACCGACAGCCCTGAGTTCCAAGCCCATGCACGCAGAAGACCCCAGCTCCAGCGACCTGATTTACGGCCTCGACGATCGCCCCAAACCCGCCGCCGCCACCCTCGCCGCCCTGCAACACGTACTAGCGGCATTCGTCGGTATCATCACTCCGCCGCTGGTGATCGGTTCGGCCCTGGGCCTGAGCGCTCACCTGCCCTACCTGATCAGCATGGCGCTGATGGTGTCGGGGGTCGGTACCTTTATCCAGGCGCGACGCCGTTCGGCATCGGCGCCGGGATGATCTGCCTGCAAGGCACCAGCTTCGCCTTCCTGGGCGCCGTGCTCTCGGCCGGGTTCCTGGTCAAGCAACGTGGAGGCAGCCCGGAGGACATCCTGGCAATGATCTTCGGCGTATGCTTTTTCGGCGCGGCGGTGCAAATCGTCCTCAGCCGTTTTATCGGGCAACTGCGCCGAGTCATCACACCGCTGGTGACTGGCATCGTCATCACCCTGATCGGGGTCAGCCTGATCAAGGTCGGCATCACCGACCTGGGCGGCGGCTTCAATGCCCCGGACTTCGGCGCTCCGGGCAATCTGGCGCTGGGGGTGTTCGTGCTCCTGACCATCATCCTGCTCAACCGCAGCAACACGCCCTGGGTACGCCTATCGGCCATCATCATCGGCCTGGCCCTGGGCAGCCTCGCGGCCTGGTTCAGCGGCAAGCTGGTACCACACGCCCTACCCGACCTGCCCCTGGTGAGCGTACCGATTCCCTTCAAGTTCGGTTTCAATTTCGACTGGACAGCCTTCCTCCCGGTGGCACTGATCTACCTCATCAGCACCATCGAAACCGTCGGCGACCTGACCGCCAACTGCATGCTCGCCCGCAAGCCCATCAGCGGCCCTTCTTATATAAGCCGGCTCAAGGGCGGCGTTCTCGGGGATGGCGTCAGTTGCATGATCGCCGCCACCTTCAGCGCCTTCCCCAACACCACCTTTGCGCAAAACAACGGGGTGATTCAGTTGACCGGCGTGGCCAGCCGCTACGTCGGCCTGTACATCGGCCTGATCCTGTTCTGCCTCGGCCTGTTCCCGTTGATCGGCGCAGTGCTGCAGCAAATCCCCAAGCCAGTGCTGGGCGGCGCGACCCTGGTGATGTTCGGCAGCGTCGCCGCCGCCGGCGTGCGCATCCTCGCCCAGGCGCCCCTGGACCGCCGCAGCATGTTGATCATCGCCACCTCCTTCGGGGTCGGCCTGGGCATCGCGGCGCAACCCAACCTGCTGCACCTGTTGCCCAAGGTGGTGCAGAACCTGTTCGACTCGGCGATCACCAGCGGCGGGCTCACCGCAATCTTCATGTGCCTGCTATTGCCGGAGGCCAAGGCGGCCGCGCCTGACGCAAACACCGCCTTCGAAAGCGACACGGCGAAACCCCTTTGACGCTTTTGTCGCCTTAAGGCTTGTCGGATTGTTGTGGGTGCGCTATCAACGCACTGGTTGCACCCACAGACCAGCTCGGAAATGTCCATGACCTTTGAAGTCCCAGCCCACGCAGGCGCTCACTCCGGTAAACCCGCCAGCCGCATTCGTCAAAAGAACGAAGAAGCCATTCTCCAGGCCGCCGAAGACGAGTTCGCCCGTCACGGTTTCAAAGGCACCAGCATGAACACCATCGCGCAGAACGCTGGCCTGCCCAAAGCCAACCTGCACTACTACTTCACCAATAAACTGGGGCTGTACGTGGCGGTGCTGAGCAACATCATCGAGTTGTGGGACAGCACCTTCAACCACCTCAGCGCTGACGACGATCCTGCCGAAGCCCTGTCGCGCTACATCCGCGCCAAGATGGAATTCTCCCGGCGCCAACCCCAGGCCTCGCGCATCTTCGCCATGGAAATCATCAGCGGCGGTGAATGCCTGAGCGAGTATTTCAGCCAGGACTACCGCACTTGGTTCCAGGGTCGCGCCGCCGTGTTCCAGGCCTGGATCGACGCCGGCAAAATGGACCCCGTCGACCCGGTGCACCTGATCTTCCTGCTGTGGGGCAGCACCCAGCATTACGCCGACTTCGCCACACAGATCTGCCGCGTCACCGGACGCAGCAAGCTGACCAAGCAAGACATGGAAGACGCGGGCAACAACCTGATCCGCATCATCCTCAAAGGCTGTGGCCTCACCCCCGCCCTGTAAAAGATCCGCGCCCATGCCCTTTACCCTTGTCGGCCTTTGCGAATACCGCGAAGAAATTCGCAAAAGCCGTTTCATCGCCCTCGCCGCGCCCATCACCAGCCCCGCTGAAGCCCAGGCGTTTATCGAGCAGCACAGCGACCTCAATGCCTCACACAACTGCTGGGCCTGGAAGCTGGCCGACCAGTACCGCAGCAGTGACGACGGCGAGCCCGGCGGCACTGCCGGGCGGCCGATGCTCGCGGCCATCGAAGCCCAGGACTGCGATCACGTGGCCGTGCTGGTGATTCGCTGGTACGGCGGCATCCAACTGGGCACCGGCGGCCTGGCCCGAGCCTATGGCGGCAGTGCCAACAAATGCCTGCAAGGCGCCGAGCGCATCGAGTTGATCAGCCGCGTCCCCCTGAGTTGCGCCTGCTCCTTCAGTGAGCTGGCCCTGGTGAAACTGCGGGTAGGCGAATTGGGCGGGCTGGTGGTCGCGGAAAACTTCACCGCCAACGGAGTGGAGTTGCAGCTGGCCCTGGGCGCGGCACAGATCGACACCCTGCAAAGCCAGTTGGCCGACCTGAGTCGTGGGCGCATTCTCTTGCAGCGCTGAGCGCACCAACAGCGTCCACGCGACCACTTACCGGCTGTGCATAACCTCGGCGCCCCTCCAACACTTGCCCACATCTACTGTGCACCCAACTGTGGATAAGCTGAGCACATTCCCCTGTAACCCTTCTGTCACGTGGCTTTGCGGGGCTTGATCATTTTTTGTCCAAAGCCCTCCCGAGATGACTTTTTCCACAAGAAAACAGCGGCTTAGCCCGATTTATCACCTTTGGAAGACAAGCCCCGCCGGCTTATGCCCGAGCGGGCCGCTTGCACACAAATACTGTGGAGCAAGCTGTGGATAACCCGTGCAAGGCTGCACCCGCCGCTGACAGCGTATGGCCCCCAGCCGTTTGATCGTTTTTTGACCACCCGACAACGGGCCTAATCGGCGCCTTTTCCTCCGCCCTGCCCTGAAGTGGTGCCCACCCGTGCCTGGCTTTAGCGCCTAGGCAGGGCGCCTGACCTGCTCGGGACCGCTGCCGAGCGCGGCCTAGAGGTTTTCCTGACTCACTGGCCAGGAAATTGCTTTATCCACAGGCATAACGCCAAGCGACCCGAGTCCGCCATGCCAAACCCTGTGCCTGAACCCGAGCCAACACCGCGCTTGCAACTGCGCCGCATCACTAAACGCTACCCCGGCTGCCTGGCCAACGACGCCATCGACCTGAGCATCCGGCCGGGGGAAATCCACGCCTTGCTGGGGGAGAACGGTGCCGGCAAAAGCACCTTGATGAAGATCATCTACGGCGTGGCCCAGGCCGACTCGGGCGAACTGATCTGGCAGGGCCAGCGTCAGGTCATGCGCAACCCGGCCCAGGCCCGCAGCCTGGGGATCGGCATGGTGTTCCAGCACTTCTCGCTGTTCGAAACCCTGAGCGTGGCGCAGAACATCGCCCTGGCCATGGGCGCCGCCGCAGGTACGCCCAAGCAACTGGAGCCGAAAATCCGCGAAGTCTCGCAGCGCTACGGCATGCCACTGGAACCGGAACGCCTGGTGCACAGCCTGTCCATCGGCGAGCGCCAGCGCGTGGAAATCATCCGCTGCCTGATGCAAGACATTAGCCTGCTGATCCTCGACGAGCCCACCTCCGTGCTGACCCCGCAAGAGGCCGACGACCTGTTCATCACGCTGCGGCGCCTGGCCAGCGAGGGCTGCAGCATTCTGTTTATCAGCCACAAGCTCGCCGAAGTCCGCGCCCTGTGCCACAGCGCCACGGTGCTGCGGGGCGGCCGCGTGGCCGGGCACTGCATTCCGGCCGAGTGCACGGATCGGCAGTTGGCGCAGTTAATGGTGGGTGAAGCCGCCGCGCTGATGACCGATTACCCGAAGGTCACTGGCGGCAACACCTTCCTGGAACTGCACAAGCTGTCGTGGCACAACCCCGACCCGTTCGGCTGCTCCCTGCATCAACTCGAGTTGCAGGTACGCAGCGGCGAAATCGTCGGCATCGCCGGCGTGGCCGGGAACGGCCAGGACGAACTGCTGGCCCTGCTCAATGGCGAGCAGCGCTTGCACCGCAGCGAGGCCAAGACCGTCAGTTTCGCCGGCCAGCCCGTCGCCCATTTACCCGCCGATGCCCGGCGCGGGCTGGGGCTGGCCTTTGTGCCCGCCGAACGCCTGGGCCATGGCGCCGTGCCTGAATTGAGCCTGGCCGATAACGCCCTGCTCACGGCCTTCCAGCATGGCCTGGTGAGCAACGGCCTGATCCAGCGCGGCAAGGTCGAGGCCCTGGCGCAGGAGATCATTCGCCGCTTCGGGGTGAAAACCCCTGGCACCCACGCCGCCGCCCGCAGCCTGTCCGGCGGCAACTTGCAGAAATTCATCCTCGGCCGGGAAATTCTCCAGCAGCCCAAGTTGCTGGTGGCCGCCCACCCAACCTGGGGCGTGGACGTCGGCGCCGCCGCCACCATCCATCGGGCCCTGGTGGCGCTGCGCGAAGCCGGCGCGGCGATCCTGGTGATTTCCGAAGACCTCGACGAACTGTTCCAGATCAGCGATCGCCTGGCCGCCCTGTGCAGCGGGCGCCTGTCACCGCTCAAGGCCACCGCCGACACCAGCCTGATCGAAGTCGGCGGCTGGATGGCCGGCCAGTTCGATGCCCCTCAACCCTCCTCCGCCCTGGCGGTTTAACGGAGCTGCACATGCTGCTTTCTCTCGAACCCCGCGGCCAGCAATCGCGCCTGATGCTTTGGTGCTCGCCGCTGCTGGCTGCCGTCCTGACCCTGGGCTGCGGCTCACTGCTGTTTATCGCCCTGGGTCACGACCCGCTGCTGACCTTGCACACCCTGCTGATCGCTCCGATCAGCGACCTGTACGGCGTCTCGGAATTGCTGGTCAAGGCCCTGCCGATCCTGCTCTGCGCACTGGGGCTGGCCGTGGCCTACCAGGCGCGGATCTGGAACATCGGCGCCGAAGGCCAACTGTTGCTCGGCGCCCTGGCCGGCAGTGCCCTGGCGGTGAACATCATCGACCTGCAAAGCCGCTGGGCCCTGGTGTTGATCCTGCTGGTCGGCACCCTGGCCGGTGCCGCCTGGGCCGGCCTCACCGCCTGGCTGCGCACGCGCTTCAATGCCAATGAAATCCTCACCAGCATCATGCTCAACTACATCGCCCTGAACCTCTTGCTGTACTTCGTCCACGGGCCACTGAAGGACCCCGAAGGCTTCAACTTCCCGCAATCGGCCATGTTCGGCGACGCCAGCCGACTGCCCCTGTTGATGGAAGACGGCCGGGTTCATGCCGGGGTGTATTTCGCCCTGCTGGCCCTGGTGGCGGTGTGGGTGCTGCTGCAGAAAAGCTTCGTCGGTTTTCAGATCAAAGTGCTCGGCCTGGACAAGCGCGCCGCCGGTTTTGTCGGTTTTCGCGAAAAGCGCCTGATCTGGCTGGCCCTGCTGATCAGCGGCGGCCTGGCCGGATTGGCCGGGGTCTGCGAGGTGGCCGGGCCCATTGGCCAACTGGTGCCGCAGGTCTCGCCGGGCTACGGCTATGCGGCGATCACCGTGGCCTTTCTCGGCCGCCTGAACCCCATCGGTATCGTGTTTTCCAGCCTGCTGATGGCCCTGCTGTACATCGGTGGCGAGAGCGCGCAAATGAGCCTCAACCTGCCCCAGGCCATCACCCAATTGTTCCAGGGCATGATGCTGTTCTTCCTCTTGGCCAGCGATGTGCTGATTCTTTATCGGCCGCGCCTGAACCTGCGCTGGGCCCGCCGCGCCTCGTCCCCCTCCGTACACGCGGGAGCCCTGTGATGGATATCGATCTGCTGAGCAATATTTTCTACGCCATGGTCCGCTGCGGCACCCCCTTGCTGTTGGTGGCCCTGGGCGAACTGATCTGCGAGAAAAGCGGCGTTCTCAACCTGGGCCAGGAAGGCATGATGCTGTTTGGCGCGGTCATCGGTTTTATCGTCGCCCTCAACAGCGGCAACCTGTGGCTGGGGGTGCTGCTGGCCATGTGCGCGGGCATGCTGCTGTCGTCGCTGTTCGCTGTGGTGGCCCTGGTGTTCAACGCTAATCAAGTAGCCACGGGCCTGGCCCTGACCATCTTCGGCGTGGGCCTGTCGAGCTTTGTCGGCGCGGCCTGGGTCGGTAAGCCCCTGGCCGGCTTCGAGCCAGTGGCCATCCCCCTGCTCAGCGACATCCCGCTGATCGGACGCATGCTGTTTGCCCAGGACTTGCTGGTCTACCTGTCCTTTGCCCTCTTCGCCCTGGTGGCCTGGGTGATCCTGAAAAGCCGCCTGGGGCTGATCGTCCAGGCGGTCGGCGAAAACCCCGATGCCGCCAGCGCCATGGGTTTGCCGGTGCTGCGGGTACGCACCCTGGCGGTGCTGTTCGGCGGCGCCATGGCCGGCCTGGCCGGGGCCTACCTGTCCCTGGCCTACACGCCGATGTGGGCCGAGAACATGAGCGCCGGCCGGGGCTGGATCGCCCTGGCGCTGGTGGTGTTCGCCAGTTGGCGGGTCTGGCGCTTGCTGCTCGGGGCATATCTGTTCGGGCTGGCGAGCATCCTGCATCTGGTGGCGCAAGGGCTGGGCCTGGCGATTCCCTCCAACCTGCTGGCGATGCTGCCGTACGTGGCGACCATTCTGGTGCTGGTGCTGTTGTCCCGCGATGCCTTGCGTACCCGCCTGTATGCGCCGGTGTCGCTGGGGCAGCCTTGGCAGGCGGGACGCTGATAACCCCCTAGCGCCGGCAAGCCGGCTCCTGCTGGAGGTGGGTGGGGGGCGGGTTGCTGGCGGCGCGTTCAAGGACACCCGAGCGCACCGGCAGCAATTGCGCCACGCACCACGCCAGTTCGAAGAACAGAATGACCCCGATCAGCGCCGTCGCCCCGTGGGCCAGGGCGTAGATCTGCCAGGTGGCAAACAGGATGCGGCCAACGGCATCGTAACGCCCAAATGCCAGCTGCGGGTCGCGAATCCGCAGCACCGACCACACGCAGACAATCGAGCCCATCAGGTTGGCCATCATCCTGTGCATGGGCTCGAAGGGCGGCAGTTCACCCGGCAGGTTCAAGGCCTGGGCCGTGCTTTGCATCAGCCCGTGCAGGGCGATAAAACTCCAGGGCGTGACAAAGGCGAGGGTTACCAACAAGTCGTACCAGCCACTGGCCCGTACCAACTTGCGATATTGATCAGCAGTCCACATAGCTACAGCTCCATAGATTCAAGGAGCGTGCAGGCTAAAGCCTGGAGTATGCTCCAGGGTCAAGCACTCTTGAGATCCCCCCATGCGCATCGGAGAACTGGCCGAGGCCTGCGCCATCAGTCGCGACACCCTGCGCTTCTATGAGCAGCGCGGGTTGATCGCCGCCCAGCGCAGTGCCAACGGTTACCGCGATTACCCCGCGGAAATGGTCCAACTGGTGCTCTACATCAAGACCGCCCAGCGTCTGGGCTTTAGCCTCGGCGAAATCGGCAGCAGCGTCGGCGCCCTGTGGCAGGCGCCCAATCCCGACAGCGCCGTCAGCCAATTGCTGCAAGACAAATTGAACCTGATCGAAACCCGCATTGCCGAATTGGGCGAGTTGCGCCAGGAGCTGCGACAACGGCTCGGGCAAGCCTGCCCATTGAATCCATGATCCTCACTCATCAAGGAATCCTTCCATGTCTTCGCCAAAAACCGCACTGATCATCGGCGCCTCCCGGGGCCTGGGCCTCGGCCTGGTACAACGCCTGCTGGAAGACGGCTGGCAAGTCACCGCCACCGTGCGCACCCCACAGAAAGCCGAGGCCTTGCAGGCCCTGGGCAAGGTACAGATCGAACAACTGGACATGGACGACCAGCAAGCGGTGATCGCCCTCAACCAGAAACTCAAGGACCAGGTGTTCGACCTGCTGTTCGTCAATGCCGGGGTCAAGGGCCCGGATAACCAGCTCCCGGGCCACGCCACCCAGGCGGAGGTCGGCCAGTTGTTCTTCACCAACGCCGTGGCACCGATCAACCTGGCCCAGCGCTTTGCCGGGCAGATCCGCCAGGGCAGCGGCGTGCTGGCGTTCATGAGTTCGGTGCTGGGCAGCGTGACCATGCCCGATGCCCCGGAACTGGCGCTGTACAAGGCCAGCAAGGCGGCGCTGAACTCCATGACCAACAGCTTTATCAGCCAGTTGGGCGAGCAGAAACTCACCGTGCTGTCCCTGCACCCGGGCTGGGTGAAAACCGACATGGGCGGCGAAGGCGCTGACATCGACGTGGAAACCAGCACCCGCGGCTTGATCGCCCAGGTCAACGCCTACACCGGCAAGGGCGGGCATCACTTCGTCAACTACAAGGGCGAGACCATTCCTTGGTAAGTGGCGCCTGAACGCACGTCATCGCGAGCAAGCGCCTCTACAGACGTGGCGCTTGCCCGCGATAGACCGCAACGCGGTCTCGCCGTAAACTGCTCCCCGCGTCGATCCTGACGCCCCTGGATCAGCAGACAGGGCAACACTGAGCTGGCTAACCTGAACCCACTTTCAGAGGAGCCGGCCACCATGCCTGCGACCCGTACCTGGTTAAAAAATCCCCTGGCCATTTTCACTGCCAACGGCCTCGATGCCCGTGGCGGCCTGGTGCTGCAAGACGGTTTGATTGTCGAAGTGCTCGCGGCCGGGCAACAACCCGGCACACCCTGCGAGCGCACATTCGATGCCCGCGAACATGTGATCCTGCCGGGCCTGATCAACACCCACCATCACTTCTACCAAACCCTGACCCGAGCCTGGGCACCGGTGGTCAACCAGCCGCTGTTCCCCTGGCTGAAAACCCTGTACCCGGTGTGGGCCCGGCTCACCCCGGAAAAACTCGCCCTGGCGAGCAAGGTGGCCCTGGCCGAGCTGCTGCTGTCGGGCTGCACCACCGCCGCCGATCACCACTATTTGTTTCCCGAAGGCCTGGAAAACGCCATCGACGTGCAGGTGGACAGCGTGCGCAAACTGGGCATGCGCGCCATGCTCACCCGCGGCTCCATGAGCCTGGGGGAAGCCGACGGCGGGCTACCGCCGCAGCAGACAGTGCAACAAGGCACGGTGATTCTCGAAGACAGCCAGCGCCTGATCCAGGCCTACCACGAGCGTGGCGACGGCGCGCAGATCCAGATCGCCCTGGCGCCCTGCTCGCCGTTTTCCGTGACCCCGGAAATCATGCGCGCCAGCGCTGAAATGGCCGAACAACTGGATGTGCGCCTGCACACCCACCTGGCCGAAACCCTCGACGAAGAAGACTTCTGCCTGCAGCGCTTCGGCCTGCGCACCGTGGATTACCTGGACAGCGTCGGCTGGCTCGGCCCGCGCACCTGGCTGGCCCACGGCATTCACTTCAACCCCGACGAAATCGCCCGCCTCGGCGCCGCAGGCACCGGCATCTGCCATTGCCCAAGCTCCAACATGCGCCTGGCCTCGGGCATCTGCCCGACCCTGGAACTGAGCGCCGCCGGTGCGCCGATCGGGCTGGGGGTGGATGGTTCGGCGTCCAACGACGCCTCGAACATGATCCTCGAAACCCGCCAGGCCCTGTACCTGCAACGCCTGCGCTATGGCGCCGAAAAGATCACCCCGGAATTAGTGCTGGGCTGGGCCACTCGCGGCTCGGCGCAGTTGTTGGGGCGTACGGACATCGGCGAATTGGCCGTGGGCAAACAGGCCGACCTGGCCCTGTTCAAGCTGGATGAGCTGCGCTTCTCCGGCAGTCACGATCCGTTGTCGGCCTTGCTGTTGTGCGGCGCCGATCGGGCGGACCGGGTGATGGTCGGCGGCCAATGGCGAGTGGTCGACGGGCAGGTGGATGGGTTGGATGTGAGGGGCTTGATTGCCGATCACCGGCAGGCTGCGCGCGAATTGATCGGCGGCGCCTGATCGGGCGCTTTCGCCGGCAAGCCGGCTCCTACGGGGGCGGGCTGGCCGGCGAAACCATGCTTACAGCCCCAACAACGACAACATGATGAAGGTGGCGAACAGCACGAAGTGGGTCATGCCCTCGATGGCATTGGTCTCACCGTCATTGAGGTTGATCGCGCTGACCACCAGGGTGATCAACACCATCACCGTCTGCACCGGCGTCATCGCCATCTGGAAGGGCTGGCCGGTGTACAGCGCCATCGCTTCCATCACCGGCACGGTGAGGATCACCGTGGACAACGAGGCCCCCAAGGCCACGTTGACCACCGACTGCATCCGGTTGGCCAGGGCCGCACGCAAGGCGGTGAGAATCTCCGGCGCGGCGGAAATTGCCGCCACCAGGATCGCCGTGATCACCGGCGGCGCACCAGTGCCTTCCAGACCCAGGTCCAGGGTCTTGGACATCACTTCGGCCAAGGCGCCAATCACCACCACGCCAAACACCAGGATACCGATGCTCAGCCCCAGGTTGACCGCCTGGGCCTGTTGCTCCTGAGGCTCCTGCTTACGGCGCTTTTCCGGGTAGCTGTAGCTGAAGAAGTAGCTGTGGGGCCCGACCTGCATGCGCAGGAACAAGGTGTAGAGCACCACCATGGCGCCAATGGTGAACGCCGAATACGCCTTCCAGTCCGCCTCGGGAATGAACTCCGGCACCACCATCGACACGCCCATGGCGGTGAGGATCATCACGCTGTAGGTGCGCGCCGAGTCGTCGTTGTATGACTGCTCACCGTGCTTGATGCCGCCCATCAGCGCCGCCAGGCCGAGGATGCCATTAATGTCGAGCATCACTGCCGAATAGATGGTGTCGCGAACCAGGGTCGGCGAGGCCTCGTTGCTCATCATGATGGCCAGGATCACCACCTCCACCAGCACCGCGGCCAGGGTCAGGATCATGGTGCCGTAAGGGTCGCCGACCTTTTCCGCCAGCAGTTCGGCGTGATGGGCCACGCGCATCGAGGCGACGACGATAAAGCCGATCAGCACCAACCCGGCGATCAGGGCCACGCCCTGGCCGTTGTTGAGCAACAGGTGTTCGAGGGCGAAAGCGGCCAGCGCCGCGAGCAGGGCAAGCAGCAGGAAGCTTTCTTGCTTGAGGGAAGTGAGCATTGCAGTCCTTTACACAATTCGAAACAAAGACAGGAGATGAGCTACAGACTGCTGCGAGTCACTAATGTTTCGTTAGACGTTAGTGCACCACGCTCAGGCGCGGCGCACCGGGTTGGTTCCTGAAACAGCTTCGCCGGCACGCCGGCTCCTGCAGCCGATCCCTCTAACAGAGGGGTTGTTGGCGAAAATTCCTTTTGTTGTCTTGTTGGTCAGCTATTTGCATTAGCCATCCCCGCCAACCCCCACAACAATATGGAGCTCCAATTCATGCATAAACGTCCGTTGAAGAAGCTGCTGTGCGCCCTGACCGCGGCCATCGGCTTGAGTGTCGGTTTGAGCGCCAGCGCCGCCGACCCGCTGAAAGTCGGCTTTGTCTATATCGGCCCCATCGGTGACCACGGCTGGACCTATCAGCATGAACAGGGGCGCAAGGCCCTGATGGAGAAATTCGGTGACCAGATCAAGACCAACTACGTGGAGAACGTCGCCGAGGGCGCCGATGCCGAGAGGGTCATCCGCAACATGGCCAAGGACAAGTACGACCTGATCTTCACCACGTCCTTCGGCTACATGAACCCCACCCTGAAAGTCGCCAAACAGTTCCCCAAGGTGACCTTCGAACACGCCACCGGCTACAAGCAGGACAAGAACCTCGGCACCTACTTGGCGCGCACCTATGAAGGTCGCTACGTCGGCGGTTTTCTCGCGGCGAAGATGACCAAGACCAAGAAGATCGGCTACGTGGCGTCCTTCCCGATCCCTGAAGTGATTCGCGACATCAACGCCATCCAGCTGGCCCTGAACAAGTACAACCCGGGCACCGAGATCAAGGTGGTGTGGGTCAACTCCTGGTTCGACCCGGGCAAGGAAGCCGACGCCGCCAACGCCCTGATCGACCAAGGCGCCGACGTGATCTTCCAGCACACCGACAGCCCGGCGCCGATCCAGGCCGCCGAACGACGCGGCGTGTACGCCGTGGGCTACGCCTCGGACATGGCCCACTTCGGCCCCAAGGCCGTGCTGACCTCCATCGTCAACAACTGGGGCCCGCACTACATCCAGGCCACCCAGAGCGTGATCGACCACAGCTGGAAACCCCAGGACTACTGGGGCGGCTTGAAAGAAGGCACGGTTGAACTGCCCATCAGCGACCTGGTGCCGAGCGACGTCAAAGGCCAGGCCGAACAATTGATCGCCAGCATCAAGAGCGGCGAGTTCCACCCCTTCACCGGGCCGATCAAGGACCAGGCCGGCGTGGAAAAACTCGCCACCGGGGTGGTTGCCAGCAACGCCGAGCTGGCGTCGATGAACTACTACGTCGAAGGCATGAAGGCCGATATTCCCAAATAACCACGCACCCGATTCGTGGCCTGGGGCCCGGCCCTTCGCCACGGCATAAGAATAAAAGGACCGTCCATGCACTCGCTTCCCATCATCGACATCAGCCCCCTCTACAGTGACCAGGCCCAAGGCTGGGAGAGCGTCGCCCAGGCGATTGACCGTGCCTGCCGCGAGTGGGGCTTTTTCTACATCAAGGGGCACCCGATCCGCCCGCAACGCATCCAGCAACTGCTGGACAGCGCCCGGCACTTCTTCGGCCAGCCCGCCGCCGAGAAGCTCAAGATCGACATCACCCAGACCCGCCATCACCGCGGCTACGGCGCCATCGCCACCGAGCAACTGGACCCGAACAAGCCCAGCGACCTCAAGGAAACCTTCGACATGGGCCTGCACCTGCCGGCCGAGCATCCGGAGGTGCTGGCAGAAAAACCCTTGCGCGGCCCCAATCGCCACCCGGCCATTCCCGGCTGGGAAGCCCTGATGGAGCAGCACTACCTGGACATGCAGGCCCTGGCCCAGACCCTGCTGCGGGCCATGACCCTGGCCCTGGGCATCGAGCGCGACTTTTTCGACCGCCGTTTCACCGACCCGGTCAGTGTGCTGCGGATGATCCACTACCCGCCGCGCCACACCGCCAGCTCCGAGGAACAACAAGGGGCCGGCGCACACACCGACTACGGCTGCATCACCCTGCTGTACCAGGACACGGCCGGCGGTTTGCAGGTACGCAACGTCAAAGGCGAGTGGATCGACGCGCCGCCCATCGACGGCACCTTCGTGGTCAACCTGGGGGACATGATGGCGCGCTGGAGCAACGACCGTTACCTGTCCACACCGCACCGGGTCATCAGCCCCCTGGGCGTGGATCGCTACTCGATGCCGTTCTTCGCCGAGCCCCACCCGGACACCCTGATCGAATGCCTGCCGGGCTGCCAGGACGCCGAGCACCCGGCCAAGTACCCAGTGACCACCTGCGCCGAATTCCTGCTCTCGCGCTTCGCCGACACTTACGCTTACCGCCGGGAGTTGAACCCGGCCTGATCAACCGTCTGGTCAGGTTTTACCGAATAGTTGCCCCGCCGCCTGTAGAATGGCGGCTTTCGGGCCCGGCACCACTCGCCGCGCCAGACTGAACCTGATGAGACAAGAACCATGTATGACTGGCTAAACGCCCTGCCCAAGGCCGAACTGCACCTGCACCTGGAGGGTTCCCTGGAACCTGAGCTGCTGTTCGCCCTGGCGGAACGCAACAAGATCGCCCTGCCCTGGAACGACGTCGACACCCTGCGCCAGGCCTACGCCTTCAACAACCTGCAAGAGTTTCTCGACCTCTACTACCAGGGCGCGGACGTGTTGCGCACCTCCCAGGATTTCTACGACCTAACCTGGGCCTACCTGCTGCGCTGCAAGGCGCAGAACGTGATCCACACCGAACCCTTCTTCGATCCGCAAACCCACACCGACCGGGGCATCCCTTTCGAAGTGGTGCTCAACGGTATCGCCAGCGCCCTGAAAGACGGCGAGCAGCAACTGGGCATCAGCAGCGGCCTGATCCTGAGCTTCCTGCGCCACTTGAGCGAAGACGAAGCGCAGAAAACCCTGGACCAGGCCCTGCCGTTTCGCGAAGCCTTTGTCGCGGTCGGCCTGGACTCCTCGGAAATGGGTCACCCGCCGAGCAAGTTCCAGCGCGTGTTCGATCGGGCCCGTAGCGAAGGTTTCCTGACCGTGGCCCATGCCGGGGAAGAAGGCCCGCCCGAGTACATCTGGGAAGCCCTGGACCTGCTGAAGATCCAGCGCATCGACCACGGTGTACGGGCGTTTGAAGACGAGCGTTTGATGCAGCGCATCATCGACGAGCAGATCCCGCTGACCGTGTGCCCGCTGTCCAACACCAAGCTTTGCGTGTTCGACCACATGTCCCAGCACAACATCCTCGAGATGCTGGAGCGCGGGGTGAAGGTCACGGTGAACTCCGATGACCCGGCCTACTTCGGCGGCTACGTCACCGAGAACTTCCACGCACTGCACACCCACCTGGGCATGACCCAAGACCAGGCCAAGCGCCTGGCGCAAAACAGCCTGGATGCGCGGTTGGTCAAGCCGTAACGGCCTTCGCCGGCAAGCCGGCTCCTACAGGTTCGTGTAGGAGCCAGCTTGCCGGCGAACCTCAATTTCCCGCCTCGCTCAACTCCTCCAGGGTCTTGCCTCGGGTTTCCATCCCGAACAACCAGACCACCCCTGCCGCAATCACAAAGCACGCCGCCCCCAGGGCGAAGACCCCGCCCTGCCCGGTAATCGGGAATACCAGCCCGGTAATCAGCGGCCCCAGCAACGAACCGACCCGACCAATCGCCGAAGCGAAGCCCGACCCCGTGGCCCGCGCCGACGTGGGGTACAACTCCGGCGTGTAGGTGTAGAGCACGGCCCACATGCCGAACAGAAAGAACTGCATCAGCAGGCCAGAGCCGATCAGCAAGCTGACGTTGCCGCCGAACACGGCGCTCTGCCCATAGAAAAACGCCATGACGCCGCCACCCAACAGGGTGACGATGCACACCGGCTTGCGCCCCCAGCGCTCAACCAGCCAGGCCGCCATCAGGAAGCCGGGAATCCCGCCCAGGGAAATCAGCACCGTGTAATACACCGACTGCGTGACCGCGAACCCCGACTGCTGGAGCAAGGCGCTGAGCCAGGAAGTCAGGCCATAAAAACCCAGCAAGGCAAAGAACCACACACTCCAGATCATCATCGTGCGCTGGCGATACTGCGGCGACCAGATCTGCGCCAGGGCCGAGAAAAAGGTGCCCGGGGCACTCTCCACCCGAGGCAGGCGGATCGGCTCCGGCAGCTCGCTACGCCCCAGGGAGGCCCGCACCTTGTCCTCGATTGCGCACAGCACCTGGTCCGCGTCGGCGTGGCGCCCGGCCTGTTCCAGCCAGCGTGGCGACTCGGGGATAAAGAAGCGGATCACCAGCACGAACACCGCCGGAATCGCCAGCACCAGGAAGATGTCGCGCCAGCCAATCAGCGGCAGGAGGAAATACGACAGCACCCCGGCGGCGACAAACCCCAGGGGCCAGAAACCGTCCATCAAGGCGATGTAGCGACCTCGACGCTTGGCCGGAATCATCTCCGACAGCATCGACTGGGCAATGGGAAATTCCATGCCCATGCCGATGCCCAGCAGCACCCGGAACAGCGTCAGGCTGTCCACGGTTTGGGCCGTGGAACACAGGTAACTGGCGACGCCCCAGAGCACGATGCTCCACTGGAACACCGGCTTGCGCCCGAAGCGGTCGGCCAGCATGCCCGACAGCGATGCCCCCAGCACCATGCCGAAGAAACTCGAGCTGGCCAGCAGCCCGGTCTGGGCCGAACTCAAACCGAACTCGGTTTTAATCGAGCCCAGGAGAAACGTCATCATCGCCAAGTCCATGGAGTCGAAGAAAAACGCCAAGGCAATGATGATGAAAATAACCCGGTGGTAACCGCTGATGGGCAACCGTTCCAGGCGCTCTGCCGCGCTGTATCCCTGAATTCCCATGCCCCGTCCCCCGATTGAATGGTCTGCCAATCGAGTGTGCGGGATCGTCCCCGGGGCCTATTTCTGGATGCGACCTGCTTGCATCCCGCAGCGACGCAACACCCCCGTGATCATTGATCGAAAGGGCTTTTGCCCGGGTATTGCGCGGTGATCCCGGCGCAGCGCGACGCCAGCATGTCCCGCAACAGTTTCACCGGTTTGCTCAGTTGGGCCCGATGGGCACACAGCAGGTTCAGGGGAGCCCGCTCGCAGCGCAGTTCCGGCATCACCACCTGAAGCCGTCCGGCCAACACATCGGCACTCACATCCAGCCAGGACTTGTAGGCGATGCCCGCCCCGGCCAGTGCCCAAAGGCGGACCACATCGGCGTCGTCACTGAAGCGATCACCGCTGACGGTCAGGCTCACCTCACGCTTGCCATCGTGAAAGCTCCAGTGATCGTGGACCCGGCTGCCGAGCATGTAGAGCAGGCAATTGTGCTGAGCCAGTTGCTCCAGATGACGCGGTGCACCGCAACGGGCCAGGTAGCTGGGGGCGGCACACAGGACCCGGCGATTCTCCGGCGCCACCGGCAAGGCCACCAGGCTGGAATCCTCGGGTTCGCCGTAGCGCAGGGCGATGTCGACCGGTTGGCGAAACAGGTCGGCGATCCGGTCCCCCAGCAACAAGCGCACGGTGAGCCTGGGGTGCTCGCGCTGGAACTCGTCGAGCCAGGGCAGCAGCAGGTTGCGACCAAAGTCCGAGGGCGCGGACAACTGCAAAATCCCGCTGACCTGATCCTGGCCGCTGGCCAATAAACGCCGGCCTTCATCGAGGTTGCTTAGGGCCGCGCGGGCGTATTCGAGAAAGCCCTCGCCCTCCGCCGTCAGCCTCAAGCTGCGAGTGGAACGTGCCAGCAAGCGGGCCCCCAGTTGCTGCTCGATACGCTTGAGGGCAGCACTGGCCACCGCCGCCGACAGGTCCATGACCCGGGCCGCCGCCGAGAGGCTGCCCAGGTCGGCCGCACGCACAAATAACTGCAGGTCATCGAATCGCAACATGGGCGGCCCCGGCCATTATCAAAAAAATATTGAAAGAGCCTGCTCTTTTAGCCGGTTTTATCTTGCAGAGAAATAGCCAATGATCACCCCATCGACCGGCCACCCCGTTCAGGAGCCCCACATGCCCCAGTCCTTCACCGCCATCGCCACCCTGATTGCCAAACCCGGCCAACAGGCCACGTTGCAGCGCGAACTCAGCACCCTGGTACTTCCCAGCCGTGACGAGGCTGGCTGCCAGTACTACGAACTGCATCAGGACGCCGAACAGCCCGGCACCTTCTACGTGCTGGAGCGCTGGGACGATGAGGCCGCCCTGGAGTTTCACAACAACACCGCGCACTTCCAGCACTTCCTTGCCCAGACCCGTGACGCGATCGAGCACTTCGAGCTCAAGCGCCTGCAGTTGATTATCTGACCCTCTTCACCCCTTCATCAGGAACCCATCATGAAAGCCATCGCCTATTACCATTCCCTGCCGATCAACGACCCCAAGGCCCTGCAGGACATCGAACTCCCCGAGCCCGTCGCCGGCCCTCGTGACCTGCTGGTGGACGTCAAAGCCATCTCGGTCAACCCAGTGGACACCAAAGTGCGCCAGAACGCCCAGCCCGAAGGTGGCGCGGCCAAGGTGCTGGGCTGGGACGTGGCCGGCGTGGTCAAGGCCGTGGGCAGCGAAGTCAGCCTGTTCAAGGCCGGCGACAAGGTGTTCTACGCCGGCTCCATAGCCCGTGCCGGAGGTAACAGCGAGTTGCACGTGGTGGATGAGCGCATCGTCGGCCATATGCCCAAGAGCCTGGGCTTTGCTGAAGCCGCGGCCTTGCCCCTGACCGCCATCACCGCCTGGGAGCTGCTGTTCGAGCGCCTGCAGATTGCCGAAGGGAAAGCCGACCTGGGCCAGAGCCTGCTGATCGTTGGGGCCGCCGGTGGCGTGGGGTCGATCCTCACCCAACTGGCCAGCCAGCTCACCGGGCTCAAGGTCATCGGCACCGCATCCCGGCCCGAAACCCAGGCCTGGGTGCGCGAGCTGGGCGCCGACCTGGTGGTCGATCATAGCCAGCCCCTGAGCGAAGCCCTGAAAGCCGCCGGCCAGGCCAGCGTGACCCACGTCGCCAGCCTGACCCAGACGGATCTGCACCTGGACCAACTGGTGGAAGCCCTGGCCCCCCAAGGCAAGCTGGCGTTGATCGACGACCCGAAAAGCCTCGACGTGACCAAGCTCAAGCGCAAGAGCCTGTCGCTGCACTGGGAGTTCATGTACACCCGTTCGCTGTTCGAAACCCCGGACATGCAGGAGCAGCACCACCTGCTCAACCGGGTCGCTGAGCTGATCGACGCCGGCACCCTGAAAACCACGGTGGGCGAGCATTTCGGCGTGATCAACGCGGCCAACCTGCGTCGCGCCCACGCGCTGCTGGAGAGCGGCAAGGCCAAGGGCAAGATCGTGCTAGAAGGGTTCTAAGCAGCCGCCAGGACGGGCATGGCCACCGCCAAAACAGGGGGCTATGCCGTCAGTCAGGCCGGTTGATTCTGGTCATATTTGTGCCGCCATTCGGGTCTACACTGAGCGCCTTTGCAACGCAGTCTTTTACCGTTAGGAGGTCAGCAATGAAGATCCTGATAAAAGAGTTGGCAAAATCCCAGTGGCAGGTTCGCCTGGACCAGCATGTCGTCACCTTCCGCAGCGAAGCTGAAGCCCGTGCCTTCGCCAACACCTTGGAAAGCCGTCTGCAAGCCCCCCACCGATTGCCCCAGAGCGAACAACGCGCCGCGGGCTGAGTCAGCCCCCAGCAGCCTTCAACGCCCGCGCGTTCTGCAAGCGCCGGGTGAGCATGGCCAGGGTGACCGCCAAAACACCGCACAAGCTGATGACCATGGCCATCGGCAGCGCAGTGCCGTCGTGCAACACCCCAACCAGGGACGCCGCTGCGGCGGCCACACTGAACTGCAGGCAGCCGAGCATCGCCGAGGCGCTGCCGGCGCGGGCGCCCTGACCATTCATGGCGCAGGCCGAGGCGTTGGGAATGATGCACCCCAGGCTGGCAATGCACACGAACAACGGCAGCAGCAGCGGCCACAACAGCTCCGTATGCAACGCGCTGACCGCCAGCAGGCCCAGGCCCGCCGCCAGGTAAATCCACACCGTGCGCACCAGCAGGAACGCCGGGCCACGCTTGGCCAGCAGCCGCGCATTGATCTGCGCCACCAGGATGAAACCGCCGGCGTTGATGCCGAAAAACCAGCCGAAGTGCTCGGCCGGTACGCCATAAAGCTTGATGAACACAAACGGCGAACCGGCGATGTAGGCAAACATCCCGGCCATGGCAATGCCGCCCGTCAGGGCATGGCCAATAAACACCGAGTCCTTCAACAGGCGGCCGTATTGGCGCAAGGCGCCGGACAACGGCTGGCGCGGCTGATGGGCCGGCATGCTTTCCGGCAACCCCAGCGCCACCGCCAGGCCGGACAAGGCGCTGAACACCGTGAGCATGATAAAGATCGACTGCCAGCCATACAGGTTGACCAGCACGCCGCCGAGCATCGGCGCCAGAATCGGTGCCAGGCCCATGACCAGCATCAGTTGGGAGAACACCTTGGCCGAGCCCACGGCATCACATTTGTCGCTGACCACGGCGCGGGAAATCACCATCCCGGCGCAGCCGCCCAAGGCCTGGACAAACCGTGCACCGATCAGCCACTCCAGGTTGGGCGCATAGGCACACGCCAGGGAGGCCAGGGTGAACAGGCTCACGCCCGCCAGCAGCGGCAGGCGCCGACCGAAGCGATCGGCCACCGGGCCATACGCCAACTGCCCGATGGACAGGCCGAGGAAGTAAGCCGCCAGGGTCAACTGGACGTGTTTTTCGTCAGTGCCAAACGCCACGGCCATCGCCGGAAAAGCCGGCAGATAGAAGTCGATGGCCAACGGGCCAAAGGCGCTCAAGGCACCAAGAATGAGGATTATGCGCAGGTTCATCGGGCATCCAGTGGGACAGCGGTCGGCGGCCCGACAGTCTAGCTGCGCTGGATGCCCTTGAACATTCCGATAGGGCGCTAACTATTAAAAAGACTCAGGCCAGCGCGACCCCGTAGCCCTCTTCGCTGATCAGGCTAATCACTTCGTCGGCGGTCAGGCGGCTGTCCACGCCCACTTCCTTGGCCGCCAGATCGACCTGGACACTGGCCGCCGGATCCTTGCGCTGCACGGCCTGGGTAATGGCACGTACACAATGACCGCAGGACATTCCTTGAACGCTGAATACTTGCATGGCACATCTCCTGGAGTGAGGTTGCAGGCACTTTCAGCCTTGCCACGATGGCAAGGTCAAGTTCCGAAGTCATCTGCCGGGCTGGAAATCGGCAGCCGCCTCGGCCAAGCTGCATCATCCATGACATCACAGCAGGAGATTCAGCCATGCGCTGGTCAGCTTTCGGCCTCTTCAGCCTCCTCGGCCTTTGTGCCATCGCGCCCTCGGCCAGCGCCGCCGGCGAGGACTACGGTGTCCTGATCATTTCCCGGGAACGCCTGGAAGTGGCCACCACCTGTGAAATCGGCCTGTACATCCAGGATCAGTTGGCAGGCCGGCTGTTCCAGGAACAAAGCACCTCCTTCAACCTGCCGCCGGGCACCGTCTCGCTGCGCCTCAAGCTGCTGCCGGGCCAAACCGCCGGTTGCGCCCCGGGCATGCTCGCGCCGGGCTCCCAGGACATCACCCTGCGGGCCGGCGACGTGGTCAAGTACCGCATCGCCATGAGCCAGGCCGGCATGTACCTCAAGCAAGCCGCCCTGGGCTACTGAGGCCCTCGCCGCGCCAGGCTGGGACAATGTGAAGCACCCTGGCGATGACACTTGACCTTGCCCGCATGGCAAGGTTGATCCTGTAGGCCACGTTTACAGGGAGTGTCAGCAATGCCTGAATCAACCACCTTCGATCTGCCGATTGCCGGCATGACCTGCGCCAGTTGCGCCGGGCGTGTGGAACGCGCCCTGGGCAAGGTCGCGGGCGCCAGTGCGGTGAGCGTCAACCTGGCCACGGAACAGGCCCGGGTCGAGGCTCCCAGCGACAGCTTGCCCGCACTGATCGACGCCGTGACCCAGGCCGGTTATCAGGTGCCGGCACAACGCCTGGAACTGAGCATCACCGGCATGACCTGCGCCTCCTGTGCCGGTCGGGTGGAGCGCGCCTTGGGCAAAGTCCCGGGCGTCAGCAGCGTCAGCGTCAACCTGGCCAACGAACGGGCGCACCTGGAGCTGCTGGGCCCGGTCGATCCTGCCGTGCTGATCGCCGCCGTCGACCAGGCCGGCTACTCCGCGGCCCTGTGGCAAGCCGATCAGCCCGCCGGTGACAACCCGGCGCGGCGCCTGAGCCGTGAACGCTGGAGTCTGATCTGCGCCATTGCCCTGGCCCTGCCGCTGGTCCTGCCAATGCTGGTGGAACCCTTCGGTCTGCACTGGATGCTTCCAGCCTGGGCCCAGTTCGCGCTAGCCACCCCGGTGCAATTCATCTTCGGCGCGCGCTTTTATCTGGCGGCGTGGAAGGCGGTACGTGCCGGCGCTGGCAACATGGACCTACTGGTGGCCCTGGGCACCAGTGCCGGTTATGGCTTGAGCCTGTACGAATGGCTCAGCGCCGCGCCGGGCAGCATGCCCCACCTGTACTTCGAAGCGTCGGCGGTGGTCATCGCCCTAGTGCTGTTGGGCAAATACCTTGAGAGTCGGGCCAAGCGCCAGACCGCCAGCGCCATCCGCGCCCTGGAGGCCTTGCGCCCAGAACGGGCGATTCAAGTGATCGACGGTCGCGAGCAAGAGGTCGCCATCAGCGCCCTGCGCCTCAACGACCTGGTCATGGTCAAACCCGGTGAACGCTTCCCGGTGGACGGCGAAGTCGTCGAAGGCCAAAGCCACGCCGATGAAGCCCTGATCAGCGGTGAAAGCCTGCCCGTGCCGAAACAGCCGGGGGATCACGTCACCGGCGGCGCCATCAACGGCGAAGGCCGGTTGCTGGTGCGCACCCTGGCCCTGGGCGCGGAAACCGTGCTGGCGCGGATTATCCGCCTGGTGGAAGACGCCCAGGCAGGCAAGGCGCCGATCCAGAAACTGGTGGACCGGGTCAGCCAGGTGTTCGTACCGGTGGTGCTGCTGTTGGCCCTGGCCACGCTGATCGGCTGGTGGCTGTCGGGCGCGCCGCTGGAGGTGGCGGTGATCAACGCGGTCGCCGTGCTGGTGATTGCCTGCCCCTGCGCCCTGGGTCTGGCCACGCCGACGGCGATCATGGCCGGCACCGGCGTCGCGGCCCGCCACGGCATCCTGATCAAGGACGCCGAAGCCCTGGAGCGCGCCCATGAAGTCAGTGCCGTGGTCTTCGACAAGACCGGCACCCTGACCTCGGGCACTCCGCGCATCGCCCATCTACGGGCATTGGACGGCAATGAAGACGCCCTGCTGCAACAAGCCGGTGCCCTGCAACGGGGCAGCGAACACCCCTTGGCCAAGGCGGTGCTGGACGAGTGCGCCGAGCGCCAATTACCGGTGGCGGATGTCAGCGCCAGCCAGTCCCTGACCGGGCGCGGCATCGCCGGCACCCTGGACAATCGGGAGCTGGCCCTGGGCAATCGGCGCCTGCTGGAAGAAAGCGGCTTGAGCGCCGGCCCACTGGCGGACTGCGCCCAGGCTTGGGAAACCGAAGGCCGCACCCTCTCCTGGCTGATCGAGCAACGTCCGCAGCCACGGGTGCTGGGCCTGTTCGCCTTTGGCGACACCCTCAAGCCCGGCGCCTTGCAGGCCGTGCAGCAACTCAGCGCGCGGCATATCAGCAGCCACCTGCTGACCGGCGATAACCGCGGCAGCGCCAAGGTGGTGGCCGAGGCATTGGGCATCCGTGATGTGCACGCAGAAGTGCTGCCTGCCGACAAAGCGGCCACTGTGGCCGAACTGAAAAAAACCGGCGTGGTGGCCATGATTGGCGACGGTATCAACGATGCCCCGGCCCTGGCAGCCGCCGACATTGGCATCGCCATGGGCGGTGGCACCGACGTCGCCATGCACGCCGCCGGCATCACCTTGATGCGCGGTGATCCACGGCTGGTACCGGCGGCCCTGGAGATCAGCCGCAAGACCTACGCGAAGATTCGCCAGAACCTGTTCTGGGCCTTTGTCTACAACCTGATCGGCATTCCCCTGGCAGCTTTCGGCCTGCTCAACCCGGTGCTGGCCGGCGCCGCCATGGCCCTGTCCAGCGTCAGCGTGGTGAGCAATGCGTTACTGTTGAAAACCTGGAAACCCAAAGACCTGGAGAAGCCGTGATGAACATCGGCCAAGCAGCCCGACAGAGCGGCCTGAGCGCCAAGATGATCCGTTACTACGAGTCCACTGGCTTGCTCAAGCCAGCCCATCGCAGTGACAGTGGCTACCGCCTGTACGGCGCCGAAGAGTTGCACACCCTGGCGTTTATCAAGCGCTCCCGGGACCTGGGGTTTTCCCTGGAAGAAGTCGGCAAACTGCTGACCCTGTGGCAGGACCGCCAACGCGCCAGCGCCGACGTGAAAGCCCTGGCGCGCCAGCACATCGACGAACTGAACCAGAAGATCCGCGAGCTGGCGCAACTGCGCGACACCCTGCAAGACCTGGTTGAACACTGCCACGGCGATCACCGTCCGGACTGCCCGATTCTCAAGGAATTGGCCTCTGGCGGTTGCTGTGAGCAGAAAACGGCCTGAGGGGTTTCGGTGAATCGCCGAAGGGGCGGCGCAGGTTTGAATGACCTGATCTCCGGCGAGCCGGCCCCTACAAAGGGGCAAAAAAAATCCGGCCTGGGCCGGATTTTTTGTCAGTGGGTCATTGCATCCACGGTGGCGGGGGTTCTTCCGCCGGTTTGCCCGGTGGTGCATCGTCCGCCGCACGAATCGCCTGGCGGCGTTCTTCATCGAGGCGCGCGGCCTCGATCTCGCGGATCACGCCGCCCACATCCGCCAGTTCCTCAGGCTCGTCAAACTCGCCAGTGAGGACACTGCCCGGGTGCAAGGTGCCGGCTTCGTACAGCGCCCACATTTCCTTGGCGTACTTGGTGCGCTTGAGCTCCGGGGCAAAACGCCCGAAGTAGGACGCCATGTTGCCCACGTCCCGCTCCAGCATGCTGAACGCGTGGTTGTTGCCCGCCGCATCCACCGCCTGAGGCAGGTCGATGATCACCGGGCCGTCCGGCGTCAGCAGCACGTTGAACTCGGAAAGGTCACCGTGCACCAGACCGGTACACAACATCAGCACAATCTGGGAAATCAGAAAGGCGTGATATTCCCGCGCCTGGTCCGCTTCCAGCACCACGTCATTCAGGCGTGGCGCGGCGTCACCGTATTCATCGGCCACCAGTTCCATCAGCAGCACGCCTTCAAGGAAGTCGAACGGCTTGGGCACTCGTACGCCAGCACTGGCCAGGCGAAACAGCGCCGCCACTTCGGCGTTCTGCCAGGCATCTTCGGTTTCCTTGCGGCCAAACTTGGAGCCCTTGGCCATCGCGCGAGCCTGCCGGCTGTTGCGGACCTTGCGGCCTTCCTGATACTCGGCCGCCTGACGAAAACTGCGTTTATTCGCCTCCTTGTAGACCTTGGCGCAACGTAACTCGTTACCGCAGCGCACCACATAAACAGCTGCTTCTTTGCCACTCATCAGTGGGCGCAGCACCTCGTCGACCAGACCGTCCTCGATCAGGGGTTCAATGCGTTTTGGAGTCTTCATCAGCTTTTATTGTGGGTCCTTTATTACCAAACACGCGAATGTCACTCGTTATACGGCAATCCTCTCGCGGCGGGGAGGGGTTACCGACCGGTGAATACTGGCTACGCACTCAATGTGCCAGACGCCTCACAGCAGCAGCCGCCCCAGATCATAGCTGAGTGATCACCGTCCGTAGCCCATGCCGCACAAGGATATTGCCGATATCCGCCCACTCTCGGCGGCCTGAAACGCCAGGATTTTTTTCCTCGCTGCTCAATTTTCCCCTGCGCCAGCCGAAGTCATCAGGGAGACAGGGAGCTTGTCCACGACATCCATAAAGGCCTCGGCCCCGGCAAACATCACTCGCCGGCCCGCACGATGCCCCCTCAAGGACTTGAAGTCACCGCCTGTTTCACTGCTGCCATTAATCCGCGAGTCATCTGAACGTCGTGGTCTTACAAAAAAATCTGGAGCGCGGATGAACATCAAACAGAAACTGACTTGGGCCTTTGCCGTCATCGCCTGCTTGCCGGTGGTGCTGGTCGCCACCCTGGTGGTGATGAACCTGCGCAATGACGCCAAGAACGATTTCATTGACGGCAGCGGTCGCGAGATCCGCCAAGTCAGCAACGCCATGCAACTGTTTTTCGAAGGCATCAGCCAGAACGTCGACTACCTGGCCAACCAACCGTTGGTGAAAGGCGCTGACGGCAGCGTGAAAAGCCGAGTCGGCGCCGATGCCGCGCAAATCCCCGACAGTGCCATCGACAAGCAACTGTTCGACCTGTTCGCCGCCCTGGCTGCCAGCCATCCGGCCTATTCCTATGTCTCCTATGGCCTGTCCAGCGGTGGTTACGCGTTCTGGCCAGGGGACCCGAAAATGTCTAACTACGACCCGCGCATCCGCCCCTGGTACAAGACCGCCATGGCCAACCCGGGCAAGACCCTGCGCACCGCCGCCTACTACTGGGCCGGCGATGACGCGGTGCTGGTCAGCACCGTGCGCGCCGTGGCCAACCAATTGGGCGCCCAGGGCGGCGTGGTCAACATTGACGTGTCGCTCAAGCAACTGACCGAGATCGTCAAGCAGATCAAACTCGGCGAAACCGGCTACCTGATGCTGATGGAAAACACCGGCACAGTGCTCGTGGACCCGCAGCAGCCCGAGCATAACTTCAAGGCCCTGGACAGCCTCGGCGAGGGCTATGCGCAACTGGCCAAGGCCGGTAAAGGCCTGGTGGAAGTGGAGCTCAACGGCGAACGCTACATGGCCAACGTCTGGCCTTCGGAGCAACTGGGCTGGACCTTCATCGGCCTGATCAAGCAGAGCGAAGTGATGAGTTCAGCGACCCAGTTGACCTGGTTGATCGCCATCATTGCCGGGGTCCTGGCGCTGGTTTTCGCAGTGGTCGGTGCCAGTTTCGCCAGCCTGATCGTGCGCCCGATCCGCGGCGTCGCCAGCGGCCTGGAAGGCATCGCCCAGGGTGAAGGCGACCTGACCCAGAACCTGAGCATCCGTGGCAACGATGAAACCGCGCAACTGGCCAGCTGGTTCAACCAGTTCCTCGCCGCCATTCGCAGCCTGATCCAGAGCATCGGCCAGGCCGCGCAGAAAATCCTCTCGACCTCGCAAAGCTCGACCCGGGTCTCCCAGGACATGGCCGAAGCCGCCGGGCGCCAGCGCGAAGCCGTGGACATGGTGTCCACCGCGTTCCACGAAATGGTCGCCACTGCCAACGAAGTCGCGCGTTCCTGCAGCCAGGCCGCCGACTCGGCGGACAGTGGCCAGCGCCAGGCCCGGGAAGGCCAGCAGCAGATCGACGCCGCCGTGAACAGCGTCGATCAGCTGAGCCAGGAAATCGAACAATCGGCGCAGTCCATGCAGCAGTTGGAGCGCGACAGCAACGACATCCAGTCGATCCTCGGCACCATTCGCTCGATTGCCGAACAGACCAACCTGCTGGCACTGAACGCCGCCATCGAAGCCGCCCGTGCCGGTGAACAAGGCCGTGGGTTTGCCGTGGTCGCCGACGAAGTCCGTGCCCTGGCCAAACGCACGGCCGATTCCACCGCGGAAATCGACGGCCTGCTCGGTAACCTGGCCAAGCGCACCAGCGCCGTCACTCAGCAGATGCATGCCAGCCTGGAGGTGTCGCAGGAATCGGTGAGCCGCATCGGCCTGGCGCGCACCAGCTTCAGTCAGATCCGCGAGTCGGTGGACGTGATCCGCGACATGAACACCCAGATCGCCACCGCTGCCGAAGAGCAGCACCAGGTGGCCGAAGACATCAACCGCCATATCAGCCAGATCCATGGCGATGCGCAGTTGGTGGCGGAACTGGCGGATTCAGCGCGCTTGGACTCCCAGAGCCTGGCGGGGCTGTCCAATGAACTGGACGGCCTGGTGCGTCGCTTTAAAACCTGAGGGTTGCTGCACCGGCCAGCCGACGCCTACAAGCCCGATTTTTTCGGCTGTAGGCACCCGGCTTGCCGGTGAGCACTGACCGGACGCTGAGCCCTTCAGCGTTCGATGATGGCTGTCACGCCCTGCCCGCCCGCGGCACAGATCGAAATCAAACCACGCCCCTGCCCCGCCACGCTCAACAACTTGGCGAGGTTGGCCACGATGCGCCCGCCGGTGGCGGCAAACGGGTGTCCGGCGGCCAATGAACTGCCCTTGACGTTGAGACGGCTGCGGTCGATGGAGCCCAGCGGGCTCTCCAGCCCCAAACGCGTGCGGCAGTATTCCGGGTCCTCCCAGGCCTTGAGGGTGCACAGCACCTGGGCCGCGAACGCCTCATGAATTTCGTAGTAGTCAAAGTCCTGCAGGGTCAGCCCATTACGCGCCAGCAAACGCGGCACGGCGTACACCGGCGCCATCAACAGGCCCTCGGCACCGCTGACAAAATCCACTGCCGCCGCCTCGCCATCACGCAGGTAGGCAAGGATCGGCAAGCCGCGTTCCTGGGCCCAGGCTTCGCTGCCCAGCAGCACCAGGGAGGCGCCGTCGGTCAGCGGCGTGGAGTTGCCGGCGGTCAGGGTGCCGCGGTCGCTACGCTCGAACACCGGCTTGAGGCCGGCGAGTTTTTCCAGGCTCAGGTCCGGGCGCAGGTTGTTGTCCCGGGTCAGGCCGAGGAACGGCGTGAGCAGGTCGTTATGCCAGCCTTGGGCGTAGGAGTCGGCCAGTTTCTGATGGCTTTCCAGGGCCAACTGGTCTTGCTCGGCGCGGGGGATGTGCCAGGTCTGCGCCATCAACTCGCAATGCTCGCCCATGGACAAACCGGTACGCGGCTCACCGTTGCGCGGCAGTTCCGGCTTCAGATGACGCGGGCGCAACGCCAACAAAGCCTTGAGTTTGTCCGCGGTGCTCTTGGCGCGGTTGGCTTGCAAGAGGATCTGGCGCAACCCCTCGTTGACCCCGATCGGTGCATCGGATGTGGTGTCGACGCCCCCGGCGATGCCGCACTCGATCTGCCCCAGGGCAATCTTGTTGGCCACCAGCAGCACCGCTTCCAGGCCGGTGCCGCAGGCTTGCTGGATGTCATAGGCTGGGGTGGTGGGCGCCAGCCGCGAACCGAGGACGCATTCCCGGGTCAGGTTGAAATCCCGCGAGTGCTTGAGCACCGCCCCCGCAGCCACTTCACCCAGGCGCAACCCGTGCAGGTTGTAGCGTTCGATCAACCCCTCCAGGGCCGCGGTCAGCATCGCCTGGTTACTCGCGGTGGCATAGGGCCCGTTGGAACGGGCAAAGGGAATACGGTTACCGCCGATAATCGCAACGCGGCGCAGCTGAGTCATGAAAAGCTCCCTATGGTGAATGTGTGCGTGGTCATCGGTGCGCCACCCCACAAGCGTAGGTTGTCCCGCGCCGATCGAACGACTGAAGACCCTGCGTGGTCCACACTTTGAACCCCAGCCCTTGGAGAGCGTTCCATGTCCGACCGTTATATCGACTTCGCCAACTCATCCATCGGCCAACGCCTGGTCGGGGCCCTTGGCCTGCCGTCGCCGGAACGCCTGGAGCGCTGGCAAGCCGGGCGCCTGCGGCCCATCGAAGGGGCGCTGCTGCTCGGCGGCGGGCCGTTGGTACAGCACATCGGCGAACTGGCCAAACGCCTCACCGACGCGGTCTACAGCTACGGCAGCGAGCCAGGCCCGGCCACGCCCTGGATCCCCGGGCACGGACCGAAGCTAAAGGCCGTGGTGTTCGACGCCAGTGACCTGCGCCAGACCGCGCAGCTCAAACAGCTGCGGGAGTTCTTCCAGCCACTGCTGAAAAACCTCGACCACAGCGCACACCTGGTGATCCTCGGCCGCGCCCCGGAAACCCTCGACGACGACCCCATCGCCGCCAGCGTGCAGCGCGCCTTGGAGGGCTTCAGCCGCTCCCTGGCCAAAGAGCTGCGCCACGGCGGCACCCTACAACTGCTCTACGTTGGCGAAGGCGCCGAGGCCCAGCTCGAAGGGGCCTTGCGCTTCTTCCTCTCGCCCAAAAGCGCCTTTGTCTCCGGGCAGGTGATTCGTTTGCAGGCCTGCGCCACCCAGGTCCAGGACTGGAGCCGCCCCCTGGCCGGGCGCACCGCCCTGGTCACCGGCGCGGCGCGGGGCATCGGTGCCGCCATCGCCGAAACCCTGGCCCGTGACGGTGCCCAAGTGGTGCTGCTGGATGTGCCCCAGGCCAAGGCCGATCTCGACGCCCTCGCCGCGCGCCTAGGAGGCCGCAGCCTGGCCCTGGACATCTGCGCCAGCGACGCCGGCGAGCGCCTGGTGGAACAGTTGCCCGACGGCCTGGACATTCTGGTGCACAACGCCGGCATCACCCGGGACAAGACCTTGGCCAACATGACCCCGGAATTCTGGGACGCGGTGCTGGCGGTCAACCTCGAGGCGCCCCAGGTGCTGACCCAGGTCCTGCTCGACAGCGGCACCCTGCACGACCAGGCCCGAGTGATCCTGCTGGCGTCCATCAGTGGCATCGCCGGCAACCGCGGGCAGACCAACTACGCCGCGAGCAAGGCCGGGCTGATCGGCCTGGCCCAGGCCTGGGCGCCGTTGCTGCAGCAGCGCGGCATCAGCATCAACGCCGTGGCCCCGGGTTTTATCGAAACCCAGATGACCGCGCGCGTGCCCTTCGCCCTGCGCGAAGCCGGGCGCCGCATGAGTTCCCTGGGCCAGGGCGGTTTGCCCCAGGACGTGGCCGAAGCCGTGGCCTGGCTCGGCCAGCCGGGCAGCGGCGCCGTCACCGGGCAGGCCTTGCGGGTCTGCGGGCAAAGCGTACTGGGGGCATGAACATGAGCGTCCAATGGCACGAACTCGCCAGCCCGCCGCGTCTGGCCGGGCTTTACCTGAAAGCCCTCCGACGCCGCCGAATCAGCGGCACCCAGTTGCCCGAAGACGGCTTGCGCTGCTGGGTTCACGTACAGCCGGAGCACCTCGCGGCCTATCGCCAGGTCTGCGGATTCGTCGAAAACGGCCTGCTGCCCCCAACCTATCCCCAGGTGCTGGCCTTTGCCCTGCAGATGCAACTGCTCACCGCCGAGCACTTTCCCTTCCCCTTGCTGGGGTTGATTCACCTGAGCAACCGTATTCGCGTGCTGCGCCCCATGGGCGGGGTCGGCAGCCTGCGCATCAGCGTCCAGGTCGACAACCTGCAGCCCCATGCCAAAGGCGCGGTGTTCGACCTGATCACCAGCGTCGATGATCTGCTCGGCCCGCTCTGGGAAGCCCACAGCCGCATGCTCTGCCGCGGGGTCGAACTACCGGGCAGCCCGGTCGATGACACGGCTCCGGCCCTTGGCGCATTGAGCGAACTGAGCCATTGGCAGGCCCCCGCCGATATCGGCCGGCGTTATGCCCGCGTCTCGGGCGACTACAACCCCATCCACCTGAGTGCCCTCAGTGCCCGGCTGTTTGGTTTTCCCCAAGCCATCGCCCACGGTTTGTGGACCAAGGCCCGGACCCTGGCGGCGCTGCATGAACACCTGCCCGCGGCGAACATCGAGATCGCCGTGCAATTCCAGAAGCCCGTGCGCCTGCCCGGCGAGGTGACGCTGCTGGCCAGCACACCGGGGTCCAGCGGTGAGCTGCAAGTGGTCAACGGCGACCTGCAACACATGCAAGGCGGTTGGACCCCCATCGCTTGAGGGCATCCGTTGTCCGCCCCCCCTGAAAGGCCCATCGAACCATCCCTGGACAAGGGGTGGTTTTGCCTATTGCAAGGCAACTCAACGCCTGTAATGGGCACTGGGCCTGGGTAGTAAGTGCCCGTCAAACCAAGGCCACCCTCAAGTAAAACATGGTCAATTACGACTATATAACTTTAGTTTCTAGCAACTAATTAGCCAACTAACAAAATCGCAAGCCGTTGTTTTTCATAGATCACAAAGTTAAACAACAGGCCTGTTATCACCTTGGCATTAATCATTACGCCGCACTTAATACCGGATATATAAGTTGTTAATACCAAGTTGAGAATTGTTCGGAGATAGCCCCGGGAGCTTGATAGGCACAACGGACGAAGGCATCTCCAACAGTAGAAAGGGAGAGCCCTCGAAAACAACGAACGTTGTAACAGGTGCAAGGACTCTCTCATGAACACTCAAACTTGGTGGAAAGTAGGCACTGCATTAACCCTGGCCCTGAGCCTCGGCCTGACCGGCTGCAGCAGCGGCGGTGGCGGCCATAAGAGCACCCCGAGCAGCTCGAGTGCCGGCGGTGGTGGAGGCACCGATGGCGGCGGCGGTGGCGGTACAGGTGGCGGTGGCACTGCCTCCCCACTGGTCACCAGCACCGTGGCGTCAACCGTGGGCACCACCGTCAGTGGCGTCGGCACCAGTGTCAGCCAATTGGGCAGCTCCCTGGCCGCCGTGCCCGTGGTGGGCGGCGTGGTGGAAAGCGTGGCCGGCACCGCCGGCAATGTGGTCGACACCCTCGGCAATGGCGTGACCAACGGCCTGGGCAAACTGGGCACCGACCCCAAAGCCTTGAGCAAGACCACTGCCACCGTTGGCGCCGTCGTCGGCGATGTGGGCGACGGCGTATCGGACCTGAGCGGCAAACTGTCCACCGCCACCCAAAGCATTCCCCTGGTGGGTGGCGTGGTCACCAAAGTGGCACCGGTGCTCGATGGCGTCGGCGACAAAGTCACCATGCTCGGCAACACCCTGAGCACCGTCACCAGCAGCGGCCCCCTGGGCACCCTGACCGATGGCGTCGGCAACAACGTGCTGGTCCCAGTGGTGAGCCTGGCCGAAGGCCTGACCGGCAAGGTCGGCAGCGCCACCGGGCTCGGCGCTCCGGTCAAAGGCTTGCTCAATGGTGTGGCCCAGGCCGTGGATGGCGCGGGCGATAAAGTCACTGATGCCGGCAACGGCAACCCGGTCACTAACCTGCTGGGCGGCGTCCTCAGCAACGCCAGCGGCGCGGTCGGCCAAGCCGGCGGCTATGTCAGCAACACCGGCAGCGGCTCGGGTGGTTCGGGCGGCGGCCTGGGCGCCAACGGCCTGCTGGAAACCGTCGGTGGCGCCGTGGCCAACCTCAGCAATGGCCTGAATGCCGGCAACACCAACGGCACCGTGAGCGCCGTGGGCGTGACTGGCGGTGCGGTAGGCGGCCTGATCGCCTCGGTAGGCGGCGCACTGGGCGGCAGCGGCACCCCCAACCTGGTGGTTACCGCCCCCCTGGCCAGCGTCGGCGGCAACTTCGGTTCGGCCCTGAACCCGGTCACCAACGCCGTGAGCGGCCTGACCCAACAAGTGGGCGCAGCCACTGGCCTCGGTGGTCCGGTCAGCGGCCTGCTGGGTCAAGTGGGCGGCGCGGTCGGCAACGTCGGCACCACCCTCTCCGGCACCAGCAACAACCCAGTGGCCGGCGCCCTGGGGCAAACCGTCACCACCCTGGGCAGCACCGTGACCTCGGTCGGCGGCCTGGTCAACGGCGGCACCACCGGTGGTGGCAGCACCGGTGGCCTGGGCGGTCTGGGCGGCGTACTGGGTGGCCTGACCGGCGCCCTGGGCGGCAAAAAATAAATTGCACCTGGCCGATTCGACGGCCTTTCCTACAGCGCCTACGCTTGGTTGAGGCGAGAGATTCCGATGAGTCTCTCGTCTTTTTCTTTATCTGGAGCAAGGCAGTCCATCACTGCCAATCGGGGCACAGACCCCGGCCGGTGATCACGACTGATACGTTTCGCGGTGCTGCGGTTTGACCATGGAGTGTCCTATGCGCGCTTTGGCTTCCTTGTTGATATTTGGCTGCTGTTCCTACGCCCACGCTGACTCCCTCCCACGTTTTCTCAACAGCAACGACACCGTCCGCAACCTGCCCACCCCCAACCTGCCGGTGGACGCCTACCGCCCCGTGACACCCCAGTTGCAATTGCCGGAGCCGACGGCGCCTCAGGGTGCGGGCCTGATGATGGGCACCAAGGTGGCCGTGCACCGCCTGCAGATCGAAGGCGGCACCATTTACCCCCTTGAAGAGCTGGCGGCCATCTACCAGCCGCTGATCGGCCACGAGGCGACCCTCGGCCAGTTGATCGAAGCCACACGCAACATCACTCGGCGCTACCAGGACGACGGCTACCTGTTGTCCTACGCGTTTATGCCGCAACAGACTTTCGACCAGGGCCTGGTCCGGGTGGTGTTGGTGGAGGGCTACATCAAGGACTACCAACTGCAGGGCGACGTCGGTCCGATATCCGCCTACCTGGACAAACTGGTGACCAAGCTCAAGGCAGAGCGCCCCCTGACCCGCAAAACCTTCGAACGCTACACCACCTTGATGAGCCGCCTCCCCGGCGTGACCCTGCAAGCCCAGGTGCCGCCACCCGGCACCACTGACGGCGCAACCTACCTGCTGGCCCAGGCCAGCCGCAAACCCTTCACCAGCTCCCTGAGCACCACCAAGGACAACCGCAACGGCCTGCAGGCACTGCTGGGCGTGAGCAGCAATTCACAGACCTCCATGGGCGAACAGTTGAGCCTCAGCGGACTGTTCCCGCCGGGGAGCGACAAAGAGCATTACTACCGCCTGGACTACAGCCAGTTGCTGGGCACCGAAGGCACACAACTGAGCCTCTATGGCGCGCGCTATCGCAGTGACCCCGAGGCCAATGTGCTGCTCGACGGCGGCCTCGAATTGGCGCCCCACCGCGAGAACGACCGCTTCTCCATCGGCGTCAGCCACCCGTTCATTGCCTCGCCGAACGAGCTGCTCAGCGCCGGCGTGCGCCTCTACGGGGTCAATGACAAGACCCGCTACAAGGTGCTCAACACGGCTTTGAGCCTCGAGGAAGAAACCGACCTGCGCGCCCTGGCCCTGGAAGCCGACTGGAGCAAATCCGGCACGCGGCAACTGCGCATCCTCAGTGCCGGTGTCTATCAAGGCATCAATGGCATGGGCGCCAACACCAACAACGCCCTCTACGACCTGAACTTCTTCCGCCTGCGCCTGGCGGGGGTGCAAAGCGACCGCTTCTTCGACAACTGGCAGGGGGTGCTGTCCGGCGCGCTTTACTGGAGCGACGACAACCTGCCCGACAGCGAACGCGCCACCTTTGGCGGGCAGAACTTCGCCCGCGGTTACCCCGACGACCAAGCGTCCGGCGATAAGGGCTGGGGCGTGGCCTACGAGGTCAACTACAGCTTCAACCGAGCAGGCAACTGGGTCCGGGTGTTGCAACCCTACGTGGTACTGGACCGCTCGAAAACCTGGTTCAACCAGCTGCCGATCAAGGGCAGTAACCTGTCATCGGCCGCCGTGGGCCTGCGCTTTGGCGATGCCAAGTACTACAACATCGCCCTTGAGGCCGCCAAGCCGATGTCCGACGAAGCCCTGGACTCTTTCAACCGGCGCCCGCGCTACACCTTGAGTTTCAGTTACCAACTTTGAGCCCCTCATGAAAACCGCCCTCGGGCGGTTTTTTATGGGGCGATGCACGGCACTCGGCGGGACCCGGCGTCGATAAAAACCACCCGTTCAACCGCCGCTGCCCCGTTCCTCGCCAACAAAAACGCCCCGCGGTCAGCGAGGCGTCGTGGGTCCATCCAGGTGAAACCGTTGAGAGACGCGAGCGCCTTCAAGGGCTGACGATGTGCAGCCTCGGCTGGGGAAACAGGTTGTTGAGGGTTTCCAGCAAGCGCAGGTGATAGATGGGCTTGCGAAACAGATCCAGGACCTGCAGGCGCAACAAGTCACTGACATCATCCATGTCGGCGTGCCCGGAGGTCACGATGACCGGAAGGTGTTGGCGCGAGGTGTGTTCACGCAGGCGTTTGATCAACGACAAACCACTTTCCTCCGGCATGCGCAGGTCGGTAATGACCAAGGCAATGTCCGGGTGGCGGGTGAGCAATTCCAGGGCCTGCTTCACCGAGGTGGCGGTGAAACAGCAAAAGTCTTCGCCTTCGAGCAACTCGGCGAGTTCCATCAGGGCGTCCTCTTCATCGTCCACGAGAAGAAGTTGCTGGCGTGGAGATGAAGAGGTGCTCATGTGGAATACCTGAGTGGCCATACAGCGAGGTTCAGAGACGACAGTTCAAACAGATTCAAGGCGTTGGCCGAACCACGGCGGTGCCATTCAGGCTGGTCAGGATATTGTTGAAGATGGCCAGTACCCGATCTCCCATCGGTGTGACAAAGGCCACGACGACCACGGCGACCATAGCCACCACAATCGCATATTCGATTGCCGAAGCACCTTCGGTACGGTTGAAGAACAGGCGGGTTTTAAGCAGCAGGTATTGAAGAATCATTGCACTTCTCCTTGCGGCAACAATGCCGATGTAACGCCACCGCGACATGATTCCTCGGTGCCACCAGAGCATTGACAACAAACAGGGCTCCTTCAACTGTAAGAAACGATTAATGATTAAGTATTAGTTGGAATGTTGGCGTCAAAAAAACCCATTGCAGACGCATCTATATGACTTTCGTTGGTTATTTTTCCAGGAGTAATGGCGTTTTGTCCTAGCTGGACTACCTTCCAATAGCGAAATAGTTGAATGTTCAGCGCTGCCTGTTTGAGAAAACAACTCGTTTGGAAGTGTGGGCTTTTGCAGTGCCGCGGGAAAGGGAGAGCCTTCATGAACAGTCGCATTACCATGGGTTTGGCCGGCTTACTGCTCATCGGCGCAGTGTTCTTTGGTTACTGGGGCTTGGTGTTGAGTCGCCAACCGGCAGAACCGGCGCCCGCACCCGCACCCGTCGTCACCACAGTGATTGCCGAAACCACCGCCAGCGCCCAAGACCAGACCCGCCAATCGGTGGTGGTACTGACCCGTGACGTGCCGCCCTTCGTCGCCCTCAGCGCCGCCGACCTGACCCTGGAAAAACTCCTTACCGCGCCAGCCGGCAGCCTGAACAGCATTGACCAGGCCGTTGGCCGCACCCCGTGGCGACACCTGAGCGCCGGCACCTGGTTGAGTGACGAGAGCTTTGAATCCGGCGGCGCCCTGGCACGCATGATTCACCCGGACGAGCGGGCACTGGCGGTGGCCGTGGACGAAGTGATCGGCGCTGCCGGGCAGCTGAGCCCCGGGGATTACGTCGATGTCCTGCTGTTCCTGCGCCAGGAAGCCGCCAACCCACAGCAATCAGCACAGATCGCCGTACCCGCCATGCGCGTGCTGGCGGTGGGCGAGCAACTGGGCCTGACCAATGACGGCAAACCGGCATCCCCGGCCCTCAGCACCGATGAAAAACTCAAGCAGGACCAACGCCGGATCAGCGCGCGCACCGTGGTCCTGGCAGTGCCCGAACAACTGTTGAGCCGGATGATGCTCGCCACCCAGGTCGGCACCCTGCGCCTGGCCGTGCGCAGCAGCGAAGAACAACGCCTGGCCCGTTACTGGGCCGGGGATCAAGACGCCCCTCTGCACCTGGACGCCGCGAACAGCCAGTTGTTCCAGTTCACCCAGCTGGCCCTCGGCAGCGCCCCCAGAAGCCCGGCCACGCCAGGCACCGGATCACGAGCCGCGATCGAAGTCATACGGGGCAACCAAGTCACCCAACAAACTCCCTGATTGAGCAAGGATGCCTCTACATGCGCAGTCGTTCCGTGCCGCTGTTCAATGCCCTGCTGATGCTGCTGTGCGCCCCATTGCCTGTGAGCCTGGCACTTGCGGCACCTGCAGCGGGCTGCTCGGGCCTGGGTCCATTGCCGGCCGTGATGGAGGTCGGCGAAGGCCTGCAACAAGAACTGCAATCCCCGGTGGCCATCACCCGCCTGGCAGTGGGCGACCCGAAGATTGCCGACGTCCACCCCAATGGCAACAAAGCCTTTCTGCTCACGGGCATGGCGCCGGGCGCCACCAGCCTGATGGTCTGGACCGCCTGCTCCAGCAGCCCGCGGCAAAGCATGGTGTTCGTCCAGGGCAAGGCCACGGCGGCCCTGACCGCCGCCGCACGGCCCGCGTCCCAGGACCTGAGCCTGCCCAGCCAGGTGCAGACCGACATTCGTTTCGTCGAGGTCAGCCGCACCAAACTCAAGGAAGCCAGCACCTCGATTTTCGGCCGTGGCCACAACTTCCTGTTCGGCTCCCCGGGCACCGCCCCCGCCACCGGCGGCACTGCGCCGACCTTCGGCGGGCTACGAACCAACATCCCCCTGGAGAACACCGGCTTCAACCTGGGTTTTGGCAACGGCCGGGTGCTGACACTGATCAACGCCCTGGAAGGCAGCGGCTTCGCCTACACCCTGGCGCGCCCCAGCTTGGTCACCCTCAGCGGGCAGAGCGCAAGCTTCCTGGCCGGCGGTGAAATTCCCATCCCGGTGCCCAGCGCCGGCAGCGACAGCGTCACCATCGAATACAAGGAGTTCGGTATCCGCCTGACCCTGACCCCGACCATCATCGACCGCAACCGCATCACCCTGAAGGTGGCGCCGGAAGTCAGCGAGCTGGACTACAGCAACGGCGTGAACATCGCCGGGAGCGTGGTCCCGGCCCTGACCGTGCGCCGCACCGACACCAGCATCGCCCTGGCCGATGGTGAAAGCTTCGTCATCAGCGGCTTGATCAGCACCCGCAACGGCTCCCAGGTCAACAAGTTTCCCGGGCTGGGCGACATTCCGGTGATTGGCGCGTTCTTTCGCGACTCGACCATCAACCGCGAAGAACGGGAACTGCTGATGGTGGTGACACCGCATCTGGTTCAGCCCCTGGCCGCCGACGCCCAATTACCGTCGCTGCCGGGTGAGCGGCTGCGCAACTACGACCCGAATTTCTATCGCATGTTCTTCCTTGAAAACGGCAACTTCGACAAACGCAGTGGGCTATCGCAATGAGCCAGAGCCTGAGCCAGACCTTCCTGGCCATCACCCGCAACAACACGGACCTTGAGTGGTTGCAGGGCGCCCTTGCGCCGCTGGGCCAGGTGGTCGGTGCCGGGGGCAGCCTCGATGAACTGCTGGCGCTGGTGGACGTGACCTTCGCCAACCTGGTGTTCATCGGCCTGGACCGGGAAAACGTGGTGGCCCAGGCGGCCCTGATCGAAGGAGTGCTGGAGGCCAAGCCAATGCTGGCCATCGTCGCCCTGGGTGACGGCATGGACAACCAACTGGTGCTCAACGCCATGCGTGCCGGGGCCCGGGATTTCGTCGCCTATGGTTCGCGCTCCAGTGAAGTCGCCGGCCTGGTACGCCGCTTGAGCAAGCGCCTGCCGCCCGTGGCGCCCAACACCCAACTGGGTGGCCTGACCGTGCTTTACGGCACCCAGGGCGACGGCGACGGCGCGCTGCTGGCCAGCCATTTGGCGCTGGTGGTGCAAAAGAGCGGGCAACAAACCCTGCTCCTCGACCTGGGCCTGCCCCGGGGCGACAGCTTGGCGCTGCTGGGGCTGGAAAGCTCGTTCCACTTCGGCGATGCCCTGCGCCACCTGCGCCGCCTGGACTCGACCCTGATCGACAGCGCCTTCACCAGCGCCGAGGCCGGGCTGCGTATCCTCGCCTACGCCAACAATGACGATGCCCTGGAGCACACCAGCGCCGCCGAGCTGTACATGTTGCTCAGCGCCTTGCGCCAGCACTTCCAGCACATCGTGGTGAACCTCGCCGGGCAACCGGACAGCGAAGCCCTGCGCACCTTCGTCAGCCATTGCGACAAGTTGCTGTGGCGCACCGACCAGAGCGTGCTCGATTGCCGGCGCAACCTGGCGGTGCTCAACCTGTGGCGGGAAAAAGGCATGAAGCTGGACCACGCCCGCCTACTGGTGGACCACTACCTGCGCAATGTCGCGCCCGACGCCGAAACCCTGGGCAAGACCTTTGGCCTGGAGGTGATCGCCATCCTGGCCTTCAGCCCGGAACTGCGCCTGAACGCCAAGAACCAGGGCATCAGCCTGTTCGAACTGGCCCCCCGCGAGGCCCTGAGCCAGAGCCTGCGAACCTTGGGTGAACGCCTGGCCAAACGCTCCGAAGGCCTGCCCAAACCCAAGGCCGGCTGGCTCGACCTGTTCAGGGGAAGCAAATGACCAGCGAAAAACTCTTTGGCGCTGCGCCCCGTGGCCCGACGGGCAACACCGACCACGAAGGCCTGAAACTGGTGCTGCACCGCTACATCATCGACGCCATCGAAGAGTCGGGGAAAAACCTGCTGGAGAGTTCGCGGCAGAACCTGTCGCAGTTCGTCACCGACAAGGTCGCGGAATACATCGCCCGCATGCACCTGGCAATTTCCCGCTATGAGATGGAGCGCCTGGCCGAGGAAATCGTCGACGAGCTCACCGGCTTCGGCCCCCTGGAAGTGCTGCTGCGCGACCCGGCGGTGACCGAGATTCTGGTCAACGGCCCGCACCGGGTGTTTGTCGAACGCGAAGGCGTGTTGCACCAGAGCGACCTGCGGTTTATCGACGCCCATCACGTGGAGCGGGTGATCCAGCGGATTCTCGCGCCGCTGGGCCGGCGTCTGGACGAATCCTCACCGATGGTCGATGCGCGCCTGCCAGATGGCAGCCGGGTCAACGCAATCATCCCGCCGGTGGCCCTGGACGGGCCGTGCCTGTCGATTCGTAAATTTCGCAAGGACATGCTCAAGAGCAGCGACCTGATGGCCATGCAAACCATCGACCTGCAGATCTTCGAATTCATTCAGGAAGCCGTGGGCAAGCGCTGCAACATCCTGATCAGCGGCGGCACCGGCACCGGCAAGACCACCTTGCTGAACATTCTCAGCCAACTGATCAACCCCCATGAACGCCTGGTGACCATCGAGGATGTGGCCGAACTGCAATTGGGCCACCCCCACGTGGTGCGCCTGGAAACACGGCCACCCAATGCCGAGGGCCACGGCGAGGTCAAGGCCAGCGACCTGATCCGCAACGCCCTGCGGATGCGCCCGGACCGGATCATCCTCGGCGAGATCCGCGGCGTGGAAGTGCTCGACGTGTTGACCGCCATGAACACTGGCCACGATGGCTCCATGAGCACGGTGCACGCCAACAACGCCCAGGACGCCCTGCTGCGCCTGGAAACCCTGGTGGGCCTGACCGGGCGCCAAGTGGCCGAGCGCACCCTGCGGCAAATGATCTGCGCCGCGCTGGATGTGGTGATCCAACTGACCCGCATGCCCGACGGCCGCCGCTGCGTCAGCGAAGTGGTGGAAGTGGTCGGGGTGCGCGACGACGTCTATGTCACCAACACCCTGTTCCGCCTCGATCGCCGCACCGGCTTCGGCTTTGTGCGAGAGGCGATCAACCCGGCCGGCGACAAGCTGCGCCGCGACAGCGGCCTGGCCCACAACTGACACTGCGAGGTCCGCCATGCTCGCTCCTGTGCTGCTGGCCCTGATGTGCCTGATCCTGCTCGGGCTTTCGTTTTGGCTGTTCTACAACGGCCTGCGCAAGACCAATACCGAGCGGGTGCTTAGCCGCCTGGCCGAAGGGCAGCCGGACCTGGCCCCGCAAAAAACCTCCTGGAACGGCCTGGAACGCGCTTTCCTAAGGGCCGGGCTGGGCCAGCCCACGGAGCGCCTGGGGCTGTGGCTGGCCCTTTGGGCCCTGCTGATGCTCCTGGGTTTCGCCCTGGCCAGTTGGCCCGGCCTGCTCGGCTGTCTGCTGCTGCCGCCCCTGGTGCTGCGGCTGTATGTGGCCTGGCTGTATCAGCGCCGGCTCAAGCGCATGATCGAGCAACTGCCACAGTTGCTCGACCACAGCGTGCGCAGCCTCAAGTCCGGCCGGACCCTGGCTGACGCCGTCCTGGGCGGCATCGAGGCCAGCAGTGATCCGCTGAAACAAGCCATGGGCCGGATCCAGCGCAACGTGCAACTGGGGGTCAACCTGCCCGATGCCGTGCAGGACTTCGCCGAACTCTACGAGCAGGACGAACTGCGCATGTTCGCCCTGGGGCTGAAGGTCAACCATCGCTATGGCGGCAATGCCAGCGAGTTGCTGGAGAACCTGATCAAGCTGATTCGCGAACGGGAACAGGGGGCCCGGCAGTTGAGCGCCATGACCGGGGAAACCCGCATGACCGCCTGGGTCCTGGGCAGCCTGCCGCTGCTGCTGGTGGCCTACTTCATGCTCACCAACCCAGGCTACATGCTGGGCATGTGGCGCGATCCCAGTGGCCAGACCATGCTGATCATCGCGGTACTCCTGCAGATTTTCGGTTGCCTGGCGCTGTGGCGCATGTTGCGGAGCGTCTGAGATGTTTATCGTGGCCAGTGTCTTGCTGTTCCTCGGGGCGCTGTTGCTGATTGGCGGCAACCTGGTGGAGCAGCGCCAGCGCAGACGCCAGATCACCCAGCGCCTGCAGGGCCACATGACCCGCGACAACCGCCTGGGCAGTTGGCTGCGGGCGCTAGGGGAAAGCCGCTTTGGCCAGCGCTCGGTGAGCATCGACAGCGAAACCCTGACCTTGCTCAATCGCCTCGGCTGGCGCCGGGCCCAGCAACGCTCGTTGTTCGCCGCGCTGCAGATCGGCACACCGGTGGTGCTGATCGGCGTGGTGCTGTTTGTCCAGAGCGTGGCCTTCCCCCACGCCGAAAACCGCTGGCTCGCCCCCCTGCTGGCGGCCGGCGTCGGTTACCTGCTGCCCAAGCGGGCCCTGGCGTATGGCGCCCAACGTCGACAAAACGCGATTGCCCTGGAGATCTCCACCTTCATCCCCCTGCTGCGCATCCTCTTCGAGTCGGGCATGGCGGTGGAACAGGCGCTGCGGGTGCTCGCCAGCGAGGCGCAGAAACTCTTGCCGCAACTGACCCTGGAACTGCGCCTGATCCTGACTCGGGTGGACTCCGGGCTGGAGCTGGGCCAGGAACTGAACAACACCGCGCAACTGCTGGCCGTGGACGAGTTCACCGACACCTGCGTGATTCTCCAGCAACTGATTCAACAGGGCGGGGGCGCAATGAAGTCGCTGCAGACGCTCAAGCAACTGCTCGACGACCGGCGCCTGACCCGCCTGCAGGAATACATTTCGAAAATGTCGGCCAAGATGTCGGTGGTGATGATGCTGTTTCTCTTTCCCGCCTTGCTGATCGTATTGGCCGGCCCGGGCTTCACCGCCATCGCCCGGGCCTTCGCTTATTAGAGGGACGCTAATGAAAGCCATGATTGCCGCTGCAAGCCTGATGTTGCTCGCCGGATGCGCCAACAACGGCCAGATGCCCTGGTCGGCCTTGAGCTCGTCCAGCAGTTGCACCCCGCTGGGGGCCGAGCAAGAACTGTCGATGAGCCTGGCCGACGACCTGGCCAACCAGGGCAAACTGCACGCCAGCCTGGCCAACCTGGAAAGCCTGCCGGACAACCTCAGCGAGGTGCGCCTGCGCAAGGCCCGGGTCTATCGCCTGCTGGGGCGCAGCGAAGCCGAACCCCTGTACCGCAGCCTGCTGGGCTCGTGCCTGGCGGCCGAAGGCGAGCACGGCCTGGGGCAACTGGCTGCCGCCCGTGGCGACAACGGCCAGGCCCAGGCCCACCTGCAGCGCGCCGCAAGCCTGGCGCCCACCGACGAAAAGGTCCGCAACGACCTGGGCGTGGTCTACCTCAACCAACTGCGCCTCGACGACGCCCGCTTCCAGTTCCTCACCGCCATCGAGCTCAAACAGGGCGACACGCTGCCGGCACTCAACCTGGTGACCCTGCTGCTGTATCAGGACAACTGGGAACAGGCCGCCGCCGTGGTCAGCAGTGCCGGCCTGAGCCCCGAACAATTCAGCCAGGCCCAGGCCCGAGCCCAAGCCCTCAAGGGCTCGCTGAAAAGCGCCCAGGTCGCGGCAGTGGCCGACGCCCCATCCTCCGGCATCAAGTAAGCGAAGAAGAGGTGATGATGAAACTCCCGATCCTCTGCTGTGCAGCCCTGCTGGCCGCCCCCTGGGCCGTAGACGCTATCGAGCCTGGGCCGTCTTCGGCCCAGCAACAGGAAACCGAAAACTGGCTGCAACTGCAGCGACGCAACCTCGCCGCCTCGCCCACGCCACAGACCGCCACGCCCGTCGAACGCGAGCTGGCGCTGCAACGCTGGCTGAAAAAATACCAATACGAGATTCCGGACCTGTATGACCCGGATGCTGCCGGCAAGGTGGAAATCAAACGTTAGGGCACGGCGGCAGGCCAACGCGGCCAGCCACCTTGAGCAGGGGTCAGTGGGCGGTCAGGCGCTGCCCGTGGACCGAGCTGCTGGGGGACAGCGCCAGGGCCAACTGGGTGCGGTTGTGCATGTGGGTCAGGCGCAGGACCTGGGACACGTAGAGTTTCACGGTGTTTTCGGTGATCCCCAGTTCACAGGCGATCTGGTAGTTGGTCTGGCCTTTGCCCACCAGGCGCGCCACATCCAACTGCCGGGGTGACAACTGATTGAACATCGCCGGCATCTCGATCCGGTCCAGCTCGCCTCCCGCCTCGCCGTCGTCCTCGCCCGTCGCGGCCTGGGGGCTGCGGCGAACCTTGTCGAGGTCCTGGTAAAGGTCATCGATGGACTGGGAAAGGAACTGCAGCTTCTGGTTCAGGTGCCCCAGTTGCAGGTTTTTCTGTTGCTCCTCGAGGGCCGCTTCCTGGCGTTGCAGGCCCGCCAGCAGTTCGTCGAGGACAATGGGTTTTTGGTAGTAGTCGGCGAAACCGGCACGCAGGGCCTTGATCACGTCCTGCTTGTCGGCGCGACCGGTGAGCATGATGGCCTCGAACACCCGTTGCTTGCCGGCCACCCGATGCAGCTCTTGGACCAGTTGGATGCCGTCCAGCTCGGGCATGTGCAGGTCGCACAGGACCAGGGAAATTTCCTCGTCGTTGCTGAATAACTCAACCGCCTGACGACTGGAATCACACGGGACGCAACGGTATCCGCTGCCTTCGAGAAACTCGCACAGCTCCTCGACGATCAAGGGCTGATCGTCCACCACAAGCACCTTCATCTGGACACTTGGCTTGTTCACGTCTCACTCCATGCCTAGGTCAATGGCTGACCATTGCTGTTGCGTCATGCATTTCGCGGGCTGCTCCGAGATAAACGTAGACCCACTTTCGGACTATGTACATGGCATTAATCACCTCGGCGACTAGTGGATCCAAAGCGCCGTGGAGAGCATTCCGAGCAGGATAAAGGGGGCAAAAGCACAATTCTTTGACTGTTGCGGGTCCAGGTGTCGCAGACCCTGTTTAAGCCCTTGACCCATAAGGGGCCAGATTCTTGGCGCTAGCAGTATCCACAGCAGACTGGTGGCCCCGGCCCCGATCAACGTGCCCAGCAGGTGCAGTTGATCGGTCGCCAGGCCCAACGCCGCCAGCAACTTCACATCCCCCGCGCCCATGCGCCCCAGGGCGTAGCCGGGCAAGGTCAACAGCAGCGCAAGCAGCAGAGCCCAGCCGCCCTGGGCAGGCGTGGCGCCCCACCAGGTGCTGCCCGTCCACAGCAGGTACAGCAGCGCCAGGAGCGCGGCGCCCAGGGTCAGGAGGTTGGCGATGTGCCGCTGACGAATGTCCTGGGCCGCGCAAAGCATCAGCCAGCTGTACAAAACGAGGCCTTGCATTCAGTTAAACGTCCCTTTTGGCTGAATGAATCTATGCTCAGATGACTCAGTGGTCGTCAGGGTAGACGCACTTATGAAACAGGGCCTGCGAAACGCGGAAAAAGGGGCAGTGGCCATCGAGTTCGCCGCCGTATTCGTGATTTTTTTTGCCGTGTTCTATGGGCTGGTCAGCTACAGCCTGCCATTGCTGCTGGTGCAATCCTTCCACGAGGCCACCGCCGAAGCCCTCAGGCGTTCGGTGTCGATCGACCCCAACACACCCAACTACGCAAGCGCCGTGGAAACCCTGGCCAAGCAAGTGGTGGCCCAGAAAACCGCGTGGATACCCAGCGCCTTCAACTTCGCCGCCAGCGACTACAGCGCGGTCTACAGCGGCGGCATCCTCACCGTTGCGGTGAATTACCCCACCAGCAAACTGAATCAGGTCATGCCCTTCCTGGTGCTACCCGGGATCGGCACCGTGCCCAACCTGCCAGCGCAGCTGCAAGTCACCTCGAGAATGCAATTTTGACCCCTGGGGACAAACTCCTGGGCCGCCTGCTCGGCCGCTCGCCCTCTCTGGCCACGCAAGCCCTGCCGACCTTGCCCGCCCAACCGGTCGGCCTGCAGCTGCTGCTGGACGGCCAGGGCCGGGTGCTGGAGATCGCCGGCCCGTTGCGCCACGCCCTGCTGCAACGGCCCCAGGCATTGGCATCATTGCACTTGGCGGACTACCTGTGGCCCCAGCGTGCGCTGGCGATTGAAGGCGGCCCCGCCGACTGGACCGGCCAACTGCTGGACCTGGACTTCCAGGGCCCTGGCCGTAGCACCTTGCACCTGCGCGGTTGGGTACAGCCGTGGGCCGATGCCTGGCTGATGCAGTTGCTGGACATCGGCGACCTGCTCCAGGAGCGGCAACACGGGCGAATCCGGGAAACCTGCCAGGGGCTCGCGGGCCAGTTCAGCGAACAACTGCGCCGCTGCAGCCTGTCGCGCCTGGCCGACGTGCTGCAGGACCAGCTGCAAGGGCTGGCCCAGCGCTGGGCCATTCCCAGCGTGGCGATCGCCCTGCTCGATGAACAGCAACACGAGTGGCAGATCCACGCCTGCTACCGTGCCCACGACGCGGCAGACCTGTGGCAACCCGGCCAGGTACTGGGCAGCGCCCTGGACAGCCTCGCCGGCAATGCGCCCCTGCGCCTGCAACTGCTCCATGGCCTTGAGCCCCACCCGCGCCTGCTGGGGCTCTTCGGCAACGGCGAAGGGCTGCTGGTGCCCTATCGAGATGATCAGGGAGTCGCCGCCTGGTTGCTGTGCGGCGGCTACTCGGCGGCGCCCACTGTGGCGTTGCAAGACGGTGACTGGCTGATGCTCTGCGCCGCCCTCGCCGCCCCCTTGCTCGGCCGCCTGCGTGAGCAGCGCAACCAACAGCATCTGGAACGCCTGGCGGCCTTGCAGGAACTGCTCGGCACCGGCTGGTGGGAATGGCTGCCCGGGCACGCCGAGATCCAGGTCGCCGCCCCCCTGGCCCGCAGCCTGCAACTGGACACCGACACCCGTCGCCTGTCCGTGGAGCGTTGGTTGCAGCGCATCCACCCGGCTGACCGGCAAGAGCTGGCCAGCGGCCTGCAAGCCCTGCAACACGACAAGCCACTGCTGCTGTGCGTGCGCCTGTTGCCTGCAGACACCACGGCGCCGCCGCTCTGGTATCGGGTCCAGGGCCAGGCCCTGGGCCACGGCGAACAGCGGCGCTTTGTCGGGTTCATGCTCGACATCAGCGACATCAAGGAGCAGCAGCAACAGGCCGCCGCCGCCCACGCCCGCCTCGACAACCTGATCGCCAGTTCCCCGGCGGTGATCTACGTGCAGGCCTACGTCGAGGGCGCGTTACCGGTGAGTTTCTTCAGCGCCAGCCTGCAACCGCTGCTGGGCTGGAGCCTGGAAGACTGTCCTGGCGGCGCGGTGGTGGACTGGGTCCACCCCGATGACCGTGAACTGTACTTCCAACGCACCCGCCAACTGCTGCGCGAAGGCGCGGTCCACAGCCGCTATCGACTGCGTGACCGCCAGGGCGAATACCACTGGGTGCTGGACGAGGCCAAGCTGCTGCGCGACGACCTGGGCTTGCCGGTGGAAGCCGTGGGGCTGTGGCTGGATGTCACCAGCGCAACCCTGGCCGCCGAGCAGGTCCGGCAAAGTGAAGAGCGTTATCGGATCCTGGTGGAAGACTCGCCAGCGATGATCTGCCGCTACCGCCCGGACCTGACCCTGACGTTCGGCAACCGTCCGCTGGCCAACTACCTGGAGTGCGCGCCGGAGCAATTGCCGGGCAGCCACCTCGGCGACTGGCTGTCGGCCGAGCAGCATCAGGCATTTGTCCAGCGCATCGCCCTGCTGAGCCCCGAGTTCCCGGTGAGCACGGCGGAAATCAGCCTGCAGTTGCCCGGGCGCGAACATGCGTGGTGGGTCTGGTCGGATCGCGGGGTGTTCGATGCCCAGGGGCAACTTCTGGAGATCCAGGCCGTAGGCCGCGACAACACGGAAGTCCGACGCTCCCAATTGCAGCTTACCCAGAGCGCGAAAATGGCCACCCTCGGCGAAATGGCCACCGGCCTGGCCCACGAAATCAATCAGCCGCTGAACGTGATGCGCATGGCCATCGTCAACGTGCTCAAGCGCCTGGGCAAGGGCGAGGTGCAGATCGACTACCTCCAGGAAAAACTCAACCGGATCGACGCCCAGGTGCAACGTGCGGCGCGCATCGTCGATCACATGCGGGTCTTCGGCCGACGCTCGGAGATCGAGCAGCGCCCCTTCAACCCGGCCCAGGCCGTGGAAGGCAGCCTGTCGCTGCTCAGCGAGGGCATGCGCGGCAAGGGCGTGGAACTGCGGCTCGGAGAGATCGACCTGCAGGTTCAGGTGCGCGGCCATGTCGACCAACTGGAGCAGGTGCTGATCAACCTGATGGTCAACGCCCGCGATGCCCTGCTCGACCCACGCGCTGATCAGGCTCACGGGCAGCCGTGGATCAGCCTCAGCGCCGACCGGGACGAGCAATGGGTGCGCCTGTGGGTGGAAGACAACGGCGGCGGCATCGACCCGCGCCTGCTGGAACGGATTTTCGAGCCCTTTTTCACCACCAAACCCATTGGCACCGGCACCGGCCTCGGCCTGTCGGTGAGCTATGGCATCGTCGAAAACATGGGCGGCCGCCTGAGCGTGAGCAACGCCGAACAAGGGGCGCGCTTCTGCATCGAGCTGCCCCTGAGCTGAGCCTCTTCAGATCACCAGGTAGGCCCTGCCCGCCTGGCCACAAGTCAGGTTGGCGCCGACTTCGACGTCCATCAGATTAATGCCCAGCATCGACAGCAGGTTGTTCAGCAGGGGGTCGAGCACGGGGCTCAGGAGGCCGGTGACTTTGGGCAACAGGAGGTTGGTCACGCCACTGATGGCACCGGCCAGCCCGGTGACGATCGCCCCCAAGGGATTGGCATTGACCGGTTTGTAGACGATCAGATTAATCCCTGACAGGGTGCTGGCCAGGCTGCCGACAATATTGCTGGTCGGCACCACCGTCTGGTAGCTCGATGCCAGTTTGACGTCGGGCGGGATGGGGTACGGCGCGGCCGCACTGGAAAACAGCAAGTCCTGGGAGGTCTGGGCCACGCTGCTATCCACCATCACCGCAATCCCCCCTGCCGCGTAATGCACGACTGGATCGCAGCGCCCCGGCAACACCAGGAACTGGTAGCAAGTGCGAGTGCCCAGGTCCACCAGCGGCAACGGCTTGACCGTGGGCTCCGCAGCGGAGGAAAAGGCATTGGCCGGGTCTATCTGACCGAGTTTCAGATCCGCCAAGGATGTAACGCTGCGGACCGACAGGCTTTTGCTGCCGGTGTTGTTGACCGGGCAACTGTAGTCAGTGACATAGGCCTTGGCGCCGCCCACATCCAAGGCGACATCAATCGTACTGAACGATGCCAGGGCCGGATACAACTGCTCGCAGCCCGCCCCCAGCAGGCACAACGCCGAGCCCAGGGTGCTGACCAGGTTGAGGCTCAGCAGGCTGTTGAGCAGCGGCGTCAACGGCGCCACCAGATTGGAAACCGCGGTGGTCAGCACAGAGTCCGACGACAACAAGGGCACGTTGATCCTGACCAGGGTGCGCACCTGGGCTGTGCGCACATAGATGCGGTTAGCGCCCAGCGGGTCGGCCTTGGCCAGGCGTGGATCACCGATGGCCGACAATTGCGGCGGCTCGATCACCTTGACCTGCACCGTCAGGTTCGCCAGCCCCAACAGGTTGGCAGGGATGGTGACCGCGGCCGCACTCTTGCTGTTGGACAGCTGGACCATCGCCTGCAACAGCTGGAACACCTGCACATTCGCATCAAGGGCAGTGGAAGGCAGGCCGGTCTGCAATTGCAGGATATCGCCGAGTTTCACCGGGCTGGCATTGAGCGCCGCCACTTGCAGCGCCCCCAGGGCGGTCAGTACCTCCGCGGTCGCACCATTGGCCTGCAGCACGGTGACCGCGGCTTGAATCAGCTGAGTCACGGTGGCCGTGGTGTTGAGTAACTGGGTGTAGTTGCCGGCAGCGACGTTGAGGTTGATCGCCAATTGATTGAGGTAGCTGAGCAGGTTGATGTCGCTGCCGATCAGCCCATTCCAGCCCAGGGCACCAATGCTGACATTACCCCCCAGCATGCCGCCGACCACCGCATTGAGCGGTACCGAGCTGGCCGTGTTGATGGTGGCCAGGGTGCTGCGAATGCTCAACTGCGCCACGTTCGGCACCGGGGCGGCCGCCACCGCGGTGGCTGTCAGTTGGGTATTGAGGCTGACCGGCCCCGCGGAAAACAGCGCACCCACGCCCCGCGCCACACTGGTGTGCACCGAATCGCTGAAGATCACCCGCACCGCCGCCGACTGGCTGGCATTCGGGCTGAAGGTGCGCACGCCGTTGGCGCCGGTCACCAGGCCGCCACAGGTGGTATTGAGGGTGCTGTCGGCATCCGGGGTAAACCCGTTACGCACAGCGCTCTGGTTGGCGTATTGCGCCGCCGTCAACCCGGCCTGGCAGGTGCCGCCGCGGCTGACCGCCTCCAACGCGGCGTTGTCCGCCACCCGCTGCAACTTGCGCTGCTCCAGATACAGCCGCCCGCTGTCCACCACCAGCAGCATCAAGAGCAAGGCCAGGCCCAGGCTCACCGCCGCGATCAAACCAATGGCACCACGTTGTCGCCCGGGCCGGACCAGCCTCTCGGGGAAGACATCGAGCACTCCTTTGCCGGCCCACAGCCAAGCGCTGTCTGGATAGATGCAAAGCAGTGTAGACAAGGCCTGCAGCCGGCGCTGGCAAGGTGCCAGCGCCGCTGACTGACGGTATTGCGCCCTTAAGCGCCAGCCTGAAGCGCGGCGTTAGCGGGGCGGGTAGTTGGCCAGTATCCGCGCCACAGTGGCGCGCACGGCAGCGCTGCGATCGCTGGGGTTGGGCGAGCTGCTGAGCATCTGCTCATCGCTGCCGCGCCACACCAGCTTGCCGTCCTTGGCGTCCAGCAGGTCGATCTGGATGGTCGCCACCTTATAGGTGACGTTGCGGGTTTCGTTGTACATCGGGCCGCCCCAGTAGCCGTTCCACGGGCCACCCCAGCCACCGCCGTAATTGGTGGTGACCTGCTGCTGGCGGTCTTCAATGATCAGGTAGGTCTGGACATTCACGTCTGCCCGGGCCGCCCCCATCACGGGACGCAGGCCACGCTGGTCCAGTTGCTCAGCCACTGCCTGGCGAATCCGCTGCTCGGTCAAGTCGCTTTTAATCCGAGGGTCATCCGGGCGGTACTGCAGGCCGGGCTCTTTCCAGCTCCAGCTTCGATAAGCGGCAAAGTCGCGACTGGCGTCGAAGTCGTGGTTGACCTGGTTGGCGGCGCAGGCGCTAAGCAGCGCGGCGCAGACCAGTAGAACGAGGCGATGGAACATGATTGTTCTCCGATGAGAAAGCAGCACTCTGAACAGACTAGCTGGGAGGATAGGCCGACATGGCCTTTTCCAGCGCCTCACGCAAGGCAGCGGCACGTTCGCTCATACTGCCCCGGCTGCTGGTTTCAGCGCTGGCGCTCCACACCGGCTGGCCAGTGGGACCGTCGAACAGGTTGACCCGAACCACCACCACTTGAACCTCGTACGTGCGCACGACCGGCACGCTGCCGTACATGCCGTAACCCGGGCCGTAACGGTTGTAGCCACCGTAACCGCCGTAGCCGTAGTCGTCCTGGACCTGGCGCAGGCGTTTTTCCAGGTGCACATCAGCGCTGACCCACAAGTCCGCCGGGCGCTGATCGTACAACGGTCGCAGGCCGCGCTGATCCAGGGCGTTGCCCACCGCCTCGGCGATCTGTGCCGAATCCGCCCAGGCCGAGCCGGCGGGCTGGCGCCCGTTGAGCCAGGCCCAACTGCGGTAGCGTCCGTAATCCCGCGACGGCGCCGGGTAGGCGCTGCGGTCGAACGTGGTCGCCGCTTGCGGCGGCGCCGGCGGCAAGGGAGTGGAACTGGCGACATAGGGGTTGCGGCCTTGGCAGGCGGCAAGCCCCGAACACAGGAGGATCAGACCAAGACGGCGTTTCATGGGGCACTCCGTTAGATCGGCCGGCACATCCAATGCAGGTAACGCCCAAGCCCGGCGAAACTTGGGTGTCGGCGGTGCGCCAGTTCCATTTCCAGGAGGTCCGCCAGCTCGGCGCGGGCCTGGAACTCCACCGGCATGTAATCGTGGAAAACCCGCACGCCACTCTGGGTTTCGACCTGCCACAGGCCCTCAAGTTGCGTCGCCAATTCACGGGGATCGAGCGGTTGCTGCGGGGTCAGGCTCTGCTTCTCGCCGGCCATGTCGTTCTTGCGCATCTTGCGGAAGTGGCCCTTGAGCAGGTTGCGGTAAATCAGCGCATCACGGTTATAAAACGCCAGGGACAACCAGCCGTCCCGAGTCGTCAACTGATGCAACACCGGCAAGATGGCGTGGGGCTCGGCCAGCCACTCCAGCACGGCGTGGCACAGCACCAGGTCGTAAGGTTCGGTGAGCTGGCCCAGCAGGTCCTGCCAGGGCGCCTGGATAAAGGTCGCGCTCTGCCCGGCATCGGCAAAACGTTGACGGGCGCCCTCCAGCATCGGCGCAGCCGGTTCGGCCAGGGTCACCTGGTGCCCGCGCTCGGCCAGCCACAGCGACATGTGGCCCAGCCCGGCACCAATGTCCAGGACCCGCAGCGGCCGCTGGGGCAGGCTTTCCGTCAGGTCGGCCTGAAGCACGGCCAGACGAATGGCGCCCTTGGCCCCGCCGTAGATTTTTTCGGCGAAGCGGGTCGCCAGTTGATCGAAATGGCGGTCGCTCATCCGCTGAACCGCCGTTCGCTGTCGGCCAGCTTGTCGCCCACCACCTGGGCCATGTCCAGCCCCAGCTCACTGCACAGCAGCAGGAGGTAGAGCACGATGTCGCCGACTTCCTGGCCGGCGTGGGCCAGTTTTTCCGCCGGCAGTTGCCGCGATTGGTCTTCGCTCAGCCACTGGAAGATTTCCACCAGTTCGGCCATTTCGACGCTGGCGGCCATGGCCAGGTTTTTCGGGCTGTGAAATTGTCGCCAGTCATTGCGGTCGCGAATGGCGTGCAGGCGTTGGGTCAGTTCGTCTAGGTTCATCGGGGTCTCCTGAAGGCGTATAGCTTCCGGGGGATGGGTAGCGGGCGCAAGGGCCAATCAGCGCCAGATCGGCCCACACCGGAGCTGGGCAAAAGCTCTATGCTGACAGGGAACTCCCCGGGGCAAATAATGGCCAAAGGCGAGCACACCCCTCTCTTCCATCAGGACGCCCTTATGCAGGTAGAAAGTTTTTTCGAATGGCTCGGCCAGGCCATCGGTTCGGTCATACGTTTTATCGTCGATCTGCTCAGCGGCCTGTTCAACACCCTGACCCATGCCGGCGGCAACTTCGTCGATGGGCTGGCCCGTGCCTTGGGGATGGACACCTCGATCATCAGCATCATCGCGCTGATTGTCGGCCTGATGCTGCTCTACTCGGCAATCCGCGCCTTTATGAACGCCTCGATCATCATGGGCATCATCTGGCTGATGCTCGGCCTGTGGCTGCTGAGCTGGATCATGCATTGACCGGCGCTGCGCCGACGCCCGGGGCATAAGCCGCGGGCTGCGGCTACAATGCCGGCTCTCGCAAGGAGCCTGCATGTCCACCCTGATGACCGATTGGCGCCACCGCCCGACCCACCGCCGTGTCTGGGCCCTGGCGGCGCCAATGATTCTCTCGAATATTTCCGTGCCCCTGGTGGCTCTGGTAGACAGCACCGTCATCGGTCACCTGCCCCACGCCCACCAACTGGGCGCCGTGGCCGTGGGCGCTACCCTCTACACCTTTCTCGCCTGGACCATGGGTTTTCTGCGCATGGGCGCCACCGGCTTTGCTGCCCAGGCGGCCGGGCGCGGTGACGGTACGGCCCTGCGCCAGGTGCTGCTGCAAGGGCTGTTGCTGGCGATGGGCATGGCGCTGCTGCTGGGCAGCCTGGCCATTCCCCTGAGCGGTATTGCCCTGCAGTGGATGCAGCCGTCCATGGAGCTGCAGCAGATGGCCCTCGATTTCTTCCACACCCGGCTGCTGGGCTTGCCCGCCGCCCTGGCCAGCTTTGCCCTGGTGGGCTGGTTCCTCGGCACCCAGAACGCCCGGGCGCCCTTGATCATCCTGCTGACCACCAACCTGGTGAACATCGCCCTCAACCTGTGGTTCGTGCTCGGCCTGGATTGGGCCGTGGTCGGCTCGGCCCGGGCCTCGGTGATTGCCGAATGGACCGGCGCCCTGCTCGGCCTGGCCCTGACCCGCCCGGCCCTGCGCACCTACCCGGGGCAGATCGCCTGGGCCGCGTTGCGACGCTGGCAGAGCTGGCGGCCGCTGCTGGCGGTCAACCGCGACATTTTCATCCGCAGCCTGGCGCTGCAATCGGTGTTTTTCATGATCACCGTCCAGGGTACGCGCTTGGGGGATGCCACCGTCGCCGCCAACGCCTTGCTGCTCAATGGATTGCTGCTGACCGCCCATGCCCTCGACGGCCTCGCTCACGCCGTGGAAGCCCTGTGTGGGCACGCCATTGGCGCCCGTGATCGCAGCGCCCTGCGCCGCTCCCTAGTGGTGGCCGGCGGCTGGTCACTGTTGGCCAGCCTGGGCTTTGCGCTGTTGTTCCTGCTGGCCGGGCACCTGTTTATCGAAATGCAGACCGACATCACCAGCGTGCGCGAAACGGCCTTTATCTACCTGCCCTACCTCGCCGCCCTGCCCCTGATCGCGGTCTGGAGCTACCTGTTGGACGGCCTGTTTATCGGCGCTACCCGGGCCCGGGAAATGCGTAACGGCATGCTCCTCAGCCTGCTATTGGGGCTGCCATGCGCCTGGGCCCTGCAAGGCCTGGGCAACCACGGCCTGTGGCTGAGCTTCCTGCTGTTCATGCTGTTACGCAGCCTGACCCTGGCCGCCTTTGCCTGGGACCTGCGCAAGAACGACGGCTGGTTTGCCCGGGCTCATTGAGCCGCCGGCGCACCGACAAAGTCACTGACCCGGTCCAGTACCGGGGCCAGGCCACGCAGGGGCCGGGCAAGGGCTGCCACCAGCGTGCCGTGGCCGGTGCGCGAAAAGTAGAACTCCTGCACCGGCACGCCGGCGGCGCGCAGCTTGTTCGCCAGGCCACCGGTGTTGCGTTGCGGATTGACCAAGGTGTCGTCGTTCGAGGCCATTAGCAAGGCGGGCGGCGCACCTCGACTGACATGGTTGATGGGCTGGGAGTCGGGCGGCGAGTCCGGGTAGAAAAACACCGGCCGCACCGCTTGATTGGCAATCGGCAGGAAATCGTAGGGCCCAGCCAGGCCGATCCAGCCCTTGATCACCGCCGGGCTGAGCCCCACCGCTGCCAGCAGGCTAGGGTCCAGGGCCAGCATGGCCGCGTTATAGGCACCAGAACTGTGGCCCATCACGTACAGCCGCTGAGGGTTGGCGCCATAACCGGCAATATGTTCATAGGTCCATGCCACAGCTGCCGCCGCGTCCTCCAGAAACGCCGGATAGCGCACTTGGGGATACAAGCGATAGTCGGCCAAGACCACGACCATGCCCCTGGACGCCAGGGCCTCACCGACAAAACCGTAGTCGGCACGTGAACCGCTGTTCCAACTGCCGCCGTAGAAAAACACCACCACCGGTGCGCCGGGTGCTGCGTCTTTGGGCTGGTAGATGTCCAAGTGCTGCCGTGGGTCGCTGCCGTAGGCGATGTCCCGAGTCTTGATGACCCCGCCGCTGGGGCTCAAGGCGTTAAGCACCTTGAGCGGCGAACACCCGGCCAGGAGCCCGAGGATCAAGGTGGTCAGCAATAAGCGGGCTGTACGCCCGGGACGATTGAACATCGGCTGGAACCTCTTCAGTGTTCGAGCGCATCCGCCGCCCATCAGCCAGTGCGCATTCAGCAGGCTAGTCGCAAACCCTGAGCGCCGAGGCAAAAAAAACCCACCGTCACCGGTGGGTTTTCATTGGCTGCATCGCCTGTCAGCTCGACAGGTACGACGAGCGGGTCAGGCCCAGGCGCAGGGCGTCGAGGTACTGGGTACGCTCGGACGCCGTGATCTTGGCGCTGGCCACTTTATCGCGGTAGTGAGTCATCAACTCCTCAGGCGACAAGTGCACGTAGCGCAGCATGTCTTCGATGGTGTCGTGGGTCTCGATACCGGCGTGGTACACACTGCCGTCCGGGCGCTGGTAGATGTTCACCGAGTCGGTGTCACCGAACAGGTTGTGCATGTCGCCGAGGATTTCCTGGTAGGCACCCACCAGGAAGATCCCCAGCAAGTAGTCCTCGCCTTCGTTAAGGGCATGCACCGGCAAGCTGGTCTCGATGCTCTGCTCGTCGACGTACTGCTTGATCTTGCCGTCGGAGTCGCAGGTCAGGTCTTGCAGCACGGCACGGCGCAGCGGCTCTTCGTCGAGGCGGTGCAACGGCAGGATCGGCAGCACCTGGCCGATGGCCCAGGTATCCGGCAGGCTCTGGAACACCGAGAAGTTGCAGATGTACTTGTCGGCCAGTTTGTCGTTGAGCTCATCCAGCACTTGGCGGTGGGAACGCTGACGGGCCTTCAAGGAGTTGTGCAGGCGACGGCACACCGCGAAGTAGCACTGCTCGGCCAGGGCTTTTTCAGCCAGGGTCAGCTTGCCGTCGGCGTACTGGGTGGCCACGTCGCTCATGTAGTGCGTGGCGCGCCAGTAGGTTTCGGTGACCATTTCAATGTCGGTCGGGCCCAGCAGGTCCACCAGCCATTGCACGGTTTCCGGCAGCTCTTCCTTGTTTTCGATCTTCGGCACGTCGTCGTTGTGCTTCTCGACGTCAGTCACCTGCACCACCAGCATGGCATGGTGGGCGGTCAGCGAGCGGCCGCTCTCGGAGAAGATGTGCGGGTGCGGCAGGCTCTGGGCATCGCAGAATTCCTTGAGCATGCCCACCACGACACCGGCGTAATCGTCCATGTCGTAGTTGATCGAGCTGGCGTTGCGCGAGTGAGTACCGTCGTAGTCCACGCCCAGGCCGCCACCGACGTCGATGTGGTCCACCGGCAGGCCGAGGTTGCGCAGCTCGCCGTAGTAGCGGATCGCTTCCTTGAAACCGTGCTGGTAGTCCGCCAGGTTGGCGATCTGAGAGCCCATGTGGAAGTGCAGCAGGCGGATGCCCTGGTCCAGGCCGGCCGCGCGGAAACGCTCGACCACCGACAGCAACTGGGCAGCGGACAAACCGAACTTGGATTTTTCACCACCGGTGTCGGCCCACTTGCTCGAGGCCAGGGACGACAGGCGCACCCGCAGGCCGACTTGTGGCTTGACCTTGAGGGACGCGGCTTCTTCGATCACCAGGCCCACTTCGGACTCTTTCTCGATGACGATGAACACGTTGTGGCCCAGCTTCTGGCCCATCAGCGCCAGGCGGATGAACTCCCGGTCCTTGTAGCCGTTGCAGACGATGGTGCCGCCTTTCGGCGCCAGGGCCAGGACCGCCAACAGCTCAGGCTTGGACCCGGCTTCCAGGCCGATGGAGACGTTCTGGGTGGCGATGATGTTCTCGATCACCGCTTCCTGCTGGTTGACCTTGATCGGGTACAGCGCGGTGTACTTGCTCTGGTATTCCAGGCGCTCGATGTTCGAGTCGAAGGCGCCGGTCAGCTGGCGCACGCGGTCTTGCAGGATATCCGGGAAGCGCACCAGCAACGGCAAGGACAAGCCGCTCTTGCGCAGTTCATCGACCTGTTCGAACAAGTCGATGGGCAGGCTGCTCGGTCCGTTCGGACGAACTTCGACGCGACCGGCGTCATTGATCGCGAAATACCCGGCCCCCCAATGGCGAATCCCATAAACACTGCGGCTGTCCGCAACTGTCCATTGGCTGCCATCGTCTTTGCGTGTGCGTCGTACGGACATCGAAGTCCCCTATAAAGAAGTCATAGAGCGCCACCCCTATCAAAGGCTGGCGCAGTCTAAAGAATGAAAATGACGATTAGCCTGCAACGAGGGGGTAGACCTCATCAACAGTCCTGAGTTTAGAAACCGGTCATGAACAGGCTCTGTGAAAACCATGGAGACGACGCACCTGCCTGGAAGAGCCGGGCCGCATCAAGTCGGGGGTGGTTTTCACAGAGGCTGCTAGCCGCCGGATTTCTTCGCTTTGAAACCGTGCTTGAGCAACTCAGCCAAGAGTAGCTCGACATGGTCGCCCTGGATTTCGATGACGCCATCCTTCAAGGCGCCGCCGGTGCCACAACGTTTTTTCAGCGTGGTGGCCAGTTCCTTGAGGGCGTCTTCGGCCAAGGGCACGCCGGTGATGGTGGTCACCGTCTTGCCGCCACGGCCCTTGCTTTCGCGACGCACGCGAGCAATGCCGTCACCGGCCGGAATCAGGGTTTGTTTGCAGATGCAGGCAGCCACCGGCTGGCTACAGTCCGGGCAATGGCGACCTGCGTCGGTGGAAAATACCAAGCCACCCAGGGCGGCGAAGGATGCGGCTTTTTTGGCCACCGGCAATCCTCTTCGGAGGACTAAAAGACTGGTCGAAGCACAATGGCGGTGCCATCGACCGCGAAGCCCCACTCAGGCAGGGGCAGCGCTACTGAACCGGGTGCGGGTATAAAAAGCAGCGCCGGTTCAGCTTGAAAAGTCGCGCAGTGTAACGGCAAAAGGCGCCGTTGCTAAGGGCCAAAGCGCGGCATTTTATGCAACTTTAGCGACGCCCGCGCAGATAGCGCTGCAAGGCTGCCAGGGAGTCCGGGCAATAGGGCTTTTCGTGGATTTCCCGCAGCACCTGTTCCACCGGAATAAAGTGCGCTTCCAGCACTTCCTCAGGCTGTAAACGCAGGGGACCGTCCCACACCGCCGAGAACGCCGAGCACCACAAACGGTTGCCGGTGTCTTCAAAAAAGAAATGATCGTGGGCGCTGAGTTCCACACCGCCCACGCCCAACTCTTCTTCCAGTTCCCGGGCCGCCGACTCGGCGTAGCTCTCGCTGGCCAGCACCATGCCGCCGGCGGCCACATCCCAGTAACCCGGGTAGATGGCCTTGCTCAGGGTGCGCCGGTGCACGCACAGTTCACCGGCAGAATTGAACAACAGAATGTAGGTGCCACGGCCGATCAACCCGCGCTCACGCAACTCGCTTCGGACCATGGCGCCGAGCAGTTGGTCCTGCTCGTCGACCCAGGCGATCTGTTCGGCGTCGGAGGCCGCGCGATGCGCGGCCTCATTGGTCGATACGCCCATGGATCAACCCTGATTGAGCAGTTGACGCAAGTCGATGACTGCGGCGTTAGCTCGGGAAATGTAGTTGGCCATGACCAGCGAGTGGTTGGCGAGTACGCCAAAACCGCTGCCGTTGAGGATCATCGGGCTCCACACCGGCTCCTGGGAGGCCTCCAGCTCGCGAATGATCTGGCGCACGCTGACGGTGGCGTTCTTCTTCGCCAGCACATCGGCGAAATCGACTTCGATGGCGCGCAGCAGGTGGGACAGGGCCCAGGCCTGGCCACGGGCCTCGTAGAACACGTTATCGATCTGCATCCACGGGGTTTCCACCACCTCTTCATCGACCTGCGGCACCTGGCCGGGGGCGACGACTTCGGTTTTCAACGCGGTGTTGAGCTTGACCCGGCCAACACTGGCCGACAGGCGCTGGGACAGCGAACCCAGGCGCGTGCCAACGTCACCCAGCCAGTTGTTCAGGTTGTCGGCGCGGGCATAGAACAGTGCGCTCTTCTGGTTGGGATCGGACAGGCGCGCCTGATAACGGCTCAGGGCGTTGATGCCTTCCTGGAATTCGGATTCGCTGGACGGCAGCACCCAGCTCTTGTTGTCGAAGTTGAAGCGCGGCTCGGCCTTGGCCAAGTCAGCGTCTTCAGCGGACTGGGACTGGGAACGGGCGAAGTCTTTGCGCATGGCGCGGCTCAGGTCTCGCACCTGGACCAGCACCCCGTATTCCCAGCTCGGCATGTTGTCCATCCACAGGCCAGGCGGAAAGCGGTCGTTGGAAATGTAGCCACCGGGCTTGTTGAGCAAGGTGCCGGCCACGGTTTTCAAGGTTTCCACGGTGGTGTAGCCGATCACCATCTGCTTGCCTTCCTGCTCAGCAGCAACCTGAGCATTCTGCTGCACCGGGAACAGCGCCGGCTCCTGGCTCCAATACCAGCCCAGGCCAATGGTCACCAGCAGATACAAGCCCACCACGGTCGCCAGGGCGCGGCTGAGCAGCAGGCCACCGACATAGCTGCGGGTTGCCGACTTGGGTTCGGCAGCACGATCCGGCGCGCTGCCCGCGCGATTCTTCCAGTCCAGCATGGCTAATTCCTTTCAATCACTTGAGTTCATCGGTTCGACCACAACCCTAGTCCATCGTGCCTTGCCGCGTACGGATTAACTCCGCTGGCGGAATCGAGCCACGCCACGATTGCGAATCAGGCGGCCACTATAAAGGAAGGCAGGGGCCCGAGCCTATGCGACCAGTCGGTCAGGAAATGAATCAGGTCGCTTTGCAGATTATTGACGCCAGATACTCATGCGACCGAAAAGAGGTGCTAGCATAGAGCCACCAGTCGATCTCAGCATGCACCCTAACTAGTAGTCAGGATATGACCGAGCCAGAAGACCCCAGCCGTGAGCGCCTCAAGCACCACTTTGCCCAGCGGGTAATTCATCAGGCACGTCAGATTCTTGAGATATGGCAGCGTCTGCAACGCAGCGAATGGTCCACCAGCGACATGTCCGAACTCAGCGAAGCCAATTTGCGCCTGCTGCGTTTCGCCGAACGTTTCGAACAACCCGAACACACCCAACTGGCCCGTAGCATCGGCGACTCCCTGCAAGCGGTGGACGCCAATCGCGGGCGCCTGAGCAGCGGCCTGATCACCGAACTCAATCGCCTGATGCAGCGCCTGTCGCGCACCGGCCTGCGCCATGGCGATCAGTTGGAACAGACCTTCCTGCCGCCCCTGCGCAAACCGATCTACGTGATGCTGCAAGATCACGACCGCGCCGAACGCCTGGCCAAGCAACTGGAATTCTTCGGCCTCAGCGCCCAATCCCTGGACAGCGTTGCCGCCTTTCGCTCGTCGATGGTGGAACGGCTGCCGGCAGCGATCGTCATCGATGTGGATTTCTGCGGCGCCGGCATGGGCCTGACCCTGGCCGCCGAAGCCCAGGTCGGCCTGGAGCACAAGCTGCCGCTGCTGTTCTTCAGCCTCCACGAAACCGACACCCCGACTCGCCTGGCGGCGGTGCGGGCCGGTGGCCAGGAGTTCCTCACCGGCACCCTGGAAGCTTCCAGCCTGCTGGAGAAGATCGAAGTCCTGACCTGCGTTGCCCAGTACGAGCCCTATAAAGTGCTGATCATCGACGACTCCCGCGCCCAGGCCCTGCACACCGAGCGCCTGCTCAACAGCGCCGGCATCGTCACCCGCACCCTGATCGAGCCGATCCAGGCCATGGCCGAGCTGGCGGACTTCCAGCCGGACCTGATCATCCTCGACATGTACATGCCGGCCTGCACCGGTACCGAGCTGGCCAAGGTGATTCGCCACAACGACCGTTACGTCAGCGTTCCGATCATCTACCTGTCGGCCGAGGACGACCTGGACAAGCAACTCGACGCCATGAGCGAGGGCGGCGACGACTTCCTGACCAAGCCGATCAAGCCGCGACACCTGATCACCACCGTGCGCAACCGTGCAGCGCGGGCGCGCAACCTCAAGGCGCGGATGGTCCGCGACAGCCTGACCGGGCTGTACAACCACACCCACATCCTGCAACTGCTCGAAGACTGCAGTTTTCGCGCACGCCGCGAGAACAAGCCGCTGAGCTTCGCCATGCTCGACATTGACCATTTCAAACGGGTCAACGACAGCCACGGCCACCCCATGGGCGACCGGGTGATCAAGAGCCTGGCGCTGTTCCTCAAGCAACGGCTGCGCAAGACTGACTTCATCGGCCGCTACGGTGGCGAAGAGTTCGCTATTGTCATGCCCGACACGGACCAGGACGCAGCCTGCCTGGTGCTGGACGAGATCCGCCAGCGTTTTGCCGAGATCCACTACCCGGCCCAGCCAGAAGACCTGTGGTGCACCTTCAGCGCCGGGGTGGTGGAGCTGCGGGAGAACTCCGACAGCCTGATGATGGCCAGCCAGGCAGACGAGGCGCTGTACCGCGCCAAGCACGCCGGACGCAACCGGGTACAGGCCGCACGCACATCAAGTCAAAGTGCCATCTTTTCACCGGAATCCACCGACTCGGTCATAACGCTGTAACACAAACGCAATAAATTCAGGCGCTTACCACTCAAGCCGTTGGTAGAGCCCTGATGCGCCTGAAGTTGCTGACCAATCTCAACACCCTTCTATTGGTTGCCGTATGCCTGGCCCTGGGGGCGACACTCTGGTGGTCGCAACGCGCCCTGGAACGCCCTTACCTGTTGATGGAACGCTACCTGGGCCTGTCCCAGCAGTTCCAGAACCAGGCCGCACGCAATATCGAAGACTACCTGGCCAGCGGCGACGCCCTGCGCCTGAGCGCCGCCAGCCAGGCCCTCGAAACCCTGCAAGCAGAACTGTCCGAGTTGCCCGGCGAATTGGCCCAGAGCCTGCGCCCGAGCCTCGCCAGCCTCGACGACTTCAGCAAGACCGACCTGCTGGCCGCCGGCAAGCTGGCGGGTGATCCGCAAGCCTTGCTGCTGCAAGCCGAACGCGAACTGGGGGCCAACCTCGAACAGCTCAGCCAGTACGCCGGCGATGCGTCGCCAGCCAGTGCCGCTCCCTACCTGCCGTTGCTGCTCAGCGCCTCCCAACACCTGGGCAAACTGTCCCTGGCCCGGGACAAGCTGGTGAGCAGCGGGCGCAGCGAACTGGCCGCCGATGTCGAGCGAGAGCTGGGCAACATGCGCCAGCAGGCCGAGCGCCTGGAAGCCCTGCCGCTGCTGGGGGTGGCCGCCAGCAGTGCATCCGGCACCGATGACTTCGCCGCGATGATGGGCCTGGAAAACACCGAAAAAGCGGCCAGCGAAGACGCCGGCGTCGGCCTCAAGCGTGAACTCCACAGCCTGCTCGGGCGCTACCCGGCGGAGCTGGGCCGCACCCGGGAACAGATCCAGAAACGCGCCGACCTGAGCGCCGCCACGCACCTGAAAATCACCGCAGTGCGCCAGGCCCTGGCCGAGCTGGAACCGGTGGTACGCGCCCAGCATGGGCAGATCCAGGGCGAAGTACGGCTGATGCAGGGATTGATGATCGGCCTGATCTTGCTGATCGCCCTGGTCATCGACAGCCTGCAGCGCAAGCTGGCGCGGGTCCTGACCAACCTGGCACCGGCCCTGTCGACCTGGGCGACGGCGACTTCAGCCAAGACATTCAACTGGGCAAGACCAACCGCGAACTGCATGACATCGAAGCCTCCCTCAACCGCCTGCGGGCCTACCTGGTGGACCTGGTGGGCACCATTCGCCAGAACGCCGAGCAAGTGGCCGGCAGCAGCCGCGCCCTGGCCGACCTCAGCAGCGGCCTGCACAGTGGCGCCGAGCGCCAGGCCGGCGACACCGCGCAAATCCGCGATGCCCTCGGCGAGCTGGAAGCCACCATCCAGCAAGTGGCCGGTGATGCCAGCCAGGCGGCGGACGCCAGCCGCAGTGCCGGGCTCGCCGTGGAACAGGGGCAGAAAGTCATCGGCCTGAGCCTCACCGGCCTGCACGCACTGGTGGGTGAAGTGCAAGGCAACGCGCAGATGATCGAGCACCTGGCCCAAGAGTCCGCGACCATTGGCGGGGTGCTGACGGTGATCCGCTCGATTGCCGACCAGACCAACCTGCTGGCACTGAACGCGGCCATCGAAGCTGCGCGGGCCGGGGAAATGGGCCGAGGCTTTGCCGTGGTGGCCGAGGAGGTCCGTTCCCTGGCGCAACGCACCGCGGGGGCCACGGCGGAAATCCAGGGCCTGATCGCCACCTTGCAAAGCGCCGCCCAACAGTCGGTGGAAGGCATGCGCGCCCAGGTGGAACACGCCGAAGCCACGGCCAACCAAGCCCAGGCCGCCGATGGCGCACTGGACGAAATCGTCGGGGCCATCCAGACCATCGCCGACACCGCGGTGCGAATTGCCGATGTCACCGCCCAGCAAAGTGGCGCGGTGAGCGAGATTCGCGATCACAGCGAACGCATTCACCAACTGGGCGGGGACAACTTGCTGCGCATCGGTGAGGGGCGCGAACAAGGGGAGACATTGCTGGTGTTGGGCGGGCAATTGCACACCGCGGTGCAGGCGTTCCGGGTCTGATCCACAACGCTCGCCGGCCCGCCTGCCGCTGACCTGCCTGCAGCGGGCGGCCTGCTCCGCTATCATGCGCACACCCCCGCTTTGCGAGTTCACCATGCGCCGTCTGCTCTGCCTGCTGCTCCTCGTCCTGGCCCTGCCGGCCACCGCTGCCGGTCTGCTGGAATCGCGCCCCAGTTCCACATTGGGTGCGGTGAACAACAGCGCCGACTTCCTGCCGGTGCGCGACGCCTTCCAATTGAGCCTGGTGTCCAGCACCCCGCAATCGATCAAGCTGCGCTTCGTCGCCAGTGAAGGCTACTACCTGTACCGCCATCGCTTGCAGTTCCGCGCCGAGCCTGCCGACATCCGCCTGGGCACCGCGCAACTGCCTCAGGGCGAACAGAAACACGATGAATACTTCGGCGACGTCGAGGTGTACCACGGCATTCTCGAGGTCGAACTGCCGCGCCAGGCAGACGACCTGCGGGCCTTTACCCTGGTGGTCACTTACCAGGGCTGCGCCGACAAGGGCCTGTGTTATCCGCCTGAAACCGAGCGCCTGCAGATCGACGGCAGCGGTGCCAATGCCCAGGCCGCACCCTGGAGCTGGCGCGAACTGGCGCTGTTTTTCCTCGCTGGCATCGGCCTGACTTTCACCCCTTGCGTGCTGCCCATGCTGCCGATTCTCTCCGGCGTGGTCTTGCGGGGCCAGGTCGGCGGCTGGCGCGGTTTCAACCTGTCCCTGGCTTACGTGCTGCCAATGGCCGCTTGCTTCGCCCTGCTCGGCGCCTTGATGGGGCTGTTCGGCGCCCAGCTCAACCTGCAGGCGCGCCTGCAATCGGCCTGGGTGCTGGTGCCCTTTGCACTGTTCTTCGCGGTGTTCGCCCTGGCCATGTTCAATGTCTTCGAGCTCAAACTGCCGCGCTTTATCAGCGAGCGCCTGGAGCGCATCGCCGGCCGCACCGAAGGCGGTTCACTGTGGGGCGCGGCGGTGCTGGGGGTGGTTTCCAGCCTGCTGGTGTCGCCATGCGTGTCAGCGCCCCTGGCTGGCGCCCTGCTCTATATCAGCGCCAGTGGCGATGCCCTGGGCGGCGCGATCAAGCTCTTCGCCCTGGGCCTGGGCATGGGCGCCCCGCTGCTGCTGGTGGCCACCGGAGGGGCGGCCTGGCTGCCCAAAAGCGGCCCGTGGCTGGTGACGGTGAAAAACGCCATCGGCGTCTTGTTGCTGGGCCTGGCGATTGGCTTGCTCAGCCGCGTCCTGCCGGGGCCGATCACCCTGCTGCTGATCGGTGCCCTGGCCGCGGGTGTCGGCCTGTTCCTCGGCGCCCTGGAGTTCAGCCACAAGGCACCACGGCAACGCCTCGCCCAACTGCTGGGGCTGTTCCTGGTGTTTTATGCCCTGGCCTGCTGGTGGGGCGCATTCAGCGGTCAATCCGATCCGCTCAAGCCCATTGCCGGCACCCCGCCCGCCAGCAGCGCCCAGGCGCCGGGCAGCCAATGGCAGAGCCTGAGCAGCGCCGCCGAACTGGAGCAAGCCTTGAGCGCCGCCAAGGACGCCGGCCAGCCGCTGCTGCTCGACTGGTACGCCGACTGGTGCATCAGTTGCAAAGTCATCGAACACGAAGTGCTGACCGACCCTCGAGTGATCGAAGGCCTCAAAGGCTATCGACTGATCCGCTTCGACATGACCGCCAGCAATCACGAACAACGGCAACTGCTGGACCGCTACCAGCTGTTCGGCCCTCCGGCATTGATGTTCTTCGGCAAAGATGGGCTCGAACGCAGCGATATTCGAGTTATCGGCGAAATCAGCAGCAAAGACTTCGTCGAGCGTATTGCCCGGGCAAATGACCGGATTTAACCGTTTGGTCATATATTTCGCGCAAACATCGGTCATCGTGCTGGCTATTGCAGAGAACTGGACAGTCATAAAGTCTTTCCGGCATAGTCGCCGGGTTCTGACTACCGCCTACAGACAACAAGGAACAGCAGATGGCCACCCTACTGGTTCTCCACGGACCCAACCTGAACCTGCTCGGCACCCGTGAACCGGGCGTCTACGGGGCGGTGACCCTGGCGCAGATCAACCAGGACCTGGAACAACGGGCCCGCGATGCGGGGCACCATTTGCTCTATCTGCAAAGCAACGCCGAGTACGAATTGATCGAACGGATCCACGCGGCCCGCGGCGAAGGCGTGGACTTCATTCTGATCAATCCAGCAGCTTTTACGCATACAAGCGTCGCATTACGTGACGCGCTGCTGGCGGTGAGCATCCCATTCATCGAAGTGCATCTGTCCAACGTGCACAAACGCGAACCTTTCCGCCATCACTCCTACTTCTCCGACGTTGCGGTGGGAGTGATCTGCGGCCTTGGCGCCAGCGGTTACCGACTGGCCCTGGAGGCCGCCCTAGAACAGCTTGAACGACAAGCAAAAGCTTGAACGACAAGCAATAAACGCCCCTGACCGACCCTTGGGAGTTGACGATTCATGGATATCCGTAAAGTCAAAAAACTGATCGAACTGCTGGAAGAGTCCGGCATCGACGAGCTGGAAATCAAGGAAGGCGAAGAGTCCGTACGCATCAGCCGCCACAGCAAGACGCCAGCCCAGCAGTACTACGCACCGGCTCCGATGCAGGCTCCGGTTGCTGCACCTGCCGCCGCTCCAGTGGCTGCTGCCGCTCCGGCTGCCGCTGCTGCTCCAGCGCTGAACGGCACCGTTGCCCGTTCGCCGATGGTCGGCACCTTCTATCGCAAATCCTCGCCGTCCTCGCCATCCTTCGTGGAAGTTGGCCAGACCGTGAAGAAAGGCGACACGCTGTGCATCGTTGAAGCCATGAAGATGATGAACCACATCGAAGCTGAAACCAGCGGCGTGATCGAGTCCATCCTCGTCGAAGACGGCCAGCCGGTTGAGTACGACCAACCGCTGTTCACCATCGTTTGAACCGCGGAGAAACGTTGATGACTGCGAAGTTGGAAAAAGTTCTTATCGCCAACCGCGGTGAGATCGCTCTGCGGATTCTGCGTGCCTGCAAAGAGATGGGCATCAAGACCGTCGCCGTTTACTCCAAGGCTGACAAAGAGCTGATGCACCTGGGTCTGGCAGACGAATCCGTCTGCATCGGCCCGGCGTCCGCCGCTCATTCCTACCTGCACATCCCGGCCATCATCGCGGCAGCTGAAGTGACTGGCGCTACCGCCATTCACCCAGGCTACGGTTTCCTCGCGGAAAACGCCGATTTTGCCGAGCAGGTCGAGAACTCCGGCTTCGCGTTCATCGGCCCGAAAGCCGAGACCATCCGCCTGATGGGCGACAAGGTATCGGCCAAGCACGCGATGATCGAAGCCGGTGTGCCCACCGTTCCAGGTTCCGACGGCCCACTGCCGGAAGACGAAGAAACGGCGCTGCGCATTGGCCGTGAAGTCGGCTACCCGGTGATCATCAAAGCCGCTGGCGGCGGTGGTGGTCGCGGCATGCGTGTGGTGCACAAAGAAGAAGACCTGATCTCCTTCGCCAAGCTGACCCGCACCGAAGCCGGTGCAGCGTTCGGCAACCCGATGGTCTATCTGGAAAAATTCCTGACCAACCCACGTCACGTGGAAGTCCAGGTGCTTTCCGACGGCCAGGGCCACGCCATCCACCTGGGTGACCGCGATTGCTCGCTGCAACGCCGCCACCAGAAAGTTCTCGAAGAAGCGCCGGCACCGGGCATCGACGAGAAGGCTCGCCAGGAAGTCTTCGCGCGCTGCGTCAAAGCGTGCATCGACATCGGCTACCGTGGCGCCGGCACTTTCGAGTTCCTGTACGAGAACGGCCGCTTCTACTTCATCGAGATGAACACTCGCGTGCAGGTAGAGCACCCGGTTTCGGAAATGGTCACCGGGATCGATATCGTCAAGGAGATGCTCAGCATCGCCGCCGGCAACCCACTGTCGTTCACACAGGATGACGTGGTTATCCGCGGTCACTCGCTGGAATGCCGGATCAACGCTGAAGACCCGAAAACCTTCATGCCGAGCCCGGGTACGGTCAAGCATTTCCACGCACCAGGCGGCAACGGCGTTCGCGTCGATTCGCACCTGTACAGCGGTTATGCCGTTCCACCGAACTACGACTCGCTGATCGGCAAGCTGATCACTTACGGCGCGACCCGCGAAGAAGCCATGGCACGCATGCGCAATGCCCTGGACGAAATCGTGGTCGACGGGATCAAGACCAACATCCCGCTGCACCGTGATCTGGTTCGTGACGAAGGCTTCTGCAAAGGGGGAGTGAACATTCACTACCTGGAGCACAAGCTGGCCGATCAACACTGATCAGCCACACGCCACACCGACAAGGCCGCTTTCGAGCGGCCTTGTCGTATCTGCAGAAACGAGCGCGCTGCTACCGGGTGCCTGCCTCGTCTTCTGCGCCGGGCTCGCGTAAACTTGCGCGCTTCTCGCGGCCCGCTAGGCTGCACTTCACATATTTTCAAAGGTGCCCGCCATGCCTTGGCTGCAAGTCCGTCTCGCCATCAGCCCAGAACAAGCCGAAACCTATGAAGACGCGTTCCTCGAAGTCGGCGCCGTATCGGTGACCTTCATGGACGCCGAAGACCAGCCGATCTTCGAACCCGAACTCAACACCACACCGCTCTGGTCCCACACCCATCTGCTGGCCCTGTTCGAGGGCGGCACCGAAGCCGCCAGCGTCCTCGCCCACCTGGAACTGCTGACCGGCAGCCCGCTGCCCGAGCACCACAGCGAAGTCATCGAAGACCAGGACTGGGAACGCAGTTGGATGGACGGTTTCGAGCCGATGCAGTTCGGCCAGCGCCTGTGGATCGTGCCGAGCTGGCACGCCGCGCCGCAACCGGACGCCGTCAACCTGCTGCTGGACCCGGGCCTGGCCTTCGGCACCGGCACCCACCCGACCACCGCCCTGTGCCTGGAATGGCTCGACGGCCAGGACCTGAAAGACTGCAACGTCCTGGACTTCGGCTGCGGCTCGGGGATCCTGGCCATCGCGGCCTTGCTGCTGGGGGCCAAGCACGCCGTGGGCACTGACATCGACGTCCAGGCCCTGGAAGCGTCCCGGGACAACGCCGGGCGCAACCACATCGCCGAAGCGCTGTTCCCGCTCTACCTGCCAGAGCATTTGCCCCAGGTGCAGGCCGATGTGCTGGTGGCCAACATCCTCGCCGGCCCCCTGGTGTCCCTGGCGCCGCAACTGTCGAGCCTGGTCAAGCCCGGTGGCCGCCTGGCGCTGTCCGGAATTCTCGCTGAGCAAGGCGAAGAAGTGGCGGCCGCCTACGCCCAGGACTTCGACCTGGACCCGATCGCCAATCGTGATGGCTGGGTGCGCATCACCGGTCGTCGGCGCTAGAATGGCCGCTTGCCTAACCCGGATGGCCGCATGACCGACAGCTTCGTCACCCAGTGCCCGCATTGCCAAACCAGCTTCCGCGTCAGCCATGCTCAATTGAGCGTGGCCCGTGGGGTGGTTCGCTGCGGCTCATGCCTGCAGGTGTTCAACGCCGCACGGCAGTTGCTTGAGCAACGCGCTGGCAAGGAAGCCGTCGTCAACAGCCCCGCACCGGCAGCCACACCCGCGCCTGCGCCTGTTGTGCCCGTTGCTCCGCCAGCCGTCGCCGCGCCTGCACCGCAGCGGGCCATCAGCCAGAAGCAATGGTCGGCCTCTGAACTGGACCTGGACCACCTCGACCTTGACGAGGAACTGGCCAAGCTGGAGCAGCGGGAAATACAGCCGGCCAAGAACTTTGGCCAGGAGCCGGGCAAGAGCGAATCCCTCAGCGCCCGCCGCGACTCGCCGGATGCCGATGAAGAACACTGGCCCGACAGCCGCCTGAGCGCCACCAGTGCCGAACACGACGAGCTGGCCGAAACGCCGCTGCCGGTTGAAAGCAAAGCCCCGTCACCGGCGGTCGAGCCCGCTAAACCAGGCCGCACCGAGCCTTCGCTGTCCTTCAACCTCGACGACCTGGACGACGAGCCCAGGACACCCAAGTTGCAACTGGATGCCGAGTTGGAGCCCCTGGAGCACCACGCTCCCCTCAGCAGCGACACCGAGGTCGTGCCGGCCAGCCAGTCAAAGACCCGCCGCACCCGCAGCGAACCGGAAGTCCAGGACGATGTGCTGCAAGACCTGGAAGATGACCCCATTCACTTGGACTGGCAGAAGCGCCGCTCGCCCTGGGGCCGACGCCTGCTCTGGTGCCTGCTGATCCTGCTGGCCGCCGCCGGCCTGGCGGGCCAGTACATCGCCTACCACTTCGACGAACTGGCGCGCCAGGACCAGTACCGGCCGTGGTTCCAGCAGTTGTGCCCGGAACTGGGCTGCAAAGTGCCGTCGCGGGTGGATATCGCCCGAATCAAGAGCAGCAACCTGGTGGTGCGCAGCCATCCGGAGTTCAACGGAGCCTTGGTGGTGGACGCCATCATCTACAACCGTGCGCAGTTCACCCAACCCTTCCCGCTGCTGGAACTGCGCTTCGCCGACCTCAATGGCCACCTGCTCGCCAGCCGCAGCTTCAAGCCCGGCGAGTACCTGGGCGGCGACCTTCAGGGGCAGACGGACATGCCCCCGCAGACGCCGATCCACATTGCCCTGGATATTCTTGATCCAGGACCGAAGGCGGTGAACTACAGTCTGAGCTTCCACTCACCCGAGTGAGCCGATTGCGTAGGCTGAAGGCCGAATGCGGATTGACGTCAGTTTTCTGAATCCAGGCGCCAGACAGAACCCTTGGCGATAACGGAATAACTGTTCAGATTTTATCCAATTCAGCCTTTATCCGGTCATCGAGAGCGGGTATCATGCCAACCCTTTTTCGAACTCTCATGATCCGGCCCCACAACAGGGAAGTCCTATGTCGGCGGTACGCATCGGCCCATATACATTGCCCAACGGCTTGATTCTCGCCCCAATGGCGGGAGTTACAGACCAGCCCTTTCGTCAGCTGTGCAAGCGATTGGGCGCCGGCCTTGTAGTTTCGGAAATGGTCACCAGCGACATGAGCTTGTGGAACAGCCGCAAGTCGCGGCTGCGAATGATCCACGAAGGCGATCCCGAGCCGCGCTCGGTGCAGATTGCCGGTGGCGATGCACAGATGCTGGCGGAGGCCGCACGCGCCAACGTCGAGTTGGGTGCACAGATTATTGATATCAACATGGGTTGTCCGGCAAAGAAGGTCTGCAACAAGGCCGCCGGTTCCGCGTTGCTGAAAGACGAAGACCTGGTGAGGGAGATCCTGCATGCCGTCGTGGCAGCGGTTGATGTCCCGGTTACCCTGAAAATCCGCACCGGCTGGGACCGGGCGAACAAGAATGGCCTGACGGTGGCGAAGATCGCCGAACAGGCAGGCATCACGGCATTGGCGGTCCACGGTCGGACCCGCGCCGACCTGTACACCGGAGAAGCCGAGTACGACACCATTGCCGCGATCAAGCAGGCGGTGTCGATCCCGGTGTTCGCCAATGGCGATATCGACTCCCCTGAGAAGGCCCGGCGCGTGCTGCACGCCACCGGCGCCGACGGGCTGTTGATCGGCCGGGCCGCTCAAGGGCGGCCATGGATTTTTCGTGAGATCGAGCACTTTCTGCGGACCGGTGAAACCCTCCCGGCACCGGAACTGATCGAGGTGGAACGTATTCTGCTAGAGCACCTGGCCGCGCTGCATGCCTTCTATGGGGATGTCATGGGCGTACGCATTGCGCGCAAGCATGTGGGCTGGTATCTCGCAACCCTGCCGGGCGCCAGGGAGTTTCGCGCCCACTTCAATCGTTTGGAAGATACGGAAGCACAATGCGCCAACGTTCGTGAGTTCTTTGCCGAGCGTTACAAGAGCCTGGTGACAGGGGACGGAGAGGGGGTGGCCGCATGACGATGATGACCGAGACTTTAGTGAGTGGAACAGCACCCGTGAGCGACAACGTGAATTTGAAACAGCACCTCAATACGCCGAGCGAAGAAGGTCAGACCCTTCGCGGGAGTGTCGAGAAGGCGCTGCACAATTATTTCGCCCACCTTGAGGGCGCGGCCGTCACGGACGTGTACAACCTGGTGCTCTCCGAAGTCGAGGCTCCCTTGCTCGAAAGCGTGATGAACTACGTCAAGGGCAATCAGACCAAAGCCAGCGAGCTGTTGGGCCTGAACCGCGGCACCCTGCGCAAGAAACTCAAGCAGTACGATTTGTTGTAAGCATTCAATCAAACCAGAAAGGCGCCCGCGTAAAAAACGGTCGCCTTTTTTGCTGACTCCTTTGCTTTTGATGGAAATTGAGATGACCGACCAGACTACCCGCCTGCCGATCCGCCGCGCCTTGATCAGTGTGTCCGACAAGACCGGGATCCTCGAATTCGCCAAGGAGCTGGAAGCCCTGGGCGTGGAGATCCTCTCCACCGGCGGGACCTTCAAGCTGCTGCAGGACAACGGCGTGGCCGCAGTGGAAGTCGCGGATTACACCGGTTTTGCGGAAATGATGGACGGCCGGGTGAAGACCCTGCACCCGAAAATCCACGGCGGCATCCTCGGCCGTCGCGGCATCGACGACGCCATCATGAACGAGCACGGCATCAAGCCGATCGATCTGGTAGCGGTCAACCTGTACCCGTTCGAAGCCACCATCAACAAGCCAGGCTGCGACCTGCCGACCGCCATCGAGAACATCGATATCGGCGGCCCGACCATGGTTCGCTCGGCAGCCAAGAACCACAAAGACGTGGCCATCGTGGTGAACGCCAGCGACTACGCCAGCGTCTTGGAAGGCCTCAAGGCCGGCGGCCTGACCTACGCCCAGCGTTTCGACCTGATGCTCAAGGCGTTCGAACACACCGCCGCCTACGACGGCATGATCGCCAACTACATGGGCACCGTGAACCAGGCCGCTGAAACCCTCAGCACAGAAGGTCGCAGCGAATTCCCGCGCACCTTCAACAGCCAATTCATCAAGGCCCAGGAAATGCGCTACGGCGAGAACCCGCACCAGAGCGCGGCGTTCTACGTAGAAGCCAAGCCGGCCGAAGTGGGCATCGCCACCGCGACCCAGCTGCAAGGCAAAGAGCTGTCGTTCAACAACGTGGCCGACACCGACGCCGCGCTGGAATGCGTGAAGAGCTTCGTCAAACCAGCCTGCGTCATCGTCAAGCACGCCAACCCGTGCGGCGTGGCCGTGAGCCCGGACGCTGAAGGCGGTATCCGCCAGGCGTACGAACTGGCCTACGCCACCGACACCGAGTCGGCCTTCGGCGGCATCATCGCCTTCAACCGCGAACTGGATGCTGAAACCGCCAAAGCCATCGTCGAGCGTCAGTTCGTCGAAGTGATCATCGCCCCGTCGGTGAGCGAAGAAGCCCGCGCCATCGTCGCCGCCAAAGCCAACGTGCGCCTGCTGGCCTGTGGCGAGTGGTCGGCTGACCGCGCTGCGGCCTGGGACTACAAGCGCGTCAACGGCGGCCTGCTGGTCCAGAGCCGTGATATCGGCATGATCAGCGCCGATGACCTGAAAGTCGTGACCAAACGCGCCCCGACCGAGCAAGAGATCAATGACCTGATCTTCGCCTGGAAAGTCGCCAAGTACGTTAAATCCAACGCCATCGTCTACGCCAAGAACCGCCAGACCATCGGTGTCGGCGCCGGCCAGATGAGCCGCGTGAACTCCGCCCGCATCGCCGCCATCAAGGCCGAGCACGCCGGTCTGCAGGTCGCCGGTTCGGTCATGGCCTCCGACGCATTCTTCCCGTTCCGCGACGGCCTGGACAATGCCGCCAAGGTCGGCATCACCGCCGTGATCCAGCCAGGCGGTTCGATGCGTGATGCAGAGGTGATTGCCGCTGCCGACGAAGCCGGCATTGCTATGGTCTTCACCGGCATGCGTCACTTCCGGCACTGATACGACAACGGTCGCACTGACACCGGCATCTGCTGCGTTGGAGCCCATCCCGATGATGCTCATTGCCAACAGGCAACTGCGCTCATCGAGATGGGCTCCGCCTTGCATCTACCGGCGTCATTGCAACCTCCTATGGCGTGAAGCGCTCTAGGTTCTAAAACAGAATTAGCGTCATCCGAGGTTTTTGAAATGAATGTACTGATCATCGGTAGCGGCGGTCGTGAACACGCCCTGGCCTGGAAAGTCGCTCAGGACCCACGGGTCGAAAAAGTATTCGTGGCCCCCGGCAACGCCGGCACCGCCATCGAAGCCAAGTGCGAGAACGTTGCCATCGACGTCCTGGCCCTGGAGCAGTTGGCGGATTTCGCCGAGAAGAATGTGTCCCTGACCATCGTTGGCCCGGAAGTGCCGCTGGTGGCCGGTGTGGTCGACCTGTTCCGCGAGCGCGGCCTGGATTGCTTCGGCCCGACCGCTGGCGCCGCCCAGCTGGAAGGTTCGAAAGCCTTCACCAAGGATTTCCTGGCACGCCACAAGATCCCGACCGCCGATTACCAGAACTTCACCGAGATCGAGCCGGCCCTGGCTTACCTGCGTGAAAAAGGCGCACCGATCGTGATCAAGGCCGACGGCCTGGCCGCCGGTAAAGGCGTGATCGTCGCCATGACCCTGGCCGAAGCCGAAGACGCCGTGCGCGACATGCTGGCTGGCAACGCTTTCGGCGAAGCCGGTTCCCGCGTGGTGATCGAGGAATTCCTCGACGGCGAAGAAGCCAGCTTCATCGTCATGGTCGACGGCAAGAACGTACTGCCGATGGCCACCAGCCAGGACCACAAACGCGTCGGCGACGGCGACACCGGCCCGAACACCGGCGGCATGGGTGCCTACTCCCCGGCCCCTGTGGTCACGGCCGAAGTGCATCAGCGGGTCATGGACCTGGTGATCTGGCCGACCGTGCGCGGCATGGCCGACGAAGGCAACGTCTACACCGGCTTCCTTTACGCCGGTCTGATGATCGACAAGGCCGGCAACCCGAAAGTCATCGAGTTCAACTGCCGCTTCGGCGATCCGGAAACCCAACCGGTGATGCTGCGCCTGCAATCGAGCCTGGTGCTGCTGGTGGAAGCGGCCTTGGCCCAGGCATTGGATAAAGTCGAGGCCCAGTGGGACCCACGCCCAAGCCTGGGCATCGTCCTGGCAGCCGGTGGCTACCCGAGCGACTACGCCAAAGGTGACGTGATCCAGGGTCTGGACGCGGCGGCTGCACTGGAAGGCAAAGTCTTCCACGCGGGTACCGCCCTCAAGGACGGCCAGGTGGTCACTTCCGGCGGACGCGTGCTTTGCGCCACCGCACTGGGCAACAGCGTCGACGCCGCCCAACAGCAGGCGTACCAGCTGGCAGCCAAGATCGACTGGCCGGGTTGCTTCTACCGCAAGGATATCGGCTACCGCGCTATTGCCCGTGAACGTGGCGACAACCAGGAGTAAGCTCAGCCCTGGTCATCGGCAAGGGCCCCTGGCCCTTGCCGCGCGGTTATGGCGCCGCGCATAGTTATAATCAGGCATCAACCAACGAAGGGATCTCGCCGTGCGCTGGCTCAGGAATGCCGTAGGCTTCGCTGTCACCCTGTTGACCCTGCTCTGCTTGCATACGGCCCAGGCCGCTCAAGGCAGTGGCTGGTCGGTATTGCTCGACGAACAGGCCGACCTGCAGCTCAGTGATATCCGCTCCGCACGCTACATCAACCAGTTCAGCCCCATCGAACTGGACAAGCTGACCGCCGCCGACCCCGATGGCGCCCTGTGGTTACGCTTCAAACTGCAACCGGGCCAACATGAACAGCTGCTGCGCATTTTCGCGCCGGACCTGTCGCGCCTGAACCTGTATGTGCTCGACGGCGACAAGCTGATCGCACAACAGAACGCCGGCACTGCCCACCCCCAGACCGATACTCCCCTGCTGCCCAGCAGCGACTTGATGCTGCCGCTGCCGCAAAGCCAGAAAACCCTGGACGTCTACCTGCGCCTGGTCTCCGACCACCAGTTACGGCCTTACATTACCCTGGAGGCGGCGGTGAACAGTGCCGCCAACCAGAGCCAGACGCTGATCTATGGCCTGCTGTTCGGCTGTCTGGCGATGCTGATCCTGCACAACCTCACGCGCTATGCCTACACCCGCTCCAGAAGCAGCCTGTGGCTGGCGGCCTGTGAAATCCTGCTGTCCCTCAGCCTGCTGATGCTGCTCAACCTGCTCAGCCCCTGGATGCCGAGCATGTCGGCCCTGCAAACACCCGGGGCCTATCTGGCGCTGTTGCTCACCGCGCCCTGCGGCCTGATGTTCGCCTACCGCTACTTCGCGCCCCTGGGCCCGCACCCGCTGAACCGCCTGCTGCTGGGGGATATCCTGCTGGTCGGCCTGTGCAGCCTGCTGTTGCTGTTTGTCAGCACCCTGCCGCTGAACATCATCACCTACGCCCTGGTGGCCCTCGCCGGCCTGAGCATGCTCTTCGTCGGCGCCTACCACTGGCACAAGGGCTATCGTCCGGCCCGCCTGTTCGTCTTGGCCATGGTGATCTTCAATCTCGGCACCCTGGTGATTCTCCCGGCGCTGCTGGGCCTGACCCTGGTTTCGCCGCAAGGGCTGATCATCACCCTGCTCTGCGTGATCTGCGTCAGCGGCCTGTTGATGAGCATCGCCCTGGGTGAACGCCAGCGCAGCATCACCGAAAACCGCTTCAGCGAAAGCCGCGACCTGGCGGCCAGCAATGCCGAGGTGAACGCCAAGGCCGAGTTCCTGGCCAAGATCAGCCATGAGATCCGCACACCGATGAACGGCGTGCTGGGCATGACCGAACTGCTGCTGGGCACGCCGTTGTCGGTCAAGCAACGGGACTACGTGCAGACCATCCACAGCGCTGGCAATGAACTGTTGACCCTGATCAACGAGATCCTCGACATCTCCAAGCTGGAGTCCGGGCAGATCGAACTGGACGACGTGCAGTTCGACCTCAACGCCTTGATCGAAGACTGCCTGAGCATCTTCCGCGCCAAGGCCGAGCAGCAGAACGTCGAGCTCATCAGTTTTATCCAGCCCCAGGTGCCGCGGGTCATCAGCGGCGACCCCACGCGCCTGCGCCAGGCGCTGCTGAGCCTGCTGGAAAACGCCCTGAAGAAGACCGACGAAGGCGAAGTGCTGATCGTGGTCGCCCTCGACGAACGCAGCAGCAAACCGCGCCTGCGCATCGCGGTGCAGGACAGCGGCCAGCCGATGGACGCCGAAGAGCGTGACGCCCTGCTGCACACCGAACTGCACAGCAAGAACTTCCTCGCCGCCACGCGGCTGGGTGGCAACCTGGGCCTGGTGATCGCTCGGCAACTGGTGCTGTTGATGCACGGCGAGTTCGGCATCAAAAGCAGCGCCAACCAGGGCAGCACCCTGTGGCTGACCCTGCCCCTGGACCCGGAGCGCCTGGAGCACCCGACCGCCGACCTCGATGGCCCGCTGCAAGACGCCCGGGTGCTGGTGGTGGACGACAACGACACCTGCCGCAAGGTCCTGGTGCAGCAATGCAGCGCCTGGGGCCTGAACGTCAGTGCCGTGCCATCGGGCAAGGAAGCCCTGGCCCTGCTGCGGACCAAGGCGCACCTGCGGGACTACTTCGACGTGGTGCTGCTGGACCAGAACATGCCCGGCATGACCGGCATGCAGCTGGCGGCGAAGATCAAGGAAGACCCAAGCCTGAACCACGACATCCTGCTGATCATGCTCACCGGCATCAGTAACGCGCCGAGCAAGGTCATCGCCCGCAATGCCGGGATCAAGCGCATCCTCGCCAAGCCCGTGGCCGGCTACACCCTCAAGACCACCCTGGCCGACGAACTGAACCAGCGCAACAAGGGCCAGGCCGCGGCGACTTCCTCGCCTGCCAGCGTGGTCCAGGCGGCCGCTGAAGCGGTCGCCGTGCCCAGCGACTTCCGCATCCTGGTGGCCGAAGACAACAGCATCTCCACCAAAGTCATCCGCGGCATGCTCGGCAAGCTCAACCTGCAACCCGACACCGCCAGCAACGGCGAAGAGGCCCTGCAGGCGATGAAGGCCCAGCGTTACGACCTGGTGCTGATGGACTGCGAAATGCCGGTGCTCGACGGTTTTTCCGCCACCCAGCAACTGCGGGCGTGGGAAGTCGGCAACCAGCGGATCCGCACCCCGGTGGTGGCCCTGACCGCGCACATCCTCGCCGAACACAAGGAGCGCGCGCGCCAGGCCGGCATGGATGGGCACATGGCCAAGCCGGTGGAACTCTCGCAACTGCGCGACCTGGTTGAGCACTGGGTGGCACAGCGCGACCTGCGTGACCGCACGCCCGCGCAAACCACCTGAACCGGCCGGGCCCCATGATCGAACTGGACATCAGCCACGCCTTCGGCGCCATCGACTACGCCAATGCCGGCGGGCTGACCACCTACATCGATATCGGGCTGAACGAGGCCCTGCTTGAGCACTTCCACTTCACCCTGTTCAACATCGTCCTCAACCGCCTCGACGATCCGGTGATCGACAGCCTGGCGCAACAAGCGCCGGACTGGGTGCCGCCAGCGGACGACGACAGTTTTCTGATTGTGCAAAAGGCCGAGGTGCACTTCGAACAGGTCAAGGGCTACGAGTCGTCACTGACCGTCGACATCGAGGGCCACCGGCACCGCATCGACAAGGCCTGGGGCCAGCCCCCGGCACCCGGCGACCGGATCTATGACATTGGCGGCCGCCTCAGCGTCGGCCCCGGCCTGACCCTTAACCTGGCGGTGATCTGCAACGCCACGGTCAGCCTGCGCTTTGCCCGGGAAGACTGTGTGTACGTCGAAGACTACCCAGCGTTCCTCACCCAAATGCACGAGCTGAACAGCGCCATGAGCACACGCCAGCACGCCCCGGCCGGCCCCCTGTTCGACATTGATTTCCGCAACCGCCACCTGAACTCGGACTGGGAACGCGGCTACAGCCTCTACTCCGGCCCGGCGACACCCGAACACGTCAGTTAAAGCGCCTGGCCCAAGGCCGAAGCCAGCCTCGTACCGGCCGAGCCGACAGCATGCGCGGCGCCTGTTAAACTCCCGCTCGCCCTTTCCTCGCTGTGAGCTCCCACCATGCTCCACGTGTTGTTCAGCGTTTACCTGAAGATGTTGGTGCTCTACAGCCCCTTCTTCGTCCTGTCGTGTTTTATCAGCCTGACCCGCGGTTACTCCAGCAAGGAGCGCCGACGCCTGGCCTGGAAAGTTGCCCTGGCGACCCTGGTGTCCAGCGTGCTGCTGTACCTGTTCGGCCGAGTGATTTTCAGCGTTTTCGGCATCACCGTGGACGCCTTCCGCATCGGTGCCGGCAGCGTGCTGTTCATCTCCGCCCTGGGCATGGCCCAAGGCAAATCGGCGGTGCAGACCGACAATGTGCAGCAAGACGTGACCATCGTGCCGTTGACCATTCCCCTGACCGTCGGCCCCGGGACCATCGGCGCCTTGCTGGTCATGGGCGTCAGCCAGCCGCACTGGGACGACAAACTGATGGCTATCGTCAGCATCGCCCTGGCCAGCTTCACTGTCGGCGTGGTGCTCTACCTGTCCAACCGCATCGAACGCATCCTCGGCGAACAAGGCCTGCAAATCGTCAGCCGCCTGATGGGCCTGTTCGTCTGCGCCCTGGCCGCGCAGATCATCTTTACCGGGGTGCGCGGGTACTTGGTGCCTTAATCCGCCAGCGCCCTGGTACCGGTCAGGGCACCAGCCCCTCTCAGCCCCGCCGTCTAACGGCGAGGGCGCCCCCCTCGTTTCTTACTGCAGCATTAGCGACCTTTCCGCGGGACTTTCAGAATCCCCCTGTAGCCGGTGCTCTGCCCTCCTCCCTAGCATGACCCCCTCATTCTTCCTTGGCATCGGCGCCGTCCCGAACGCCTTTGTCGACCTTCACCGCTGAAGGACTAGCGTATGTTCGCGCCGGCTGGCTCCGCCTATTTCGACCTGCTGATTCCCTCAATTCGCCACGACTTCAAGGTACTGGCCTTTGACGGTATCGAAGCCCTCAGCAGCCTGTACGCCATCCATATCGAACTGGTCAGCGAAAACCCGAATATCGACCTGGAGCCCCTGCTGCGTCAGCCGGCATTTCTTCGTTTTGGCCCCAAGGGCGAAGGCCTGCACGGGCGGATCGAAGACATTGCCGCCGGGGCGTCTGGCAGGCGCCTGAGCCACTATTACCTGCGGCTGGTGCCGGTGCTGCACTACCTGCAGTTCAGCCACAACCAGCGAATTTTCCAACATCAGAGCGTGCCGCAGATCGTGGCCCAGGTGCTTCAGGGTCACGGCATCCAGCCAGATGTGTTTGCCTTTCATGTGCCCGGCGCCCCTGAGCGCGAGTACTGCACCCAATACGCCGAAAGTGATTTCGAATTCATCCAGCGCCTGTGCGCCGAAGAAGGCATCGCCTGGCACCACCAGCACTCGGCGGACAATCATCTGCTGGTGTTTAGCGACAATCAGACCGCCTTCCCGACACTCGACACAACGCCTTACCAACCTGGCAGCGGGCAGGTCGCCGACGGCCCGACCGTCAAGCGTTTCGCCCAGCGGTTCAGCACCCGCCCCCAAGCCGTCACCCGCCGCGACTATGACGTGCAGCGGCCCAATCGGCTGCTGGAAAGGACCCACAGCGTCGTATCGGGGCCGGCGCTTGAGGACTATCGCTACCCACTGCCGCTGCCCACCGAGGCGCGCGGTCAACAGCAGGTCCAGCGAGCCCTGGAAAGTCACCGTGTCGACTATCAGTTGGCCGAAGGCGAGAGCGGCCAGCCGACCCTGCGCAGCGGCCACTTCTTCACCTTGAGCGATCACCCACGCAACGCCTGCAATGACCTGTGGCTGCTGCTCAGTGTTCATCACCGCGGCAAGCAGCCCCAGGTCCTCGAAGAAGCCCTCGATACCAGCGCCCCTGACGGCTTTACCCAGGGTTACCACAACCATTTCAGCGCCATTCCCTGGGACGTGTTGTTCCGCCCGCCGCTGCCCCCGCGCCGACCGGTGCTGGTGAGCCAGACCGCACGGGTGACAGGGCCGCCGGGCGAAGAGATTTTTTGCGATGCCCTGGGCCGGGTCCGGGTCGAGCTGCCCTGGGACCGCACGGAACTCAACAGCGATAAAAGCAGTTGCTGGTTGCGGGTGTCATCCAGCTGGGCCGGGGACAATTTTGGTGCCGTGAGCATTCCCCGCATCGGCATGGAAGTGGTGGTGACCTACCTGGAAGGCGACCCCGATCAGCCTTTGATCACCGGGTGCGTGGCCAACACCGCCACCCCTGTGCCGTACACCCTGCCGGAAAACCACAGTAAAACCGTTCTGCGCAGCCACAGCACACCCAACAGTGGCGGCTACAACGAGCTGATGCTCGAAGACCGAGCCGGGCAGGAAAAAATCTTCCTGCGGGCACAACGGGATCTTGAACACCTGATCCTCAACGACAGCACTACCACCATCGGCCATTCGCGCCGCGAACAGATCACTCAGGACAGCCACAGCCTGATCGGCAACGACCGCCACGAACAGGTCGACGGCCATAGCTCAAGCCTGATCCAGGGCAACGAAACCCACACCACCCAAGGCGTGCGCAACACCGTGATTGCCGGCCATGAATGGCTGTCCATCGATGGCAACGCCAGTACCCATGTCGACGGCAGCCTGGTGCTACAGGCCGGCACCCAGGCTCGGCTCACCGCCGCCCACGTGGTGATCGATGCCGGCACGAGCCTGACCCTCAAGGCCGGCGGCCAGCACCTGGTCATCAACCCGGGCGGGATTTTCAGCAGCGAGCCGGTGGTGCTGGGCGGTGCGCCGATGGCCGGTGTCGCGCCGCAGCAAGCCCTGGAATCGCTGGCCGGCGCCCCCCAGGCAATCATCGACAACCCGCTGTCCATCATGAGTGCGAGCAAGCAACAGGCCGTGGATTTCTGCCCGCTGTGTGAAGCCTGCCGCAATGGTCTGTGTGACCTCGGAGAACGTGCATGAAAAGCGTGGAGCAATGGCTATATGAACAAGTCCGGCTAGGGCGCGGCCTCTACCTGGTGCTGGACTCCGATGGGGCGCTTGACGCCCGCGATGCCCTGATCGCCGAGGTGGGCCACGAGCGCTACCGCGCGGTGTATCGCAGTACCCCAGCTCATTCGCTGGCCAGCGCAGGGCCTTATCTGTTTCAACTTGATCGGGCAGCCCCTCACTTGCTCGCGGCCCTGCTCAAGGCGCCTGAAGCCGATTGGGGATGGTTGGCCACCGCCCCGGCCACCGAACTTGATGCCCTGACCCAACATTGGCGCGACCGATTGGTGGTCGGCGAGCCACCCCATCAATGCCTTTACCGCTTTCATGACAACCGTGTGCTGGGACGGGCCTTGGCCCATATGCCAGCCGAACACCATCCAGGCTACCTGGGGCCCATCGCCAGCGTGTGCTACTGGCAGGCCGAACAATGGAACGTCCACGACAACCCGGCCCCGGGCACGCACCCGGTGCCGCCTGAGCCGCAGTGGCTGAACATCCCCACGCCGCAAGCCACCTACACCGCCGTGCAGTTCGACAACATCAGGCGTTACCTCATGCGCGAGCACACAGACCTGCTGGCGGCGCTTGCCGAACACCAAGACATCGACACCTGGCTGCGCACCCAACTCGACCTGGCCACAACCTGGAATTGGCAGGCACCTGATGCCCTCTATTTCCTTCTGACCCAAAGCCTGCGAGCCGCGGATTACACACTGCCGACATTCTGGCTGCCCCGACATGGCGAAACCCCTGAGCAACACATTGAACGTGTTCGTCAAGAAGCCCTGTATTGGCAGGGGAGCGGCCCCTTATGAACAGCTTTATTCAACGCTGGCTGTTCATCGGTTACCTGGCTTTGGCAACAGGCTGTTCGGCCATGGGCACCTCCGACAGTTTTACCTTGAGTGCGGACTTGCCGCCGGACTTCACTTACGAAGCCACCGCCATCTATGTACCGGCCCAAGGTGAAACCTGCAGCGTACCTGGCGGCAGAAACACACGGATGGGTATCAACAGAACGTGGCAGAAAGAGTACCAACGCGACTCCAAAATAGTGCTGCACAGAACAGTGAGTGGCTGTCCGTTGGCACTGCAGTCCGTCGAGTTTTATATCAACGCTACATATGGCAAGGATTGGGGAGACGTTGCCCGAGACTTTGGAAAGGTCCATGTGAGTGACCACTTGGATGACCGAGATAAAGGCACATTCAACGCTGTCGGTGAAAGCCAGGTGTCGGGGCGTTGCCAGTTGCTGTTTCGAACATCAGGCGGTTTACGGCGAATTGTAAAAATTCTGACCTGTACAAACACCGATGCACAGGGCAACCCGACCTTAGGCCATCCATTTGCGGCCTACACCCTGGACCAACTACCGGGAAAAACCGTGCGCTTGAAAATCAAGTTAGCGGCTGAGGAGGAACCCTATATGGGCGATACCTGGGTCAAGGTACTTGGTGGCTGGAAGCGCTGTATGGGTGAACGCTTTGAAGACCAAGATGCTTTTTGCTTTGGCAATTACAAGGATTTCAGCACGTTCAGAATGCCTGACGGCCGTACTTGCGACATTTATCCGGGGTGTACCGAAAACAAGGAAGTAAACCCATGAATACTAAATCGCTACCGCAGGGTGACAGTCCCTCCATGGAAGGTCGTGTTTACACCTGCCCCTTACGCGGTCAAGCCACTAGCTTTCAGTTGGTGGACGAGTTCGGTGACGGTAAAACTTATGCCGGACTGATGTATGAAGCGACCGACTATGAAAACGTGACCCATACAGGCCGGCTAGATATCGATGGTGTGGGGCGGGTAGAAGATCACTATTGCGGGCCGCTTCTGCTCACTCTGAATCAACCTTACGCAGGCCCCAATAAAACATATGTGCGCTTAAAAAAAAGGAAGTATTACCCACTCCCTATCACCGAACTGCAAGTACGCGCCGAAAGCACTCGTTTCTTCAACAACAGCGGTGCCCGCACGCGGAGCAACCCGGCACAGGACAGGGCTGATAGTTTCTATCAGGTTGAGGTCAGTGAGCTGGTGGAGCACGACGCCCATTTGCCGCTGATGGTCGAACGGCATTTCCCACCCAACCAACATGTGTACTCACTGTTTCGACTGCCGCCCCAGCCCAAGGGCTCAAAGATCAAGCCTACGGGCTACCTCGACGGTGGAGCGCCACCGGACGGGATCACGACCGATCGGACGCTGGTTGACCAGGACTTTATCTCTCCGCCATCAAGGGTGGCGGGCATTGCTCTGCTGCCCAACCGCCATCACGTGCTGGAGGTAAGGCCGTTGCGGGCCTTGCGGCCAATGCTGTCGACCGATGCCAAGTTTTGCGCACTCAACCTCTACCAACTGGCGGTGCTGACGACCCTGAGTTACAGCAACTTTGACCAGGCACCTCGCACGCAACCGGTGGAAAGCGCCCGCGTGGGGTTTCCCGTGCAGCCCAGCAGCGGCAACTGGTTTGGCGCAGTGCTGCCAGCCTTTGACGAACTGTGGCAGGTGGATGCGGCGCAGTCTGGGGGCAGGGCCTATTACCCGCTGTATGAGGACGTGCCCTACTCGAGGCGCCTGGAAATTATCCCGTTCGACCCGGAGCTGTACCCGCAGGTCAATCATCCGAGCCTGGGAAATGCGCAGGAACATCCGGAGAGGATTCACTTTTTTGATGACCGTCTGGATGAAGGCGGCACCGATACCCAGGCCTATATCACCCATCACGATGAGCTGATTTTGCTTGCCGTGCGTGGCACGGCCGAAATGCCCGATGTATTCCGCGATATGGACGCTGAGCAAGTACCTTTCGAGGAGGGCGACGGCAAGGTGCATAACGGCTTTTATGGCGCAGCCAAAGCACTTAGGAGCTTTGTTACCGACTATCTGGATAAATTCTACAGCGGACAAAAACTCGTCATTACAGGACACAGCCTGGGTGGCGCAGTGGCGCTCATACTCTCCGAAATGCTTCGGCGCAGGACAGGTTTCACTTATGACATCCTGCTCTACACCTACGGCAGCCCAAGGGCCGGCGATACCGATTTTGTCAAAGGTGCCAAGGCGCTGCTACACCACCGCATAGTCAATCACCACGACCCGGTGCCGAGCGTGCCGGCAACCTGGATGAGCACCTCCAAGCCCAAACAACTCGCAGCGCGAGGCTCGGTTCTGGTGCTGGATGCGCCGGTTGGCTTGACGTTGTTTATTTCAGGCCTGATCAACTTTACCGGCGAACCCTATGCCCACCATGGCCAGTTGCGGCACTTTCAGCCGGTGGACTTTGGCACAGGGCGCAGGTCGGCGATGCTCTGGGCGCCAGGCTGTAGCACCATCCTCGATCAGGGCTGTGCCAGGGTGCTGCAGGAGATCGACGGTTTGCCGGTGCGCGGCTCGCTGCTTCGGCAACTGGTGGACAACGTTGATCACAAGATGATCGATAGCTACATCCCCAACTGTTGGGCCACCCTGCGCCGTTGGCAGGAGTCACAGGAGTTCACACGTAACCTGGTGACCGAGCGTGAATTCGACTGGGTCGATCGGGCATTGACTCGCATCACTCAACAGCTGCGCGACTTGGATCGAAGCCAGGCGGCACGGCCCGATGCCTATCTCAACGCTCAAGAGCGGGTCATGGCAAGGCAACGGATTACTCAGGAAATCGACCGTCTGCATACAACCCGTCAACGCCTGCTTGAGTTGAGCATTACCAGGGTCAGCGAGCGCGATGTATACGGCACTTTCGCCGGTCAGCCGACCTTGCTGGCAGAGGGCTTGCCACGCTGGAGAGCGCACCCGGAAAACACCGCGCAGGAGCAACTGGCGATGATTCCAACGCCCGCTGACGACCCTGATCAGGCGATCGCTGAGTTGATCGGGGGTTATGTCATCGGGGCGCCCCGGGAGCTGGATATCGACTCGTACACTTAGGCCAGGGCTGTGGGCTACACCTGGGACGACTCCGATTAGTTTTACCGTGCCAGCCATTATCAAGTCCCTTAGACTGGCCGGCGAGGCATCATCAGGTGCTTCATTCAGATGAATCGACAGGGATCGCATGCAGACTCTTCATCGAAGTCTCGGCACGGACGCAGCCTCCAAACTTCTGCAACGCCTATGGCGTGCCTGCAACGCTCGCGGATGTTGCCTGGCGCTGGCCATGTTCGTGGCGCAACCGCTGGTGGCGGAGGAAGCGACACGTGCGCCACACAACACAAAGCTCGACTACCTCAGCGGCTATAGCGAGCAGTTTGGCGACTTCCATGTCTTTCGCGGCAAGTCGTCCATCAGCACCCTGGAAATCACCTACAAGGGCCGGCCCTACCGACCACTGAATGCCTGGCAAATCACCGATGTGCGGCCCACGGGCGCGACCCGGAACGGCCAGCCGGTGCTGCTGGCGACCAGCATCGAGTGGATGGGCGTCGGCACGGTGGTTATCGCGGTGCAGAACGACACGCCCCTGGCGCGCATCCTCAGCCCGGTCAAAAGCCGTGACGAGCCCGATTGGGGCCAGGCGCAACCCGGGCGCCAGGACCTGCTGCTGTTTCCCGAAGGCGCTCGTGCCTTCGTACCCTCGACCGGGCAAGTCCTGTGGTTCGACGAGCGGCTGCCCGGCTGGGGCTTTTCCCACTACGCGATGCTGGTCTCTGTCGCGCCGGACAACCGCAGCGCGGCGTTCCTGGCCAAGGAAGGGTTGCTGCTCAGCTCGGAGGAACGCGGGGTCTACGCCCAGTTGCCGATCAGCAAGGAGCTGAATGGCAAGCAACTCTGGCCACTGTTCGAGGAAGCCGGCGCCCGCGCTCGCAAAGCCCTGGACGAAGGCCGGCGCATCGACCAGAACCGCCTGCACCATGCCCTGCAGGTGGAATGGGTCGGCGAGCATTTTACCTGGCAGCAGGTGCAAGGTTCCTGGCAACTCAAGGGCCTGGGCCTGACCTCCAGCCCTCTCAAGACGGAGCATTGAGTGATGCCGACTTCTCTATGGCAACGCCTGCTGCAACTCACCACCGTCGCCCTGCTGGCCGGTTGCGCCAGCCATGGCAGCGAGCGCCCCAGCGATATTCGCAGCGAAGACGCCAAGGCCGCCGATGCGGTGCTGGAACTCGAGGTCACCTTTGCCCAGGCGCCGGACTACAAGCCCGAGACTTCAGGGCCTTACGCGTCCAGCCGATACGTGAAAATCGACGGCTACCCGAACATCGAGATCCCGTTCTACCAGAAAGGCATCGGCTTCGAGCTCGGCGTGCTCGGCGACCCTCGGGCGCTGTTGGCCTTGCCCTACCCTTCGCCGAAAACCGACTCGGCCACCAACTCGCTGCGGGTCATGGGGCAGAAGCTCGACAGCACCCGCTATCGCTTTGTGGTGCTGCCCCTGTCGGGCTGGAAAAGCCTCAACAGCTTCGAGGTGGCCTTCGCCCAGAACGGACGGCGAGAATCCATGACCTTCACTTACAGCACCAAGGCTGTGTGCGAAAACAGCTTTGCCGTGACCACGCCCACCTACGGTTTCGCAATGTCGGTGGCCGCGCGTTTTCCCAATGGCACCCAAGGCTGCCTTAAACCCTGCGACGCACGCCCCGGCTACCCCGGGCACTGCGCTTACTACGCAGGCTTCCTGCTGGTGCCCAGCCTGTAACGGCTCGAAAGGATCGAGAACAACATGCCCTACAGCGCCGACATGGCTTTTATCCAGGAACAGTGGCAGGACGAATGCTTCCCCCAGGCAAACTGCCTGGTCCTGAGCAATGGTTTTTACTGCCTGTTCGACCTGCCCTATCAACACAGCCAGTTACTCAACAAAGTCTGGATGCCGGCCCTGGACTATCAGCCCGAACAAGATCCGGACTTCATCACCACCCTGAGCTGCTGCGCCGACGGCCCGCAGCCCTTTTATGCCAAGGGCGGCGAGACGGCAGGCTATGGCGGCGATGGTTTTGTCGCCTTGCAGGAAAAGGGCTCGGATCAGTTGATCTGGTTGATTGCCTTCAGGGACACCAACCCCTTCAGCCGGGTCGAGATCCAGGACCAGCATGTTGATGCCGAGTCGACCTCCGGGGTCCGGGTGCGCATCCCCATCGACCGCCCCGACCAATTGACCCTGACCTGGCCATGACGCCCACGACTGCACACCGAGCTCCCATGGAAAACCTCACCGCCACCCAAGCCATCGAGCGCCTGAGCGAACATCGGCTGTCCAGCCTCGACGCCGCCGCCCGAGCCAGCCACCTGCTGAATTGGTGGGGGCTCGATGGCGACGACCAAGAATTCGCCACACTGCCGCCAGACCTGCAACAGCAGATCCTGGACGAATCGGAGCCCCCCGACGATGGGCTGAACCCGCGCTACGCCCCTCTGCTGATGATCGCCCTGCGCGCTGAATATCGGGGTGTCACTCACCGCTATCTGATGCGCTGCCTGCATGAAGCCGGGCTCGGCGACTGCATCGTCAGCCCAGGGTGTGAGCAACTGGAGGCCTGCCCTTGCTGCGCTTATCGAACCTTATCGACGCGGGGTCAGTATGAAATCTGCGACCTGTGTGGCTGGGAGGATGACGGCAACGAAGCGTTGGATGTGCCGAGCGGGCCGAACCACATGACCCTGGGCCAGGCTCGGGAACACTTCGCCCTCAACAGGTCGCATTTGCCCTTGGACAAATGGCCACTGGCGACCGAGGACAGCCAATGATTCCCGCGCAACTGATCGCCCTGATCGAAGCCCAGCCCGACCTCCGCCCGCGTGCCGACGTCGCCCAGGTGACCCAGGCCCTGAACAGGCTGGGCATCGCCCTGGACAGCGAGTTCGCACAGATCTACCTGGCTTACTGCCCCGCCGACTTCAAAAGCCGCGCCAGCGACGAAATGCTCTGTGACCTCGCCGAGCCTACCGAACAAATCCTGATGGGCACCGAGTTCATTCACGAGGTCTGGGAACTGCCGCAGCACTTCATCGCCTTCACCTCCCTGCAAGGCGAAGGCGGCTACCTGCTGGACAACAACAGCGGTGGCGTCTGGGACTTCGACCTCGGGCACCGGGAAGACTTCATCAACGGCCGCATGCCCGCCCGGTGGAGCAGCTTCTTCGAATTCATCACCTGGCTGCTGACCGCGCAAGCGCCGGAAGACCAATAAGCCGCCCCGTGGGCAGATAGGGCCTCATCGCTGGCAAGCCAGCGCCTACAACGCCCCCTGCCAGCTTCAAACTTGCCGCTTGCCACTCCCCACTTTCAACTGCCCTTGTACCACCTCGGCGTATACACCCACTCGCCACCACTCGCCTTGGGGAAGGTGCAGGTGGTGGACGATCCCACCAGTACCATGGTGCGCATATCCACCTGTTCCGGGGTCAGGGCGCCAAGGGTGATGACCCGCAACGTCTGCCCGGGCCGGCCGATGTCCCGGCCCAGGACCACCGGTGTTTCCGGCGTTCGGTGCTGGCGGACGATTTCCAGGGCACGCCCCAGTTGCCACGGCCGTGACCGGGAAATCGGGTTGTAGAACGCCAACGCCAGGTCCGCCTGGGAGGCGAGCTCCAGGCGTTTTTCGATGATGGCCCACGGCTTGAGGTTGTCCGACAGCGACAGCACGCAGAAGTCATGGCCCAGCGGCGCACCGGCCTGGGCGGCGGTGGCCAGGGACGCGGACACACCGGGGAGCATTTCCAGGTCGACGTTGTGCCAGGCCGGGTCCGTGGACTCGTGCAGGGCTTCCAGCACGGCGGCGGCCATGGCAAATACGCCCGGGTCACCGGACGACACCACCACCACCGAGCGACCTTGGGCGGCCAGTTCGAAGGCGTGCCGGGCCCGCTGCATTTCTTCACGGTTATCGGTGCAGTGCATGACCTGATCGGCACGGAACGGCCCGGCCATGCGCACGTAGGTTTCGTAACCGAGGATGTCATTGGCCCGAGCCAGTTCGGCCTTCACCGCCGGCACCATCAGTTCGGCGGCGCCAGGGCCGAGGCCGATCACCGCCAGGCGGCCGCGAGGACGGCCGATCTGCTCAGGGTCCAGGGGCTGGTTGGCGACGGCGATGGCCAGATCGTCGCCGCTGCTAATGGGCGGCAACAATTGCGGCACGGCCTGTTGCGCCAGTTCGACCACGCTGTTGGCGGCCGGGGCGAAACGCAGGGGCACCCCCAGTTCGGTGGCTGCGTCGTGCAGGGCTCGGTCAGCCATGTCCGTGTCGGCGGCCAGCAGGCAGGCCAGGGACTGCACCGCGATGTTGGCCTGGTGCAAGGTTTGGCGGATCGACTCGGCGAGGCTGATAGAGCTATCGCTGGCAAGCCGGCGCCTACAGGCGATGAGGACGCTGCGGGGGTAGATCAGCAGTTCATTGGCCGTGGGTTCGCGCTCGGCGGAGCCGACGTGAATGCTCAGGCGTGCGTGCGCGTCTTCCGGCAACTTGGCCTCGGCCAGCCAGGGCGCGGCGCCTTCAATGCGCACGCTTTCACCGCCCAGCAGGTCGGAGACAAAGCGCTTGCCCAGCTCCAGGTCACCCAGGGCATAGCCGCTGGGCGGGTTGAGCAGGCAGGTGCCAAAACGCAGCTCGCCGCTGGTGGTGATGGCCGCGGCCACACCCAGGCCGGCAGCCATTTCCCGGGCCATGACGTTGACCCCGCCCAGGCCACCGAGCAACGGCACCACCGCGCTGCCGTCTTCGGCCACGGCCAGCACCGGCGGCTCGGCGCCCTTCTCCAGGAGCAACGGCGCCAGGGTACGGATGACGATGCCGGCAGCGCACAGGGCAATGATCGGCGTGTTCTGTTGATAGAGCTGGCGCAAGGTGGCGCCGAACTCGTGATAGCTGCGGTCCGCACCTTCGACCCGCTCGGCCAGGCCGTGGATCAGCGCATCCGGGTACAGCTGCTGGAGCCTGCGCGCCGTGGCCAGGCTGCCCTGGCCGAGAATCACAATCGCCGGTGTTGAACGGGTCATCAGCCTTGCCACCTTTCACCCGGAACGATGATCAGCGAGAAGTACGGCGACGACATCGGCACCACCTCATCCAGCGGCACAATCTTCTGGTTGGCCATGGTGGCGCGCTCGACGTACAGCGCACGCTCGGCCAGCCCCAGCTCTTCCAGCACCTGGCGCACCTTGGGGAAGTTGCGCCCCAATTTCATCACCACCGCCGCATCGGCATCGGCCAGGCGACGCTTGAGTTCGTCGTGGGGCAGCACGCCAGAGAGCACCGACAGGCTCTGGTTGCGATACACCAGCGGCGCACCCAGCACCGAAGCACCACCCAGCATGGAGCACACACCCGGCACCACTTCAGCCTGGTAGCGCTCGGCCAGGCGGTCGTGCAGGTACATGTAGGAACCGTAGAAGAACGGGTCGCCTTCACAGATCACCGCCACATCCCGACCGGCATCCAGATGCAGGGCCAGGTCTTCGGCAGCGCTGTCGTAGAAGTCGCTGATCACTTGCTCGTAGGACAGCGGCGCCGGCAGGGCTTCGGTGGTCACCGGGTACACCAGTGGCATCAGTGTCTGGGCGGCTTGCAGGTGCGCTTCGATGATGCCGAAGGCGTTGCCCTTTTTGCCCTTGGCGACGAAGTACGCCACCACCGGCGACTCGCGCAGCAGGCGCAGGGCTTTGACCGTAATCAGTTCCGGGTCACCCGGGCCCACGCCGAGGCCGATCAAACGTCCAGGTTGCTGCATCATTCAATCTCCGTGGCCAGGGCGTTGACGGCGGCGGCAGCCATGGCGCTGCCACCGAGGCGACCTTGCATGATCACAAAGGGCACACCGCGGCTGTCGGCGGCGAGCATGGCCTTGGATTCCGCGGCGCCGACAAAACCCACCGGGAAGCCGAGGATCAGCGCCGGCTTGGGGGCGCCGGCATCAAGCATTTCCAGCAGATAGAACAAAGCCGTTGGCGCATTGCCAATCACCACCACGCTGCCTTCCAGGTGCGGGCGCCACAGTTCCAGGGCCGCCGCCGAGCGGGTATTACCCAGCTCGCGGGCCAAGTCTGGAACGCTTTCGTCGCGCAGGGTGCAGATCACTTGGTTGTTCGCCGGCAGGCGCGCCCGGGTCACCCCTTCGGAGACCATCCGCGCATCGCAGAGGATCGGCGCACCGGCCGCCAGGGCCTCGCGCCCGGCCTTGCCGGCCCCTTCGGAGAACTGCAGGCCATCGATCGCCTCGACCATGCCGCAGGCATGAATCACCCGCACCGCGAGTTTTTCCAGGTCGGCCGGGATGCGCTCCAGCTTGGCTTCTTCGCGAATGATGGCGAAGGAGTTGCGATAGATCTCCTGACCGTCGCGGATGTAATCAATCATCGGTGTTGCTCCGTGGGCGGGCATCGAGCAATGCGCCAGCCGCTTCAATAGAGAGGTTGCGTGCGTGCAGCGTGCCGAAACCCGGCTGCGCGGCATCGCGAAAATAGAGGTCGTAGCGCCCGGGGGCGACGGCCAGCAAGGTGGCGGGCGCCACATGGGCACAGGCGCAGGAGCGCGAGCACCCGGACAGGTGAACATTCAGGGTCTGGCCCTGACGTTGCAGCAGCTTGGCCAGTTGCAGGGCGTCGCCCTTGGTTTCAGCCAGGCCCTTGGCGCAGCCGCTGGAGCCGGTGCAGGCCACCAGTTGCGCCAAGGCCTGGTCCGCCGAGCAAAGCAGGCCCAACTGCGCCAGGCGCCGGGTGACCTCAGGGGCATCGGCCACCCGCAGGTTCGGCAGCAGCAGGCTTTGCCAAGGAGTGAAGCGCAGGGTGCCATCGCCCCATTCACTGGCCAGTTGGGCCACGCCTCTGAGCATATGCGGGTCGAGCCGCCCCAGGGCGGCCACGACGCCGACGTAGACCCGGGCCGGGTCCGCCTGTGGATAAGTGCCGATGTGCAACAGGCCCGCAGCAGCCGGACGCTGCCAGGCATCGATGCGGAGCAAGGGCGCGCTCAAACGTGCAGCCAACTGCGCCAGCAACTGATCCGGCGAAGACTCCGACAGCAGGTGGCGCATGCGCGTCTGCTCGGGCCGGGCCCCATCGAGAAACAGCTCCAGCACCGCCACCACCAGCTCATGCCCCGCTTCCAACGCGACGCTGGCCAGAGGGTTATCCACAGGGCAACCGGCCAGGCCAAAGGCCAACCTCGGCTGCCCCTCGTGCATGAAGGCGGCCAGCCACAGGTCGTGGTGATGTTCGAGCATCGCCAGGGCTTCACCGCCATCGAGTTGCACGGCGAACTTGGCCGACAACTGGTGAAAGCGCGGATGGCTCTGCAGGGTGGCCAGAATTTCCTCGGCCAGCGGGCGGGTGTCGATGAGCATCTGCCGGTCGATCCCCGCCGTGGGGCTGAGCATCAGGTTGCGCACATCATCACCGGCCGCGGTGGTCGGGCCCAGGCCAGCGGCCAGCAACTCGCCGATCAACGCCGAGTGTTGCGCGCCAATACCGCGGATCTGCAGGTTGGCGCGGTTGGTCGCCTCGATCACCCCGCCCGCATAACGCTCGGCCGCCTGGGCCACGGCGCAGGCCTGGGCGGCGCTGATGGCCCCACCCGCCAGCTTGATCCGGCAGATACCGCCATCGATCGCCGGGACGATACGCAGCAACCCCGGGCAAGCCGAGGGGCGTAAGGCGGTGGACATCGGGCGTTCGTTCAAGGGGGTAACCGGCAGTGTGGGAAAGGCGCTTCGCGGGCGAAGGCGCGGTATTATGCCTGCTTTGTCCAAAGGCATGAAAAGCCTGCCGGTCGGAAGAACACATTTGACGTTCGAGGAATAGCAATGTCGCCCTGGCTGACAGTAGTGGGAATCGGTGAAGACGGCTTCAAGGGCCTGGGCAAGAACGCCCGGCGTGCCCTGATGGGCGCTTCGCGGATTGTGGGCGGCCAGCGGCAACTGGATTTATTGCCGGTGTGTATTCGTGGCGAACGGCAAGTGTGGCCCAGTCCGTTCTCCCTGGAGCCGGTGCTGGCGTTACGCGGCACGGCGGTGTGCGTGCTGGCCAGCGGTGACCCCATGCTCTTCGGCGTCGGCGCCAGCCTGGCGCGGCAGGTGGCCCGGGAAGACATGCACGTATTGCCCTCGCCCTCGTCCTATTCCCTGGCGGCGGCGCGCCTGGGCTGGCCGCTGCAAGACGTGGTCACCCTGTCGGTGGTGGCGCGCCCCATTGCCGCGCTCAATGCCCAACTGTTCAGCGGCGTGCGTTTGCTGGTGCTGTGCAACGACGGGCACAGCCCGGCGGCCATCGCCAAACTGTTGCGCGAACGGGGTTTCGGCCCAAGCCGGCTCACCGTGCTGGAACATCTGGGCGGCGAAGCCGAACGGCGAATCGAAGGTACCGCCCACGAGTGGAGCGACCCACTGATTGCCGACCTCAACCTGCTGGCCATCGACTGCCGCGCCGAAACCGCCACCCCGCGCCTGTCGCGCCTGGCCGGCTTGCCCGACTCGGCCTTCGAACATGACGGCCAACTGACCAAGCGCGATGTCCGTGCCATGACCCTGGCGCGCCTGGCGCCAGTGCCCGGGGAACTGCTCTGGGACGTGGGCGCCGGCAGCGGCTCCATCGGCATCGAATGGATGCGCGCGCACCCGAGTTGCCGAGCCCTGGCGATTGAAGCCGATGACGGCCGGCAGCAGTTGATCGAACGCAACCGCGACAGCCTCGGCGTACCCGGCCTGCAATTGATTCGCGGCCGCGCCCCCCAGGCCTTGGCCGGCCTGGAGCGCCCGGACGCGGTTTTTATCGGCGGCGGCGTGACCCGTGAAGGGGTGCTGGACACCTGCTGGGAGCAGCTCAAGCCCGGCGGCCGCCTGGTGGCCAACGCCGTGACCCTGCAAAGCGAAATGACCCTGATGGCCTGGCGTGAAAAATATGGCGGCGAACTGACCCGCATCCACATCGCCCAGGCCCAGCCCCTGGGGGAGTTCGACACCTGGCGCCAGGCGTTGCCGATCACCCTGCTCGACGTCAGCAAACCCCTATGAACCCCGTAACATCAGGCTTGCCGGCAATAGCGCCCGCCCAGACAACCGCAACGCCCCCTGTAGGAGCCGGCTTGCCGGCGATCAGGCCCGCCGCCAACACCGTCGCGCAGCCATCGCGAGCAAGCTGGCTGCTACGGGAGGCTGCTGATGCCATGGGGGTATTCGATGCGTGATGAAACCGCCGAACAACCCGCCCCACTGCGCAGCGGGCTGACCACCGGCAGCTGCGCCACGGCCACCAGCCTGGCGGCGGCGCGGTTGCTGTTGGGGGGCAGCCATGCGGATGCCGTGGACATCACCCTGCCCAAAGGCAAGCAGGTGCAGATGCGCCTGGAGTTCTGCCGCGCCACGGCCGACGGCGCCGAAGCCGGCACGATCAAGGACGCCGGTGACGATCCGGACGTGACCCACGGTGCCCTGCTGTATTCCCAAGTGCGCCTGACCACCGAACCCGGGGTGCGTTTTATCGCAGGCACAGGCGTTGGCACCGTGACCCGCCCCGGGCTGGTACTGGCCGTGGGCGAGCCGGCGATCAACCCGGTGCCGCGCAAAATGATCAGCGAACACCTGCTGCAACTGGCCGCAGAACAAGGCTACCCGGGCGGCTTTGAGGTCACGGTGAACGTCGAGGACGGCGCCGCCCTGGCCCTGAAAACCATGAACCCGCGCCTGGGCATTCTCGGCGGGCTGTCGATTCTCGGCACCAGCGGCATTGTCCGGCCGTTTTCCTGCGCGGCCTACATCGCCTCGATCCACCAGGGCATCGACGTGGCCAAAACCAACGGTTACCTGCACATTGCCGCCTGCACCGGCAACGCCAGCGAAGACACCATGCGCCGGGTCTACAACCTGCCGGAAATCGCCCTGATCGAAATGGGCGACTTTGTCGGCGCGGTGCTCAAGCACCTGCGCAAAGTGCCTGTGGATAAGCTCAGCCTGTGCGGCGGCTTCGGCAAGATCAGCAAACTGGCGGCCGGGCACATGGACCTGCACAGCCGCCATTCCAGCATCGACCTGCCGCAACTGGCCGAATGGGCCGCGGCGATCGGCGCCGATGCCGCGCTGCAACAGGCCATTCGCGAGGCCAATACCAGCCAGCAAGCCCTGGCCATGGCCAGCGCTGCCGGCATCGCCCTCGGTGACGCGGTGTGCCAGCACGCCCTGGACTTCGCCCGCAGCGTGGTGCCGGCCCAAGTCCAGGTGGAAGTCTTCGCCATCGACCGCCAAGGCGGCATCGTCGGCCACGCCGGAGCCTTTGCATGAAGCGCGTGTTACTCCTGGGGGGCGTCACCGAAGCCCTGGCCATCGCTCGCACCCTGGGCCCGGAACATATCTACAGCCTGGCCGGCGTGGGCCGTGTGCCCACCGACTTGCGCTGCCAAGTGCGGGTCGGCGGTTATGGCGGCGCCGAGGGCCTGGCGCAATTTATCCGAGACGCGGGCATTGACCTGCTGCTGGACGCGACCCATCCCTATGCGGCGCAAATCAGCCACAACGCAGTGCGCGCGGCGCAACTGAGCGGCATTCCCTGCTGGGCCCTGCGCCGCCCTGCCTGGCAAGCGCAGGCTGGGGATAACTGGCAAGAGGTGGCCGACTGGGCAGAGTTGGTGCTCGCCCTGGCGCCCTTCCAACGGCCGCTGTTTACCCTGGGGCGCGAGCCCCTGGCGCATCTGGATGAAATCCCCGAGGGGCAATTCTGGACCCTGCGTGCCCTGGAGGCTTACCCGGGCAATGCCCGTTGCGAAGTGCTGGGCGCCCGCGGGCCCTTTGTCCTGGAAGACGAGCGCAAGCTGTTCGAGCAGCGCCGGATCGATGTGCTGATCAGCAAGAACAGCGGCAGCGGCGCCACCGAACCCAAGCTGCAAGTGGCCCGCGAACGGGGCCTGCCGGTGCTGGTACTCAAGCGCCCGACACTGCCCGAGGCCGACCGCTGCTTCAGCACGCCGGCCCAGATGCTGCAGGCCCTGGGCCACCTGCCCCAGGCCTGACACAACAAACAGACCCGCCCGACAGTAGTGGGCGAATCACCTGACAGAACTTAAAAAGCCCCTGCATTAACGTCCTTGGACAGCCTCGACGAGCGACCGCGCTGGCCGCTCGGCCGCTCGTCGGCCCATCCACAGTCAGCCTGGCCGTTGGCTTGCCAGACTGTATCCCAAGGACTACATTCGCCATGCTTATCTTTGAACAGACCCCCGTATTCGTCCGCTGGCTCCAAACCCTGAAGGACCCCGTGGGCAAGTCCCGGGTACTGGCCAGGATCAGGGCTGCGCAGTTGGGCCATTTCGGCGACTGCAAAGCGGTAGGGGGCGGTGTCTACGAAATGCGTATTCATCGCGGGCCCGGCTACCGGGTGTATTTCTCCCGCCGGGGCCAGGTGCTCTACCTACTGCTGATCGGCGGCGACAAGGATTCCCCACCCCGTGACATTCAACGTGCCCGGCGACTGGCACATGCGCTCAAGAGTGAGGACTGCACATGACCCGAGTAATGACCCGTTTTGACGCGGCGGAGCACCTCAAGACCCCGCAGGAAATGGTCGCCTACCTGGACGCCTGCTTCGACGAGGATGCCGGCGACGGCGTGCTGATCCGCGCAGCCCTGAACGACATCGCCCGTGCCCGCGGCATGACCCAGGTCGCCCGCGACACCGGCCTGGGCCGCGAAAGCCTGTACAAAGCCCTGGGCAGCCAGGGCAATCCCGAGTTCGCGACTATCATCAAGGTCATGAAGGCGCTGGGGCTGAAACTCCACGTCGGCCAGGCCTGAGGCGGCACTGCGACACCACACCGCACACGGCATTTTTACTTATCCACAGCGATCAGGCTAAATACCCGCCTGATCGCCCAACCGACGGATCGCCCCCATGTCCCGACAACGGCTCGCATTTGCCTGGATCGCCTGCTTCGCAGTGCTGTTCAACATGCTGGCCATGCCGCTTTCGGGGGCCATGCCCCGCAACGACACCGGCAGTACCGAGCAATTGTTGTGGGGCAGTTTCTGCTCCTCCACCGGCACCAAGATGGTGGCGATCTCCCTGGGCAAGCTCGAGCAAAAAGCCCCGCAGAACGACGACCACTCCAACATGCAGCATTGCTGGTGCTGCTCAGGCGCCGCGCCCTGGGTGGCCTTGCCCGGGCACGTTCCGTCATTGCCTCTGGAACGCCTCGAAGCTTTTGCTGGAACGCTCCAGCCTCCTCCACTCGCACGCCCCAGCCCGCGCCAGCAATGGCCGAGCCTGAACCCCGGCGCCCCGCCTCTGGCATGATTCCCTTTCGCAAGTGATCTGCGTTTTTGAATCGTTCTGGAGAACTGCCATGTTCAAACCCTTCCCGGTCTTGCAATCCCTGCTGCTGGCCGCCCTGCTGCTGCCCACTGCTTTCGCCAACGCCCATGAGTACAAGGTCGGCGAACTGCAGATTGCCCATCCCTGGTCCCAGGAATTGCCGCCGAACGCACCGACGGTCGCGGCCTACTTCGTGGTGCACAACAACGGCAAGACCGCCGACACCCTGCTCAGCGTCGACTCGCCGATTGCCGGTAAGGCCGAGCTGCACGAACACGTCATGCAGGGCGACCTGATGAAGATGCAACAGGTGCCCCAGGTGGTGGTTGCAGCCGGTGGCGAAGTGGCCTTCGCACCCATGGCCTATCACGTGATGCTGCTGGAGCTTAAAGACCGCAGCCTGTTGGTGGACGGCAAGCGCTTCCCCCTGACCCTGCACTTCGAGAAGGCCGGCAATGTCACGGTCGAGGTGGCGGTGCAGAAGCAGGCTCCCGAGGCTAGCCACGAGCACAAGCACGCCCAGTAGCCCCTGACGACGGCCCACCGTGAACGCCCTGCGCTCGCCTGGCACCCGACGCCGCCGCCCTCGCCGTAACGCCCCAAGCGTTCGGCGCGGCAGCTGGATCAGTCTGTTCGCCATGCTGATGATCTTTATCGGCCCGCTGATTTCCCAAGCGATGCCGATGGATCACACGATGCCGATGAGCCTGTCCATGAACATGGACATGCCCAGCGGCGAACCCGGCTGCCACGGCGATACTCATCACGCGCAACCCCAGAGCCAGCCGAAGGGCGAGCAGCATGTACTGTGGGAAAAGTGCGGCTATTGCAGCCTGCTGTTCAGTTGCCCGGCACTGCCTTCCGGCCTGTCATTCGATGCCCTGAATACAGCCCCCGCCAACACCTTCCTCACGCCCTCCACGCGCCTGGGCCACGCCCGGCAGACCGTGTTCCCCGGCGCCCGCAGCCGCGCGCCACCGATCTTCGCGTAAGCCCTTCCTTCACCGTGCACGGCCGGCTGTCGACTGACAGCAGGATGTTTGTGGCCGTGCGGCTTATGACCGATCGATGGAACATTTATGTTTTCTGCCCACTCTCGCCTGGGCGCTGCCCGGGCCTGCGACACCTTTGCCGCCACTGCGCTGCGGCTGCACTTCACCCAAGCCATGGCGCTGTTTTGCGGCGCCCTGCTGGCCCCGATGGCGATGGCCGACGACGCGCGCGTGGATCACCGTCAGCATGAGGAAGAACTCAGCCCGACCGTGATCACCGCGGTCGCCCCCAGTTCCCCCCTGACCCTGGTGACCAACCCCAAGGACCCGCGCCAACCGGTGCCGGCCAGTGACGGCGGCGACTACCTGAAGACCCTCCCCGGCTTCGCCCTGGTGCGCAACGGCGGCACCAATGGCGACCCGGTGCTGCGCGGCATGTTCGGCTCGCGGCTGAACATTCTCAGCAACGGCGGCATGATGCTCGGCGCCTGCCCCGGCCGCATGGATGCACCGACCTCCTACATCGCCCCGGAAACCTACGATCGGCTGACCGTGATCAAGGGCCCGCAAACCGTGCTGTGGGGTCCGGGCGCCTCGGCCGGCACCGTGCTCTTCGAACGGGAACCGGAGCAGTTCGGCGAACTCGGCACCCGGGTCAACGCCAGCCTGCTGGCCGGCTCCAACGGCCGTTTCGACAAAACCCTGGACGCTGCGGCGGGCGGCCCCCTGGGCTATCTGCGGGTGATCGGTAACAGCGCCCACTCCGACGACTACCGGGATGGCAACCACGACACCGTGGCCTCGCGCTACGACAAGTGGAACGGCGACGTGGCCCTGGGCTGGACCCCGAATGCCGACACCCTGCTGGAGCTGACCGCCGGCAAGGGCGACGGCGAGGCCCGTTACGCCGGACGCGGCATGGACGGTTCGCAGTTCAAGCGCGAAAGCCTCGGCTTGCGTTTCGAGCAATCCAACCTCGGCGAAGTGCTGGATAAGGTTGAGGCCCAGGTCTACTACAACTACGCCGACCACGTGATGGACAACTACAGCCTGCGCACGCCCTCCGGCACCGGAATGATGGCTGGGCCCATGGCCTCCAACGTCGATCGCCGGACCCTCGGCGGTCGGATCAAGGCCACCTGGCGCTGGGAAGACGTGCAGTTGATCGGTGGTCTCGACGCCCAGGGCAGCGAGCACCGTCAGCGCTCTGCCAGCGGTGTCGACACCTACAAGGCGCTGCCGCGCACCCAGGATGCCGACTTCCACAACTACGGGGTCTTCAGCGAACTGACCTGGTACGCCGCCGAACGCGAACGGCTGATCGGCGGTGCGCGCCTGGACCGCGCCTCCGCCAAGGATTACCGCCAGCGCATCGGTTCGGGCATGACCGCCCGGGACAACCCCACGGCCAGCGACACCCGTGCCGACACCCTGCCCAGCGGCTTTGTGCGTTACGAGCACGACCTGGCCGACAGCCCGACCACGGTCTACGCCGGCCTCGGCCACACCCAGCGCTTTCCCGATTACTGGGAGCTGTTTTCGCCGGACAGCGGGCCCGACGGATCGCGCAACGCCTTCGATGCGGTCAAGCCGGAAAAAACCACCCAACTGGACGTCGGCCTGCAATACAAGAGTGACGACCTCGAGGCCTGGGCCTCGGGCTACATCGGCCAGGTACGGGACTACATCCTGTTCACCTACACCCCGGGGATGATGGGCAGCACCTCCCAGGCGCAAAACATCGACGCCCGCATCATGGGCGGCGAACTGGGCGCGGCCTACCGCCTGAGCAGCCACTGGAAGGCCGACGCCACGCTCGCCTATGCCTGGGGCAAAAACAGCAGCGACGGCAAGGCGCTGCCGCAAATGCCCCCGCTGGATGGGCGTTTGGGCCTGACCTACAGTGAGGACAGCTGGAGCGCCGGGGCCCTGTGGCGGGTGGTCGCGGCGCAAAACCGCATCGCCAGCAACCAGGGCAACGTGGTCGGCAAGGACTTCGGCAAGAGCGGTGGTTTTGGTGTGTTCTCCCTGAACGGGGCGTACCGCGTCAACAAGCACCTCAAGCTCAGCAGCGGCGTCGACAACCTGTTCGGCAAAGCCTACGCCGAGCACCTGAACCTGGCGGGCAATGCCGGTTTCGGTTACCCGGCGGATAACCCACAGGCCATCAATGAACCGGGGCGCACGCTCTGGACCAAGGTTGACCTGAGCTTCTAACGCTCATCGCCGACGGGCCGACTCCTGGAGCCGGCTCGCCAGCGATCAAGCGATACAAACAACACAATAAAGGCCTATGCGGAGCGCTCCCTGATGACCCGACCCAAACCCTCGTTCTACAACCTGGCCTGGCGCTGGCACTTCTACGCTGGGCTGTTCGTGGCCCCGTTCATGGTGATGCTGTCTTTGACTGGCATCATCTACCTGTTCAAACCCCAACTCGACCCGCTGATGTATGGCGAGCTGCTCAACGTCCCGGCAGGCCATCACCGCCTCAGCGCCGACGAACAGCTCAAACGGGTACAGGCGGCTTACCCCCAGGCGCAGATCAAACAGTACCTGCCGCCGATCAACGCCGAACGCAGCGCGCAATTCGTGGTGCAAAAGGGGGCCGACGAAATCAATGTGTTCGTCGACCCCTACCACGGTGACATTCTCGGCGAGCAGAACGCCAAGACCCACTTGCAGGCCGTGGCCCGGGCCATTCATGGCGAGCTGATGATCGGCACCGTGGGTGACCGCCTGGTGGAGCTGGCAGCAGGCTGGGGCATCGTGCTGGTGGTCTCGGGCCTGTACCTGTGGTGGCCCCGGGGCAAATCGTCGGCCGGCGTACTCTGGCCCCGCTTCAGCAGCCGTGGCCGTGTGCTGTGGCGCGACCTGCATGCCGTGACCGGTTTCTGGGGCGCCGCCCTGCTGTTGTTGATGCTGCTCAGCGGCATGACCTGGACCGGCTTCTGGGGCAAGCAATACGCCGACCTGTGGAACCGCTTTCCGGCGGCCATGTGGAACGACGTGCCCAAGTCCGACGAACAGGCCCGGGTGCTCAACAGCGCCACTCGCCAGACCGTGCCCTGGGCCATGGAAAACACGCCGATGCCGATGTCCGGCGACCACGCCGAGCACATGGCCCACAGCGGCGCCAGCAGCGCGCCGGCGGCACCGGTGATCAGCCTGCAACAGGTGCAGGACACCGCCGAACAGCGCCAGGTGGAGCCGGGCTACAGCATTACCCTGCCCACCAGCGCCAGCGGCGTGTTCACCGTCGCCGTGTTTGCCGATGACCCGCGCAACGACGCCACCCTGCATGTCGATCAATACACCGGCAAGGTCCTGGCCGATGTGCGCTGGGAGCAATACAGCCTGGTCGCCCGCGCCACTGAAATGGGCGTGATGCTGCACGAGGGCAAACTGTTCGGGCGCATCAATCAGTTGGTGGTGCTGGTGGTCTGCCTGATGATCATGCTCAGCGCCATCAGTGGCCTGGTGATCTGGTGGCAGCGTCGTCCCCAGGGTCGGCTCGGGGTGCCACCGCTGCGTCATGACTTGCCGAAATGGAAAACCGCGATGCTGGTGATGGCGGGCCTGGCGCTGGCCTTTCCCCTGGTCGGGGCGTCGCTGATCGCCGTCTGGCTGCTGGACAAGCTGCTGCTGTCGCGCTTCAACCGCTCGACTGAATCCACTTCATCTTCAACATGAAACAGCCGAGATGCGTGCGGTAGAAGGGTCTGTAAACTTCGGGCGCTTTAATGTCGAGCGCCACAAATGTTACTTAGTAACATTTAAGTGTAAGATCCATGCCCGCGGTTTTATGGCCGCGGGCAGCCTCCTCGAAGAAGCGACTCAAAGTCCCCATGAACAAATACCTGCTTTCCAGCCTTTGCCTGCTGCCCCTGGCCACCAACGCCCATGCAGATTCGGCCCAGCCATTGACCTTGCCCACCGGCACCATCACCGCGCCCGCCAATGACAGCGACACCGTCAGCCTGCAAACCCCGACCAGCGCCGGTTCCCGCCTCAACCTCAGCGCCTTGCAGACCCCGGCCAGCACCGAAAGCCTGAGCGGCGAACGCATTCGCGCCCGGGGCGATCGCAGCGTGCAGGACGCCGTGTCCCGCAGCACCGGCATCAGCCGTACCGGCACCCCGGGCGACGGCGGCACCTCGCTGTCGGCGCGGGGCTTTACCGGCCAGGGCTCAGTGATGCAACTCTATGACGGCAACCGTATGTACAGCGGCATGGGCACCGTGACCTTCCCGGTGGACAGCTGGGCCGTGGAACGGGTGGACGTGCTGCGCGGCCCGGCGTCGGTGCTGTACGGCGAAGGCGCCACCGGGGCGGTGATCAACACCGTGCCGAAAAAGCCCTTCAGCGGCGAGATCGAAAACCACCTGCGCCTGGGCTACGGCTCCTACGACCGCCAGCAGCAGGCCCTGGACAGCGGCGGCTCCCTGAGTGACACCCTGAGCTATCGGCTGAACCTCAATCGCCTGCGCAGCAACGGCTGGATCGACCGTGGCGATTCCTCTGGCGACTTCGTCAGCGCCGCGCTGCGCTGGCAGGCCCGCGACGACCTGGCCTTCACCCTGGCCCACGACTACGGCGACCAGAACCCGATGAACAGCTTCGGTACGCCGCTGATCGACGGCCGCTTCCACAAAAGCCTGCGGGACAAGAACTACAACGTCAGCGACGACAAACAGCACTACAACGATCAATGGACCCGCCTGACCAGCGAGTGGCAAATCTCCGATCACCTCAGCGCCAGCAACGAGCTGTACTACCTCAAGGCCCAGCGTCGCTGGCAGAACGCCGAGAACTACAACTGGAACGCTGCGACCCAGCAACTGAGCCGCAGCGGCTACTTCGCCATCGGCCACCAGCAAGAACAGGTGGGCGACCGCCAGACCTTCACCTTCAAGCACAGCCTGTTTGGCCTCGACAGCCAGACCCTGACCGGCGTGGACTACAACCGGATTCGCTTCCACCTGAAAAACAACTCGCCATTCACCGACGCACCGCTCGGCGGCCAGCCCCTGGACCCGAACCACCCGGTCCAGGGCGGCTTCTCCAGCTCAGACGCCTACCGCGATCAGTTCAAGACCACCACCAAGCAGATGTCGGCCTTTGCCGAAAACCGCACCCAGCTCAGCGAGCGCTGGTCCCTGGTCACCGGCCTGCGTCGTGACTACGTGCACATCGACCGCGACAACCTGGTGGACGCCAGCCAGAGCGACAAGACCCTGACCGGCAACAACTGGAAGGCCGGGCTGGTGTTCGCGGTGACCGCGGACACCTCGTTGTACGGCCAGTACTCCACCAGCACCGATGGGGTCGGCGGGCTGATCTCCCTGAGCCCGAGCCAACAGCAGTTCGACCTGTCCAGCGCCCGGCAAAGCGAGATCGGCCTCAAGCAGCTGTTCTGGAACCAACGTGGCGAATGGACCCTGGCGGCCTACCACATCGTGAAAAAGAAGCTGCTGACCGATGTGCCTGGCGACCCGAACCTCAAGCAGCAGGTCGGCCAGCAATCCTCCAACGGCCTGGAAGCCAGCCTCGACCTGCAATTGCCCGACGCCTGGCAACTGCAGGCCAACGCGGCCTTTGTCCGAGCCCAGTACGACGACTTCCAGCAGGACGTCAACGGCGTGCAGGTCTCCCGCGATGGCAACCGCCCGGTGGATGTGCCCCGGCGCACCGCCAACCTGTGGCTGAGCAAGGCCCTCAATGACCAGCTGCAAGCCGGTGCCGGCGTGCGCTATGTGGATGCCCGCTACGCCGACATGGCCAACCGCAATGAGCTGCCCAGCTACACCGTGGTGGATGCGACGCTGTCGTGGAAAGCCCTGCCCAATACCACCCTGGGCCTTGAACTGAACAATCTGTTCGATCGCCAATACGCTCAAAGCCAATACAATGACGGCCAACAATGGATCCTCGGCGAACCCCGCTCGTTTTTCCTCACGGCCGACTACACCTTTTAACCCTGCCATCGGACACCCATGACCTCGCTGAACCTCACCAATCTGGCCTGGACGCCCTTGGGCCAGGGCCACTGTCATCACCAGTTCCAACTGCGTGACGCCAGCCTGCAGGTGGCGCCCGGCGAGTTCGTCGGCCTGATCGGCCCCAATGGCAGCGGCAAGACCAGCCTGCTGCGCTGCGCCTACCGTTTCAGCAAGCCGCAACAGGGCGAGGTGCAACTGGCCCATCACAACGTCTGGAAGCAGTCGCCACGCTGGTGCGCACAACGCATCGCCGTGGTCCTGCAGGAGTTTCCCGACGCCTTCGGCCTGAGCGTGGAGGAGGTGGTCGCCATGGGCCGCACGCCACACAAGGGCCTGTTCGACGGTGACAGCCTGGAAGACCGGCGCATCGCCCGCGACGCCCTGGAATCGGTGGGCCTGCTGGGCTTTGAAGAGCACGCCTTCGCCACCCTCTCGGGCGGGGAAAAGCAGCGAGTGATCCTGGCCCGGGCCCTGACCCAACAGCCGCAACTGCTGGTGCTCGACGAGCCCACCAACCACCTTGACCCGCGCTACCAGCTGGAACTGCTGCAACGGGTGAAACGCCTGGGCATCGGCACCCTGGCCAGCATCCACGACCTGAACCTGGCCGCCGCCTTCTGCGACCGGCTGTACGTCATCCACCACGGACGCATCGTCGCCAGTGGCACCCCCACCGAAGTCCTCACCGTCGAGCTGTTGCGCGAGGTGTTTGGCGTCGAGGCCCTGGTCGACCGCCACCCGCTGTCCGGCTACCCACGCATCACCTGGATAACCCAACCATGACCTTGCGCTCCCTGCTCCGCTCCAGCCTGTGCCTGGCCCTGTTCCTGGGCGCCGCCCCAGCCTTTGCCGAAGCCACCCGTTACCCTTTGACCGTGCACAGTTGCAACCGCGACGTGACGTTCAAGGAAGCGCCCCGCCACGCCCTGAGCCATGACATCAACATGACCCAGATGATGCTGGCCCTGGGGCTCAAGTCGCGCATGGTCGGCTACAGCGGCATCAGCGGCTGGAAGGCCGTGACCCCGCAAATGAGCAGCCTGCTGGACGGCCTGCCGGAGCTGGCGCCCAAGTACCCGTCGGTGGAAACCCTGCTCAACGCCAACGTTGATTTCCTTTTCGCCGGCTGGGACTACGGCATGCGCATCGGCGGCGACCTGACCCCGCAAACCCTGGCGCCCCTGGGCATCAATGTGTATGAGCTGACCGAGTCGTGCGCCTTTGTCATGAAGCGCCCGGCCGCCAGCCTCGACGACACCTACAACGACCTGCGCAACCTGGGCCGGATCTTCGACGTGCAAGACCGCGCCAATACCCTGATCGCGCAGATGCAAGCCCAGGTGGCCGAGGTGCAACAGGACCTGCCCAAGGACAAGCCCCGGGTGTTCCTCTACGACAGCGGTGAAGACCGGGCCATGACCTCCGGGCGCCTGGGCATGCCCCAAGCGCTGATCGACGCCGCCGGCGGGCGCAATATCCTCGATGACGTCGACGCCAGCTGGACCCGGGTCAACTGGGAAACCGTGGTCGAGCGCAACCCGCAGGTGATCGTCATCGTCGACTACAGCGAAGTCACCGCCGAGCAGAAGCAGCAATTCCTCCTGGCCAACAAGGCCCTGCAATCGGTGGACGCCATCAAGAACCAGCGCTTTATCGTCATCCCCTACGTGCAAGCCACCCCGGGCATCGACAACGTGCTGGCGGTGGAAACCCTGGCCAAAGGTTTCCACGGCGAATGACCAGCCGTCGTTATGCCGTGTTGCTGATGTTCCTGGGCGCCGCGCTGCTGTTGTCGTGCGTGCTGTCCCTGGGCTTTGGCCCGGCGCGGGTGCCGGTGGAGGTGGTCTGGCGCATTCTGCTGCACAAGGCCCTGGGCCTGGGCGCCGTGGACTGGACGGCGGGCCAGGAACATATCGTCTGGCTGATCCGCGTACCGCGCATGCTCCTCGGTGCCCTGGTGGGCGCCGGCTTGGCGTTGATCGGCGCGGTGCTGCAAGCGGTGACGCGCAACCCCCTGGCCGACCCGCACCTGCTGGGGGTGACCTCGGGCGCCACGCTGGGCGCGGTGATCGTGGTGCTGCATGTGGGGGAAATCATCGGCCTGCTGACCTTGCCCCTGGCGGCCTTTATCGGTGCCCTGCTGAGCATGCTGCTGGTGCTCGGCATCGCCGCCCGCCACGGCCGCCTGGACAGTGACCGGTTGCTGCTGTGCGGGGTGGCGGTGTCTTTCGTGATGATGGCAGCGGCCAACCTGTTGCTGTTTATGGGCGACCACCGGGCCAGTTCGGCGGTGATGTTCTGGATGCTCGGCGGCCTCGGCCTGGCGCGCTGGGAACTGCTGGCCGTGCCCGCGGCCAGCGTGCTGGTGGGGCTGCTGTTGCTGCTGGGTATGGCCCGGCCGCTGAATGCGCTGATGGCCGGCGAACAGACCGCCGTGACTCTGGGGCTGAACGCGCGCAACGTGCGCTTGCGGGTGTTTCTGATTGCGTCGCTGATGACCGGGGTGCTGGTGTCCATCAGCGGCTCCATCGGTTTTGTCGGGCTCATGGTGCCGCACATCGCCCGGCGCCTGGTGGGTGCCGAGCACCGTCGTCTGTTGCCGGTGTGCGTGCTGCTGGGCAGCCTGTTCCTGGTCTGGGTCGACGTCGCCGCCCGCACCCTGATCGCCCCCGAAGACCTGCCCATCGGCATCGCCACCGCGGCCATCGGCGGCCTGTTCTTCATCGGCTTGATGCGCCGCCGTTAACGCCAGGCCGTAAACCCAACGCCGGCGATCACAGCCCTCAAATTCAAGGGCCCCATAGCGGCCCGTCGTGACCCCGACCTTGTAGGAGCCGGCTTGCCGGCGATCGCGGTCTTGAGACTTGTGCAAAATTCGGGGGCCTGATCGCTGGCGCCTTAGCCGCAAGCTCGGTCGATGTGTCGAGGGGCTACGGTAACGTGCAATTCGTCGACGCCTTCCCCGGCGTGAATTGATGCCCCCTTCTGAACACGGCTGCCGCCCAGCGGCAGCACCACAATGATGCACCTCAGCGCACCACCCTCTCGTCGAGGCCTCATCCTGGGGC
>NZ_JALQCX010000004.1:0-224323 GCF_023241665.1 Pseudomonas morbosilactucae | reverse complement strand
TGCCGGCGATAGCGTCGGCAGAATCGCTGGCAAGCCAGGCCTACAGGCCCAGGGCCTTGCAGGCCAGGAGCACGGCGGCGAGGAGGCCGGTGATGGCGAACAGTTGTTGCAGGCGTGGGCCGGCGAGGTGGCTGGCGACTTGCCGGCCTAGCAACAGCCCTAGCACAGCGCCCAGGGCAAAGGGCGCGCCCACGGCCCAATGCATCACGCCGCTGATGCTGGCCGTTACCACGCTGCCCAGGGACACCAGGGCGATGACCGCCAGGGAGGTGGCGACGATGCTGCGGCTGTCCAGGTTGGTGTAGCGGCCCAGGGCCGGAATGATCACGAAGCCGCCGCCCACCCCCAGCAGCCCGGAGAGCAGCCCCGAGAGCATGCCGGTGAAGGTCAGCGCACGGGCGCAGGGCAGGGTCCAGCGCAGGCGGCCCTGGCTCGGGTTGAGCACACAGGGCAGGAACGCCGGGCGTGGCGCGGGCCGGCCGTGTTTCAGTTCATGGCGCGCTTGAGGAAGATCCGCCCGCAGGCATACAGCAGCACCACGGCGAACAGCAGCGCCAGGGGCGGGTTGGGCAGGCGGTGGGCCAGCCACAGGCCGACCGGGGTCATGAGCATGCCGATTCCGGCGACAAAGCCTGCCGCCCGATAACGCACGATGCCCTGGCGCAGGCCCAGCACGGCGCCAAGGCCGGCAGCCAGGCCCACGGCCAACAGGCCGACGGGCGCCGCCTCGACCATGCTCAGGCCGAGGCCGAAGACCAGCAGCGGCACCGCAAGGATGCCGCCGCCGGCCCCGGTCAGGGCCAGGATGGCGCCCACAAGCAGGCCCAGGCCGCCGCCGATAAGGGTGTGTTCGTTCATGCCGGGGGAGAGTCCTTGATCAACAGGTTGCCCAGCCGTGGGCCGTTGCCAGCCGGCGGTCGGGCGATGGGTGAGTGTGCCGCTTCAGTTCCGGGCAGCGTGGCGGGGTCAAAGGGCATTCAGGGGGATCTTCAAGTAGCGCACGCCGTTGTCTTCCGGCTCGGGGAACTGGCCGCTGCGCATATTGACCTGCACCGACGGCAGGATCAGCACTGGCATGTCCAGGGTCGCGTCGCGGGCTTCGCGCATGGCGACGAACGCGTTTTCGTCGATGCCGTCCTGGAGGTGGATGTTGTGGGTGCGCTGCTCCGCCACGGTGCTCATGTACTGCAGTTCGCGGCCATTGGGCAGGTAGTCGTGGCACATGAACAGCCGGGTCTGGGCGGGCAGGGCGAGGATCTTGCCGATGGAGCGGTACAGGGTCCGGGCGTCGGCGCCGGGGAAGTCGCAGCGGGCGGTGCCATAGTCCGGCATGAACAGGGTATCGCCGACAAAGGCCACCTGTTCTTCGCCTGCTTGCACCAGGTAAGTCATGCACGCCGGGGTGTGGCCCGGGGTGTGCAGGGCACGGGCCTGGAGCTGGCCGATGGTGAAGCTCGCACCGTCCTCCAGCAGCACGTCGAACTGGCTGCCGTCCCGGGCAAAGTCCTGGCCTTCGTTGAACAGCTCGCCAAACACCTGCTGCACCCGGGTGATGTGCTTGCCGATGGCCACCCGGGCACCCAGTTGCTGCTTGAGGTACGCAGCGGCCGACAGGTGATCGGCGTGCACGTGGGTCTCGAGAATCCATTCCACCTCAGCGCCCAGCTCACGCACCCTGGCCAGCAGACGGTCGGCGGACTCGGTGCGCGTACGCCCGGATTTCGGGTCGTAGTCCAGCACGCTGTCGATCAAGGCGCAGTGGCACGTCACCGGGTCCATGACCAGGTAACTGATGGTCCAGGTGTGGGGGTCGAAAAAGGCTTCTACACGCAAGGTGTCGCTGACGATCATGGGCTTCTCCAGGCATTGCGGGGTGCCGGCCTGAGGCGGCGATCGGGGATTGACGTGTCATTCACCGCGCCAGGTTCGCAGGCTACCCGATTCGCCAACAGGGCGCGACCGCCTCCACGCGCGGTCCTGGCTTGGGGCTGTGGGTGCCTCTGGCCGTCAACCGGTTGCACTCTGGCGTTGCGTTGCGGTCGTACCTGCATCGCCCGTCCTCAGCGCCCCGCGCCGAGGTGCCCATCCGCCTGCAGCAGGAGAGCCTATGAGCCAGGCCGTACTCGCCAAAGAAACCAACCGTCGCCAATTGCAGCAGATCATCAGCGGCCTGTCCGATGGGGTGATGCTGATCGAGGTCGACCAGACCATCCTCTGGGCCAACGACGCGGCCCTGGCCATGCATGGGGTGAAGACGGTCGGCGAACTGGGGGCCAATGCCCACGAGTACGCCCAGCGCTATGCCTTGCGTTATCGCAACAACCACTCCCTGCCCGAGCAGAATTACCCCATCAGCCGGGTGGCAGCGGGGGAGACGTTCAGCGATGTGGTGGTGGAGGTGCAGGCCGAGATCGAGGGTGAGGAGCGGCTGTGGGTGCACCGGGTGCGCAGCATGATCCTCACCGACCGCAGTGGCGAGCCGGAGTCCCTGGTGCTGATCCTCAGCGACGCCACCGACTGGGCCAGCGCCGAGCAGCGCTTCGAGAAAACCTTCAATGCCAACCCGGCGCCGGCGGTGATCTGCCGCCTCAGCGACCTGCGCTACATCAAGGTCAACCAGGGCTTTCTGGAGATGACCGGCTACACCCGCGATCAAGTCATCGGCCGCTCCGTGTATGAACTGGACGTGCTGGAGCAGGCCGAGCGCAAGGACCTGGCCATCGAGCGCCTGAATCAAGGCTCGACCATTCCGCAGATGCAGGCCGAACTGCGCCTGCCCGAGGGCGGCAGCAAGCTGGTGATCGTCGCCGGCCAGCCCCTGGACATCAACGAGGAGGACTGCATGTTGTTCTCGTTCATGGACCTGGAGCCCCGGCGCAAAGCCGAGATCGCGCTGCGGCAAAGCGAGGAGCGTTTCGCCAAATCGTTTCGCCTGAGCCCGGTGCCGACCCTGGTGTGCAGTGCCGACAGCCAGCAGATCGTCGACGTCAACGAAGCCTTCCTCAACACCACCGGCTACGCCACTGAAGAGTTGTTGGGCAAACCGGTGGATGACATCGGCTTTATCGCCGACCGTGCCCAGGCGGCGCGCCTGTTCGGCACGCTGGAACGGGCCGGCACAATTCAAGGCGTGGACCTCAAGGTGCGCAAGAAAGACACCCAGGTGCTCGATTGTGTGGCTTCGGCCGACACCGTGAGCATTCAGGACAGCCCCAGCTACTTGCTGGTGCTGATGGACATCAGCGAGCGCAAGCGCACCGAGCTGGAGCTGGTGGCGGCCATCGAAGAGGTGATGAAGGATGCGTCCTGGTTCAGCCAGACCCTGATCGAAAAGCTCGCCAACGTGAAAAGCGTGAAAGCTCAGGAAGGCCCCAGCGCCTCCTTTACCGACCTGACGGCCCGTGAGCGCGATGTGCTGGGGCTGATCTGCGAAGGCCTGGCCGACAAGGAAATTGCCGCCCGCCTGCAACTGGCGCCCAATACCGTGCGCAACTACGTGGCCACGGTGTATTCCAAGCTCAATGTGCACAGCCGCAGTGCCGCCATTGTCTGGGCCCGTGAGCGCGGTTTGTTCGCCGGGGAGCGACGTTCAAGGGAACTTTAATCCCGTGCAAATGCACTGGTCCTGACGGTGCAAATGGGGCTTCTGCGTGCCCCGGGCTTTTCTTAGGCTGTGACTCTGGATCGGCGTCCCCGGACGCTTCCACCCCTCAATAGCCAAAGGAACGCCACGATGGGTCGCGAACAGATCAAAGGCACGCTGGATAAACTGGCCGGCCAGGCGCAAGGCGCTGCCGGTGAGTGGCTGGATGACGAGCAACTGCGCCTGCAGGGGGCCGCACGCCAAGCCGCCGGCCAGTTGCAGCAACGTTACGGGCACCTGCTGGACAACGCGGCGGCCAGCGTCCGCCGCCAGCCGCTGACCACGGTGGCCGTACTGGCCGAGGCAGGGCTGTTGCTCGGCCTGCTGTTGCGTCGTCGCTGATGGGGGGCGCCATGGGCATTCTTGCGCCGTTACGCACCCGCCTGGAGCAGAGCTTCGCGCCGCTGGCCTGTGATTGCAGCCTGGTGGGCGACGGCTCCCTGACGGTGCGGTTGTACGACCGGGAAAGCGGCCGGGTGGACCTGGTGGTCAGCGGCCTCAACCCGCAGAAACTGCGCAGCGAGGACCAGTGGGCCGCGCTGATCGAGGAGCTGCGCTACGAGCTGCAAAGCAACACCCTGGGGCGCAGCACCCACAAGGCCACTCAAGACGATAGGGCGAACTCCTGAGCCGGGCTGCGGCGCGATGCTCGGCTGCAGTGCCCGGCTGTCAGTGCTCGGTCATCAAGTTGGGGCGGCAATCCAGGGACAGACGTGCGCCGCCCGATTCGCTGCTGCCCACGTCGAGTTTGAAGCCGTGCAGGTTGACGATCGCCGCGACGATCGACAGGCCCAGGCCAAAGCCGCTGTGGGCATTGCTGTCATCCACCCGATAGAACCGCTGGAACACCGCCACGCGCTCTGACGCGGGAATCCCCGGGCCGTTGTCCAGCACCTCCAGGCGTGTGCTGCCGCCATCGTCGGTGCCGCGCACAATCACTTCGCCGCCCGGCGGGGTGAACTTGATCGAGTTGCTCAACAGATTGGCCAGGGCCTCGAACAGCAAGGCGCGGTCGCCGGTGAGGCGTGGCAAGTGCTCGGGCACGTCGAGGCGCAGGGTCAATTGCCCCTCTTCGGCCAGGGGCAGGTAGAAGTCGTGCAGTTCATGCAGCAAGGGCACCGGGTCGAGCAGCACAAAGCCCGAGCGCCGCTGTTGGTCCTCCAGTTCGGAAATCCGCAACAACCCGCGAAAACGCGCCATCAACATGTCCGCCTCGGCCAGCACCTGGTCCATCTGCAGCGCCTCCGGGGAACCCTCGGCGGCCTGTTGCTGGATCCGGTACAACTGCGCCCGCAGGCGGGTCAGCGGGGTGCGCAGGTCGTGGGCAATGTTGTCGCACACGCCTTTGACTTCATGCATCAGGCGCTCGATGCGTTCGAGCATGGCGTTGACGATGGCCGCCAGCATGTCCAGCTCATCACGGCGGTTGGACAGCGGCAGGCGGTGGGTCAGGTCGCCAGTGACGATGGCCTCGGCGCTGGCCTGCAACTGGCGAATGCGTCGCAATGGCCGGCGCCGGAGCAGGTGCCAGCCGGCGATCCCCGGAATGATGGTCAGGGACACGCCCCACAGCAGCGCATGCAGAATGATCCGGGTCACGGCGAACAACGAGCCGTTGTCGCGCACCAGCAACAGCCAGCGACCGTCCTGGGTGTGGGTGGCGATGGCGTCGCAACTGTCTTGGGGCAGGTCCGGGTCGTCGGAGTCGATGCAGTTCTTCAGCTCGTGGATTTGCCCATCGAGGATCAGGCCCTCGGGGATTTCGCGGATCGGCCCGCTGAGGTGCCGGCGTTGTTCGTCGAACAGCCCGTAGGCGTCGATGCCGCGCATGTCGAAGGTCATGCTGGTGGCCAGGGCCTCCACCAGTTGCTCGCCCTGGAAGCGCGAGAACAGGTGCTGGCGTTGCATCAGCGAGTGCTTGGCCAGGGTGTCCAGGTAGCCGGAAACTTCGTAATACATGACCCCCATGAGCAGGCCGCTCCAGGCCACGAACAGCGAACTGTAGAGCGCCAGCAGGCGGCTGCTGGACGAGCGCCAGCCCTTAGAGGGGTTCAGCAATGACATAGCCCGAGCCTCGCACGGTACGGATCAGCGGGGTCATGCCGGGCGGGTCGATCTTCTTGCGCAAGCGGCCGATGTGCACGTCGATCAGGTTGGTGCCTGGGTCGAAGTGGTAGCCCCAGACTTCCTCGAAAATCATCATCCGCGAGAGGATCTGCCCAGTGTTGCGCATCAGGAATTCCAGCAGCTTGTACTCGGTGGGCAACAGGCTCAGCAGTTGTTCGGCACGGGTCGCTTCGCGGCTGATGAGGTTCAGTTCCAGGTCGGCCACCCGCAGGCAGGTTTCAAATTCCTTGACCGTGCTCTTGCGCCGCAGCAGCACCTCGACCCGGGCCGCCATCTCGTCGGACGCAAAGGGCTTGGTCAGGTAGTCGTCACCGCCGGCGCGCAGCCCGCGCACCCGCTCATCGACATCGGAGAGGGCGCTGATCATCAGGATCGGCGTGGCCACCCCAATGGTGCGCAGGGTGGTGACGATGGCCAGGCCGTCCAGCTCGGGGAGCATGCGGTCCAGGGTGATCAGGTCGTAGTCGCCGCTGACGGCGCGCACCAGGCCTTCGCGACCGTTGTCCACCCAGTCCACGTCGAGGCCGTGGCTGCTCAGTTCGGCGACGATTTCCCGGGCGGTCACGGCGTCGTCTTCGATGGTCAGAATGCGGGTCATAGGATGTACCTGGTTGGGAATTCATGACTCAGGCGGGCATTTTGCCAAGAAACGCTGTGGCGGTTCCTAAAAAAACTTTCATGTTGCCGAAGAGGGGGCAGCCGGTTGACAGCGCCGCAGGCTGAGCGGGCATTAGCAAGCGGCATGACCTGTCTCTGAACCACCGATTGAAACAACCAGCGTCACCGTGCAGAACGCCCGCCGTTGCGGGCGATGGACGGCAAAATGCACGGTGATTGATCGGTTTGTTTTTTGTAAGTTATTGAATTTAAAAAGTTTGTTTTATGGGGGCGGCTGGCACGGTGGCTGCAATTCTCCCTTCGAGACTTGTAACACCATTTTTCTGCCTGGAGCCGAACAACAATGAATAGATCCTCTGATGCCTATCTGCCTGCCGTGGATGAGTCGAGCAGCCGCTCGGGAGTGTCCTGGGGCGCGATATTCGCCGGTGCGGCGGCCGCTGCGGCCGTGTCGCTGATTTTGATCCTGCTGGGCTTCGGCCTGGGCTTTTCGGCCGTGTCGCCCTGGGCCAACGAGGGCATCAGTGCCAAGGGCCTGGGAATCTCGACGATCGTCTGGCTCGCGCTGACGCAGATTCTTGCATCGGGCCTGGGCGGCTACATCGCCGGTCGCCTGCGGGTGAAGTGGGCCAACATGCACGGTGACGAGGTCTATTTCCGCGACACCGCCCACGGCTTCCTGGCCTGGGCCGTCGCGACCCTGGTCACCGCTACCCTGGTGGTCGGCTCGGTTGGCAGCCTGATCAGTGGCGGTGTGCAGGCCGGTGCCAGCGTGGCGTCCGGTGCCGCCAGTGCTGTGACCCAAGTGGCTGGCAGCGCGGCTGCCAACACCAATGGCGATCAGTACGGCTACTTCGTCGACAGCCTGTTTCGCGATGACCGCCCAGTGGCCGTCAGTGATGACGCCGCCCGCGGCACCGTGACGCGGATTTTCGTCCGCACCCTGGGCAACGACGGGCAACTGGCGCCTGAAGACCGCAGCTACCTGGCGCAACTGGTAGCACAACGTACCAACCTGACCCAGGCCGATGCCGAACGCCGGGTCGACGAGGTGTTTGCCAAGACCCGCGCCGCCGTCGAGGAAGCCAAACTGGCCGCCAAGCAAGCGGCTGACACGGCTACTAAAGTCGCCGCCTGGACCTCGCTGTGGACCTTTATCTCTCTGCTGTGCGGCGCGTTCTTCGCCAGCCTGGCAGCCACCTTTGGCGGTCGCCGCCGGGATGCCGTGGTGTATCTCGAAAGCGACGCCTACGTGACCACCCCCATTCGTTGATTAAAAAAGGAGAACGGCCATGCGCTCACTACTCTTGTGGTTCCTCGGTGTACCGATCCCGGTGATTATCCTGATCGCCATCTTCATGCACTGATGCACCGATGAACTGACCCGCCTGACACCAGGGCCGCGGCTACGCAAGTAGTCGCGCCTTGGCGTTTCCGGGGGTGGTGATGCATCAGATTCGCAACACCGCGTCGTGGCGCAGATCAATACTTTTGCCCGTGAAACCTTCTAGATTGGCCACGCTTCAGCCCTGACTGTTCAGCGGCGACGCGTTGTCGTCCTGGCCGTAAGCCGGCCTGGGACGAGCATCGGCAAGACATGGCACGGCATGAAGCTGGCAAACCCCCCTTTAATTTTCACGGATGAACACACTCATGGGTCCAACAGACCGCACCTTCGACATTCAGCCGCTGCCCCAGGCAGACATGACGATCAGCCTCAATGGCCAGCCGGTCAGCGCGGCCATTGGCGAAACCGTACTCAGCGTGATCCAGTCGCTGGGCTTGCGCCAGGTGGCGCGCAATGACCACGGGCAACTGGCCGGTGCCTATTGCGGCATGGGCGTGTGCCATTGCTGCCTGGTGCAGATCGATGGCCGGCACAAGCGCCGCGCCTGCCAGACCCTGGTCAGGCCGGGGATGCAGGTGCAGACCGCCGTCAACCGCATCGACCAGCCGGAGCACGCCCTATGAACCTCTACCCGGTGATTGTCGGCGGTGGCCCGGCGGGGATGGCCGCCGCCATCGAGTTGGCGGAGCATGGCGTGCGCAGCCTGCTTATCGACGAGGCCTCGCGCCTGGGCGGGGTGGTCTATCGCGGCCCGCTACGGGATGGGGTGCAACTGGACTACCTGGGCCCGCGTTACTGCGAAGTACTGGCCCGGCTGCACGGCGATTTTGCCCGGCACGCATCGATGATCGAAGTCCGCCTCAACAGTCGGGTGATCGGCGCCGAAGCCACCCATTCGTTGATGGTGCTCGACGCCGACGAACAACTGCATGAAGTGGCCTATCCGCAACTGTTGCTGGCTGCCGGTTGCCATGAGCGCAGCGTGCCGTTCCCCGGCTGGACCCTGCCCGGGGTGATGTTGCTGGGCGGTTTGCAGTTGCAGATCAAAAGCGGCGTGGTCAAGCCCCAGGGGCCGGTGGTGATTGCCGGCACCGGGCCGTTGCTGCCGCTGGTGGCTTGCCAACTGCACGCCGCCGGTGTGGCGGTGGCGGGGGTCTACGAGGCCAGCGCCTTCGGCAAGATCGCCAAGCAGAGCCTGGCCCTGCTGAACAAACCGCAGCTATTCCTCGACGGCCTGAGCATGCTCGCCTACCTCAAACTGCACCGCATCAGCCTGCGCTACGGCTGGGGCGTGGTCGAGGCACAGGGCGAAGGCGGAGTGGCCTGTGTGCGGGTGGCGCCGTATTCGGCCGATTGGCAGCCGGACCTGGCCCGGGCCGAGGACGTGGCCGCCCAGACCCTGGCGGTGGGCTACGGCTTTATCCCAAGGACCCAGCTCAGCCAGCAGATGGGCCTGGAACACGGCTTCAGCGATGACGGCTACCTGCGGGCCACGGCCGATATCTGGCAGCAGAGCAGCGAGTCGCACATCCACCTGGCCGGTGACATGGGCGGGATCCGCGGGGGCGAGGCCGCCATGCTCGCCGGGCGGATTGCGGCGTTGTCGATCCTGGTCCAGCGCAATGTGCTGAGCAGCGAAAGCGCCTTGCAGCGGCGTCAGGTGTTGCTCAACAAGCTGGGAGCGATTGTGCGCTTTCGCGCCGCCGTGGACCGCTACACCGAGCGGGGCAGTGGCCAGACCAGCCTGCCGGCGGCCGATACCGTGATCTGCCGCTGCGAGCACGCCACCCGGGGCGATATCGACCTGGCGTTGTCCCAAGGCGTGCAGGACATGGCCAGCCTGAAAATGCGCACCCGAGTCAGCATGGGCGATTGCCAGGGGCGCATGTGCGTCGGCTATTGCAGCGACCGCCTGCGCCAGGCCACCGGGCGCCAGGATGTCGGCTGGCTGCGGCCGCGCTTCCCCCTGGACCCGATTCCGTTCTCGGCGTTTTCCCCACTTGGCAAGGATGCTTCGACCCATGAGTAAGTTCTACGACGTGATTATTGCTGGCGGCGGTGTGATCGGCGCCTCTTGTGCGTACCAGTTGTCCAAGCGCAAACACCTCAAGGTCGCGCTGATCGACGCCAAGCGCCCGGGCAATGCGACCCGCGCCTCGGCCGGCGGCCTGTGGGCCATCGGCGAGTCGGTGGGCCTGGGCTGCGGGGTGATTTTCTTTCGCATGATGTCGGCCAACCGCAAGCGTGAGGCCGCAGGCTCGGCGGTGGTGGTCGATGCCACCACGCCGCATATCCTGCCGCAGTCGTTCTTCGACCTCGCCCTGCAATCCAATGCCCTGTACCCGCAGTTGCACCGCGAGCTCAAGGGCTTGCACGGGATGGATTTCAAGTTCGAGGAAACCGGTCTCAAGTTTGTGATCTACGACGATGAGGACCGGCTTTATGCCGAGCACATCGTCGGCTGCATCCCGCACCTGGCTGACCAGGTGCGCTGGCTGGACCAGGCGGCGCTGCGGGCCGCCGAGCCCAATGTCAGCCAGGAGGCCCAGGGCGCCCTGGAGTTTCTCTGCGATCACCAGGTCAACCCGTTCCGCCTGGCCGATGCCTACACCGAGGGCGCGCGGCAGAACGGTGTCGACCTGTACTTCAACACCAACGTCAACGAGGTGCTGCATCAAGGCACCCGGGTCAGGGGCGTGCGCACCGACGCGGCCGGGCTGTTCAGTTGCGACACCCTGATCAACGCCACCGGGGCCTGGGCTGCGGAGCTGAGCCGGATGGCCACGGGCGTGAGCATTCCGGTGAACCCGGTCAAGGGCCAGATCCTCCTCACCGAGCGCATGCCCAAGCTGCTCAACGGCTGCCTGACCACCAGCGATTGCTACATGGCGCAAAAGGACAACGGCGAGATCCTGATCGGCAGCACCACCGAAGACAAAGGTTTCGACGTCAGCACCACCTACCCGGAAATCAACGGCCTGGTGCAGGGGGCGGTGCGCTGCATTCCGCAGTTGGCACAGGTCAACCTGAAACGCTGCTGGGCCGGCTTGCGTCCGGGCTCGCCGGATGAGCTGCCGATCCTCGGGCCGATGGCCGGGGTCCAGGGTTACCTCAATGCCTGCGGGCACTTTCGCACCGGCATCCTGACGTCGGCCATCACCGGGGTGCTGCTGGACAAACTGGTGAACGACGAGCCACTGCCGCTGGACATCACGCCGTTCCTGGCCGAGCGCTTCGGCCTGGTGTCTCATCTGTCCGAGCGGCCCGAGGCTGTCCCGGCCTAAGGCTGGCGCGGCGTTTGCGCGCCGCGAGTTTCAGCGTCTTGCACGCCGTGGGGGCGGGCTATGCTGCTGAGCATCGCCACTTGGCACAAGGAGGTGCCACATGGCGCTGAAACTCGCGGTAATCCTCATTGGGGGCCTGGCCGGCAACGCGCTGGCCGAGGTGCCCCACGACCCGCCGAACAGCCTGGAGAAGGCGTTTTCCATGACCGGGGTCGCGCCCAGCATCACCACGATTTTTACCACCGACTTGAGCAGCGAGGAAAAAATGCTCAAGTGGAGCCAGGCCCGGGAAGAGGCCTGCCTGTTCATCGCTTCGGACGGAGCGATTCGCGGGGTGTTTTTCGAGCAGGCCCTGGCCCGGGCCCGCAGTCTTTATCCAGCGGCGGCACTGAGTGACAGGCACTGGGCGTTGCAGTTCGCCAGCGCGCGCTGAAGCAGGCGCCTCAGTCGTCGAATCCCACCTGTTCGTGAATCTCGTCCACCTTCAATTCCAGGCGGTACGCCACGGCGATAAACAGCGCTTGGCACAGGCACAGGGTGGCGCTCAGGGAACGGAAGGCGAAGGAGCTGCCTTCATTGACCAGCAGCACACTGTTGGCGCGCTTGGCCAGGGGCGACAGGTTGCTGTCGGTGATGATCAGGGTCTTGGCCTGGTTGTGCTGGGCAATGCGCAGGCAGTGCTGGGTCTCTTTGCCATAGGGCGTGAAGCTGATGGCGATCACCAAGTCGTTGGGGCGGATGCTGCGCATCTGCTCGCGGTAGCTGCCGCCCAGGCCCGACACCAGGTGGATGCGCTTGTTGGTGTGCTGCAGGTTGTACACCAGGTAGTCGGCCACGGCGAAGGAACGGCGCACCCCGACCACGTAGATGTTGTCGGCATTGACCACCAGGTCCACGGCCTTGTCGAAGGCCACGTCATCCAGTTCCAGGCCCAGGCGCTCGATGCCCGACAGGGTGGCGTTCACGCACTCGCGGGCCAGGTCGCCGCCGCTGGCTTTCTGCGACTTGTTGGCGATCATGCTGCGGATGCGCTGCTGGTAGTTCTGTACCGGCGTGGTCTTGTGGGTGTAGGCCTCGCGAAACAGCGCCTGCATTTCACTGAAACCACTGAAACCGAAGCGCTGGGAAAAACGCACGATGGCCGAGGGGTGCACTTCACATTCCCGGGCGATGTCGCTGATCCGGTCAACCATGATCCGGTCGCTCTGCTGGCTCATGTAGCTGGCGATGCGCTTGAGCTGGCGGGGCAGGCTTTCATATTCATGGGTGATCAGTTGCAGCAGACGCTCGGCAGTGATCGGGGGGCTGTCGAGGTCGCTCTCTGGCGTGCTCTCGGTCATGGCCGGCTGATCGGTGCGGGACATAGAAAATCCTTCTGGCTTGTGCTTATGGGAACGGCCTGTGGACCCGTCCCCTGACAATAGGTGGGCAGCCGGCAGTCTACAGGGTAGGGGCCCATAAAATCTTGGGGCTGATGCTGGCCGGGGCTTTGCTGAAACGATGCACGGTGTCTGGTTCCGGCTTGAAAAAGTTTAATGGAAAAAATATTCCACGTAAAAAATTTATAGAAAAAATATTGATTGGCGCCGAGAGACGTTTTAGTCTGCATCCACCAAGAGTGCTCAGCGCCCCCAACGGCGGCGAGCACAGGCTGATAAAAATAACAGGAGCCAGCATGGGCCAGACTCGTTTTGCCAGTGGGCGTCAATTGGATCTGATTTGCCTCGGACGCCTGGGCGTCGATCTCTATGCACAGCAGGTCGGTGCGCGGCTGGAGGACGTCAGCAGCTTTGCCAAGTACCTCGGCGGCTCGTCGGCGAACATTGCCTTCGGCACCGCGCGCCTGGGCCTCAAGTCGGCGATGTTGAGCCGGGTCGGCGACGATCACATGGGGCGCTTCCTGGTGGAGTCCCTGGTGCGTGAAGGCTGTGACGTCAGCGCCATCAAGGTCGATCCGCAGCGCCTCACCGCCATGGTCCTGCTGGGCCTCAAGGACCGCGAAACCTTCCCCCTGGTGTTCTACCGCGAGAACTGCGCGGACATGGCGCTGCGCGCCGAAGACATCAACGAAGCCTTTATTGCCTCCAGCAAATCTTTACTGATCACCGGCACCCATTTCTCCACCGACGGCGTCTACCAGGCCAGCATCCAGGCCCTGGACTATGCGGAAAAACACGGGGTCAAGCGGGTCCTGGACATCGACTACCGGCCGGTGCTCTGGGGCCTGGCGGGCAAGGCTGACGGCGAGACCCGGTTTGTCGCCGACCACCAGGTCAGCCAGCACGTGCAGAAGATCCTGCCGCGCTTCGACCTGATCGTTGGCACCGAAGAAGAATTCCTGATTGCCGGCGGCAGCGAAGACCTGCTGACGGCCTTGCGCACCGTGCGTTCCCTGAGCCGTGCAACCCTGGTGGTCAAGCTCGGCCCGCAAGGCTGCACGGTGATCCACGGCGAGATTCCGCCGCGCCTGGAAGACGGGGCGATCTACCCCGGTGTGCGTGTGGAGGTGCTCAACGTGCTGGGTGCCGGCGATGCCTTTATGTCTGGCTTCCTCAGTGGCTGGCTGGAAGACGCCAGCGATGAGCGCTGCTGCCAGTTGGCCAACGCCTGCGGCGGCCTGGTGGTGTCGCGCCATGCCTGTGCTCCGGCGATGCCGACCCGTGCCGAGCTGGACTACCTGTTCAGCAGCCCGGTGCCCATTACCCGTCCCGACCAGGACCCGATCCTGCAGCGCCTGCACCAGGTCACCGTGCCGCGTAAAAGCTGGAAGCAGCTGTTCATTTTTGCCTTCGATCACCGTGGGCAATTGGTGGAACTGGCGCAGAAGGGCGGCCAGGACCCGGCGCGCATCAGCGCCCTCAAGCAGCTGTTTATCCAGGCGGTGGAGCGGGTCGAGCACAAGCTGGGCGAGCAGGGCGTGGAGGCCGATGTGGGCCTGCTGGCCGACCAGCGCTTTGGCCAGGACGCGCTGAACGCCGCCACCGGTCGCGGCTGGTGGGTGGCGCGCCCGGTGGAAGTCCAGGGTTCGCGGCCCCTGGCCTTCGAGCACGGGCGCTCGGTGGGCAGCAACCTGATTGCCTGGCCCAAGGAGCAGATCATCAAGTGCCTGGTGCAATTCCACCCGGACGACGAACCCTTGCTGCGCCTGGAGCAGGAGGCGCAGATCATGGGCCTGTACCAGGCGTCACAGGTCAGCGGCCATGAGCTGCTGCTGGAAATCATCCCGCCCAAGGACCTGCCCGGCGCTCATCCCGAGGTGCTCTATCGCAGCCTCAAGCGCCTGTACAACCTGGGCATCTACCCGGCGTGGTGGAAGATCGAGGCGCAGTCGGCCGAGGAGTGGAAAAAGCTCGACGAGCTGATCCAGGAGCGCGACCCGTATTGCCGTGGCGTGGTGCTGCTGGGCCTGAATGCGTCGGCCGAGTGCCTGGCCGAGGGCTTCCGGCAAGCGAGCCACAGCCAGACCTGCCGTGGTTTTGCCGTGGGCCGCACGATTTTCCAGGAACCGAGCCGTGCGTGGCTGGCGGGTGAGATCAACGACGAAACCCTGATCCAGCAAGTCCAGGGCACCTTCGAACAACTGATCAACGCCTGGCGCAGCGCCCGCCCCCTGTAGGCGCCGGCTGGCCGGCGATCACGGTCTGGCAGATGAGGTTGTGTGCCTGACACGACGTCATCGCTGGCAAGCCCGCTCCTACAAGTACAAGGCCGTTCTCCACGCTTTCATGAATAACAACAAAAGGTGCAGCCATGCCCGCCATCCGAATTGGCATCAACCCGATCTCCTGGAGCAACGACGACCTGCCGGCCCTGGGCGGTGAAACGCCCCTGAGCACCGCCCTGAGCGAAGGTAAGGACATCGGTTACGAAGGCTTTGAACTCAACGGCAAGTTCCCCAAGGACGCCAAGGGCGTGGGCGATGTGTTGCGCCCTTATGACCTGGCACTGGTCTCGGGCTGGTACTCCAGCCGCCTGGCCCGGCGCTCGGTGGCGGAGGAAATCGACGCCATTGCCAGCCACGTCGAACTGCTGAAACGCAACGGCGCCTCGGTGCTGGTCTACGGCGAAGTGGCCGACTCGATCCAGGGTTCACCGGTGCGCCTGATCGAGCGCCCGCGCTTCCACAGCGAACAGGCCTGGCAGGATTACGCCGACAAACTCACAGAGCTGGCGCGCTTCACCCTGTCCCAGGGCGTGCGGCTGGCGTATCACCACCACATGGGCGCCTACGTCGAGTCCCCGGCGGACATCGACAAGCTGATGAGCCTGACCGGCGAGGAAGTCGGCCTGCTCTTCGATTCGGGCCACTGCTACATGGGCGGCGGCGAACCCCTGGAGGTGCTGCGCAAGCATATCCAGCGCGTCTGCCACGTGCACTTCAAGGACGTGCGCAAGCCGGTGGTGCAACTGGCGCGCAACAACCTGTGGAGCTTCCCGGATTGCATCGTCAACGGCACCTTCACCGTGCCCGGCGATGGCGACATCGACTTTTCCGCCTTGCTCGATGTGCTGCTGGCCGCCGACTACCACGGCTGGCTGGTGGTGGAAGCCGAGCAGGACCCGGCCGTGGCGCCGAGCTACGTCTACGCGAAAAAAGGTTACGACACCCTGCGGGCCCTGCTGGACGCCGGCCTGCAACGTACGAGGACTGCCCAATGAGCCTGCTGGTTAAAAGCGCCGCCAAGGGCCGGACCATGGTCCAGCTGCAAGAGGGCGCCCTGGAGTATGTGGGGTTCAGTGCCTACCGCCTGAGCCTGGGGGAAAGCCTGCCGGTCAGCGCCGGCGACAAGGAGTTGTGCCTGGTGCTGCTCAGCGGCCGCATCGACGTACAGGGCGAAGCCCCCCAGGGCGCCTTCAAGTGGGACAACCTGGGCGACCGGCAATCGGTGTTCGAAGACAAATCACCCTTTGCCGCCTACCTGCCGCCGGGCAGCCAGGCTCAGGTCACCGCCTTGAGCGACGTGCAGATCGCCGTGTGTGCCGCCCCGGGTGATGCCGCCGCTGGCCTCGGCCCACGGCTGATCCGCCCGGAGCAGTGCAAGCGCAGCGTGCGCGGCAAGGGCGCCAATACCCGCTATGTCTGCGACATCCTGCCCGACAGCGAGCCGGCCCATTCCCTGCTGGTGGTGGAGGTGCGCACGCCGTCCGGGCATTCCTCCAGCTACCCGCCGCACAAGCACGACACCGATGACTTGCCGCACCAGAGCTTTCTGGAGGAGACCTATTACCATCAGGTCAACCCGCCCCAGGGCTTTGTCTTCCAGCGGGTCTACACCGACGACCGCAGCATCGACCAGGCCATGGCCGTGGAAAACAGCGATCTGGTGGTGGTGCCCAAGGGGTATCACCCGGTCAGCGTGCCTTACGGCTACGAGTCTTATTACCTGAACGTCATGGCCGGGCCGAAGCGGGTCTGGCAGTTCCATAACGACCCGCAGCACAGCTGGCTGCTGGATCTCTGAACCCCCGAGTTTCTGAAGCCCTGACTTGCTGGAAACTGAATTTCTGAATTGAGACTGCAACCTTTCACGGAGAACAAGAACAATGAGCGATACCCCGGTAATAGGTCATTACATCGGCGGCCAGGTGCAGGACGCCGGCGAGCGTTTCAGCCAGGTGTTCAACCCGGCCACGGGGGCGGTCCAGGCCCGTGTTGCCCTGGCCAGCCAGAAGACCGTGGACGAAGCTGTGGCCTCGGCGCTGAAGGCCTTCCCGGCCTGGTCCGAACAGTCCTCCCTGCGCCGCGCGCGGGTGATGTTCAAGTTCAAGGAACTGCTGGACCAGCACCACAAGGAACTGGCGCAGATCATCACCCGCGAGCACGGCAAGGTGCTGTCCGACGCCATGGGCGAAGTGACCCGCGGCATCGAGATCGTCGAGTACGCCTGTGGCGCGCCGAACCTTTTGAAAACCGATTTCAGCGACAACATCGGTGGCGGCATCGATAACTGGAACCTGCGCCAGCCCCTGGGCGTGTGCGCCGGGGTCACGCCGTTCAACTTCCCGGTGATGGTGCCGCTGTGGATGATCCCCATTGCCCTGATCACCGGCAACTGCTTCATCCTCAAGCCGTCCGAGCGCGACCCGTCCGCCAGCCTGCTGATGGCGCGCCTGCTGACGGAAGCCGGGTTGCCCGAAGGGGTGTTCAACGTGGTCCAGGGCGACAAGAGCGCCGTGGACGGCTTGCTCCAGCACCCGGACATCGAGGCGATTTCCTTTGTCGGTTCGACGCCGATTGCCGAGTACATCCACCAGCAGGCCAGCGCCCGAGGCAAGCGTGTGCAGGCCCTGGGTGGGGCCAAGAACCATATGATCGTGATGCCCGACGCCGACCTGGACCAGGCCGCCGACGCACTGATCGGTGCGGCCTACGGCTCGGCTGGCGAGCGCTGCATGGCGATCTCCATCGCCGTGGCGGTGGGTGACGTGGCCGACGAATTGATCGCCAAGCTGCTGCCGCGCATCGACCAGCTCAAGGTTGGCAACGGCTTGCAGGGCGACAGCGACATGGGGCCGCTGGTGACCGCCGAGCACAAGGCCAAGGTTGAAGGTTTTATCGACCAGGGCGTGGCCCAGGGTGCGGAGTTGCTGGTGGACGGTCGCGGCTTCAAGGTGCCGGGGGCGGAGCAGGGCTTTTTTGTCGGCGCCACCCTGTTCGATCACGTCACCACCGAGATGAGCATCTACCAGCAGGAAATCTTCGGGCCGGTGCTGGGCATTGTGCGGGTGCCCGACTTTGCCAGCGCAGTGGAGCTGATCAACGCCCATGAATTCGGCAATGGCGTGTCCTGCTTCACCCGCGATGGCGGCGTGGCCCGGGCCTTTGCCCGCACCATCAAGGTGGGCATGGTCGGCATCAACGTACCGATCCCGGTGCCCATGGCCTGGCACTCCTTCGGCGGCTGGAAGCGTTCGCTGTTCGGCGACCACCATGCCTACGGCGAGGAAGGTGTGCGCTTCTACAGCCGCTACAAGAGCGTGATGCAGCGCTGGCCCGACAGCATCGCCAAGGGCCCGGAATTCAGCATGCCGACGGCCAAGTAACTTTCTCAACGCGATGGATTTTGGAGAACAACAAGAATGAGCCAGCCCCTGCGTTTCGCCCTGAATCGTATGGTTGCACCGCGTTTGTCACTGCCGGAGTTTATCGACCTGGCGGTGACGCTGAAGGCCGATGCCATTGAGATCCGCAACGACCTTGCGGGCGTGGAAATCGAGGACGGCACGCCGCCGGAACGGGTCCGCGAATTGTGCGCGGCCCAGGGCATCAAGGTGTTGTCGATCAACGCCCTGTACCCCTTCGACGTGTGGAGCGACGAGCGTCGCCAACAGACCCTGAAACTCGCCGCCTATGCCCGTGCCTGTGGGGCCGAGGGGCTGGTGATGTGCCCGCTCAATGACCGTGCCGACCCGCGCACTGAGGCCCAGCGCATCAGCGGTTTGCGCACCGCTTTGAGCGAGCTGGCGCCGATCCTGCGGGATCACGGCCTGCTGGGGTTTATCGAGCCCCTGGGCTTCGAAGAGTGCTCGCTGCGCCGCAAGCGTACGGCGGTGGACGCGATCCGGGCCATCGGCGGCCTGGACGTGTTCCGCCTGGTGCACGACACCTTCCACCACCACTTGGCCAGCGAGCATGAATTCTTCCCCGAGCTGACCGGGCTGGTGCACATCTCCGGTGTCGAGGACCGTGAAGCGCCGCTCAACAGCATTCGCGACGGCCATCGGGTGCTGGTGGGCGAGGCGGACATCCTCGGCAATGCAGCGCAGATCGACACCCTGCTGAGCAGTGGCTACAGCGGCTACCTGTCGTTCGAACCCTTTGCCGAGAGTGTGCACGGGCTGGCGGATATCCAGCAGGCGATTGGCGCGAGCATTGCCCACCTGCAGCAATCCCTGACTTGACGCCGCCCTCGTGTAGGAGCCGGCTTGCCGGCGAAGGGACCCTTGCATGGGGCGCAAACCTTGAGGGTGCTTTCGCTGGCAAGCCAGCGCCTACAGGTCCGTTGGCCTCACATCATGAATAAGGTGCAAACCATGAGTACGACACGCTTGACCATGGCCCAGGCCCTGGTGAAATTCCTCGATAACCAATACGTCGAGGTGGATGGGGTCCAGAGCAAGTTCATCGCTGGGGTCTTCACCATTTTCGGCCACGGCAACGTGCTCGGCCTGGGCCAGGCCCTGGAGCAGGATAGTGGCGACCTGGTGGTGCACCAGGGCCGCAACGAGCAGGGCATGGCCCACGCTGCCATCGGTTTCGCCAAGCAGCACCTGCGGCGCAAGATCTACGCCTGCAGCTCTTCGGTGGGCCCCGGCGCGGCCAATATGCTGACCGCGGCGGCCACCGCCACCGCCAACCGTATTCCCTTGCTGTTGCTGCCTGGGGACGTTTACGCCAGCCGCCAGCCGGACCCGGTGCTGCAACAGATCGAACAGTTCCATGACCTGAGCATCAGCACCAACGATGCCTTCAAGGCCGTGAGCAAATATTGGGACCGCATCAACCGCCCCGAGCAACTGATGAGCGCGGCGATCCACGCCATGCGTGTGCTCACCGACCCGGCGGAAACCGGCGCCGTGACCCTGGCATTGCCCCAGGATGTGCAGGGCGAAGCCTACGATTACCCGGACTACTTCCTCGCCAAGCGCGTGCATCGCATCGACCGCCGCCCTGCCACCGAGGCCATGCTCGGCGATGCTCTGGCGCTGCTCAAGGGCAAGCGCAAACCGCTGATTATCTGTGGCGGCGGGGTCAAGTATTCCGGGGCCAACCGGGCGTTGCAGGCCTTTGCCGAACGCTTCGGCATCCCCTTTGCCGAAACCCAGGCGGGCAAGAGCGCGGTGGTCTCCGAGCACCCGTTGAACGTCGGCGGGATCGGCGAGACCGGCTGCCTGGCGGCCAACCTGTTGGCCAAGGACGCCGATCTGATCATCGGCATCGGCACTCGCTACACCGACTTCACCACGTCCTCGAAGTGGCTGTTCCAGCACCCCGAGGTGGAGTTCCTCAACCTCAATATCAGCCCCTGCGACGGCCTCAAGCTGGATGGCGTGCAGTTGCTGGCCGATGCCAAGGTCGGCTTGCAGGCCCTGAGTGAAACCCTGGGCCGCAGCGGCTACCAGGCGGCCTGGGGCGGGCAGATCACTGACGCTAAGGCCCAGTTGGAGGCCGAGGTGGACCGGGTTTACCAGGTGCAGTACCAGGACGATGGTTTTGTCCCGGAGATCAACGACCACATGGACCCGGCGGTGCTGCGGGAATTCATCGAGCTGACCGGCTCCTGCCTGACCCAGAGCCGGGTGCTCGGGGTGCTCAACCAGGCCTTGCCCGAGGACGGCATCATCGTCGCCGCCGCCGGCAGCCTGCCCGGCGACCTGCAGCGCAGCTGGCGCAGCAAGGGGGTCAACACCTACCACGTGGAATACGGCTATTCGTGTATGGGCTACGAGGTCAACGCGGCCCTGGGGGTCAAGCTCGCCGAGCCGGATCGCGAGGTGTACGCCCTGGTGGGCGACGGCTCCTACCTGATGCTGCACTCGGAGCTGGCAACCTCGATCCAGGAGCGCCGCAAGATCAACGTGGTGCTGCTGGACAACATGACCTTCGGCTGCATCAACAACCTGCAGATGGAACACGGCATGGACAGCTTCGGCACCGAGTTCCGCTACCGCAACCCGGAGACCGGCAAGCTCGACGGCGGCTTTGTGCCGGTTGACTTCGCCATGAGCGCTGCGGCCTACGGCTGCAAGACCTACAAGGTCAGCACCGAGGAGCAACTGCTGGCGGCCCTGGCCGATGCCCGGACCCAGACGGTCTCGACCCTGATCGACATCAAGGTCCTGCCCAAGACCATGATCCACAAGTACCTGTCCTGGTGGCGGGTGGGCGTGGCCCAGGTGTCCACCAGCGAGCGCACCGATGCGGTAGCCAAGACCCTTAATGAACGCCTGGCCAAGGCCCGGCAGTACTGATTGCTCTGCAACGAACAACAACAGGAGTATCTGCATGTCTTTGAAACTTGGTGTTATCGGTACCGGCGCCATCGGCCAGGATCACATCCGTCGTTGCAGCCAGACCCTGCTGGGCAGCCAGGTGGTGGCGGTCACCGACATCAACCTGGAATCGGCGGCCAAGGTGGTCAGCGACCTCAAGCTCACTGCCGAGGTCTACCCGGACGGCCACGCGCTGATCAAGGCGCCGGACGTCGACGCGGTGCTGGTCACCTCCTGGGGCCCGAGCCACGAGGAATTCGTGCTGGCGGCGATTGCCGCGGGCAAGCCGGTGTTCTGTGAAAAACCCCTGGCGGTGACCGCCGCCGGCTGCCGCCGCATCGTCGACGCCGAAGTGGCCCACGGCAAGCGCCTGGTGCAGGTGGGTTTTATGCGCCCCTACGATTCGGGTTACCAGGCCTTGAAGGCGGTGATCGACAGCGGGCAGATCGGCGAGCCGCTGATGCTGCACTGCGCCCACCGCAACCCGCGGGTGGGTGAGAACTACAAGACCGACATGGCCATCACCGACACCCTGATCCACGAACTGGACGTGCTGCGCTGGTTGCTGGCTGACGACTACGTGTCGGTGCAAGTGGTGTTCCCGCGCAAGACCAGCAAGGCCCACGCTCATTTGAAGGACCCGCAGATCGTGCTGCTGGAAACCGCCCGTGGCACGCGCATTGACGTCGAGGTGTTCGTCAACTGCCAGTACGGCTACGACATCCAGTGTGAAGTGGTGGGGGAGAGCGGCATCGCCAAGCTGCCGGAGCCGTCCCAGGTGCAATTGCGCAGCGAAGCCAAGCTGTCCAACGCCATCCTGATGGATTGGAAGGACCGCTTTATCGCCGCCTATGACGTGGAGTTGCAGGCCTTTATCGACGGCGTGCGCGCCGGCCAGGTGGGCGGACCATCGGCCTGGGACGGCTTTGCCGCCGCCGTGGCAGCCGATGCCTGCATCGAAGCACAGGGCAGCGGCCAGATCGTCAAGATCGACCTGCCAGACCGTCCGCGTTTCTACGGCTAACCCCCACTCTGTAGGAGCCGGCTCGCCGGCGAGGGGCCTTTGGATGCTAAGCACGTCTTGAAGGTGTTTTCGCTGGCAAGACAGCGCCTACGGAGGGGCACGATTGTTAATTTGGGAGGCTGTCACTGTGCGTATTGCATTAGACCCCTACATGTACCGCCATCTGCCCCTGGGCAAGATGACCGATAAGGCCGCCGAGCTGGGCTACGACTACATCGAGCTGTCGCCCCGTGAAGACTTCATGCCGTTCTACAAGGCGCCCCGGGTCGACCGGGCGCGGATCAAGGAATTTCGCAAGGCCCTGAGCGACAGCGGCGTGCAGCTCTCGTCCCTGTTGCCGATGTACCACTGGGCCAGCGCCGATGAAGGCTTGCGGGTAGCGGCGGTGCGCAACTGGAAGCGGGCGATCCAGATCGCTGTGGAGATGGATTGTGAGCTGGTCAACACCGAGTTCACCGGCCAGTCGGATAACCCGCTGGTGTGTGAAAACCAGTTCATGCGTTCCATGGACGAGCTGATACCCGAGTTCGAACGCGAAGGCATCAAGCTGGATATCCAGGCCCACCCCTATGATTTCTGCGAGCGCAACAACGAGTCGGTGGACATCATTCGCGGTCTGGATCGCGACTGGATCAACTACCTCTACGCCGCGCCCCACACCTTCTTCTACGACGACGGCAAAGGCGACATTGCCTCGATGCTCAAGTACGCGGGCTCCAAACTCAGCCACTTGATCATCGCCGACACCTACAACCACCGGGCGTCGTCCAACCTGCGCTACATCGTCAACCCACCGGGCGTCACCGCCACCGTGCACCAGCACCTGGACATCGGTCAGGGTGAGGTGGATTGGGACGCGTTCTTCGGCACCCTGCGCGAGATCCAGTTCGACGGCATCGCCACGGTGTCGGTGTTCGCCTGGGAAGACCGCCCGGATCAGTCCAACCTGATGATGCTGGAACGGATCAAAAGCGAATTGTGCCGCTAGCGGTTTGCTGTGTAGGAGCCGGCTTGCCGGCGAAGGGGCCTGTGGAGGGTGTGAATGCCTTGAGGACGCCTTCGCTGGCAAGCCAGCTCCTACATGGGATGGCGTGGGAATCTTTGTGTAGGAGCCGGCTTGCCGGCGAAGGGGCCTGTGGAGGGTGTGAATGCCTTGAGGACGCTTTCGCTGGCAAGCCAGCTCCTACGAGGGTTGGCGCGAGGTGGGCGATGGTGGGGAATGAATGGATGGAGGCTCTATGCGTATAGGTTTGGTGGGTTACGGCCATGGCGGTCGTCATTTTCATGCGCCACTGATTGCCAGTCTGGCCGGTGCGAGTTTTGTGGGGGTGGTGACTCGCTCCGCAGAACGCCGGCGGTTGTTGGCGGCGGATCACCCGGGGGTGAGGGCGTTCGACAGCATGGGCCAGTTGGCGGAGGCAGGGGTCGATGCCCTGGTGATTTCCACGCCCCTGGACGGCGCCCGGCCCTGGTCGCTGGAAGCCATTGAACGGGGCATCGCCGTGGTCAGCGACAAACCCTTCGCCGCCGATGCGGCCCAGGCCGAGGGAATGATCCAGGCTGCCGCTGCGCGCCGGGTGCCGCTCAGCGTCTATATGAACCGGCGCTGGGATTCGGACTTCCTGACCTTGCGCAAACTCATCGACAGCGGCGCGCTGGGCCGGATCACCCGCTACGAGTCGCGGGTCGAGCGTTATGCCCCGCAATCCGTGGGCAATGCCAGTGGCGGTGGGTTCCTGCGGGACCTGGGCAGCCATCTGGTGGACCAGGCCCTGCAGTTATTCGGGCCGGTGGCTCGGGTCTATGCCGAGCTGCAGTACACCCCTGAAGAAGCCGTGGTTGACCACGGCTTTTTTGTTTCCCTGACCCACGCCAACGGCGTGGTTTCGCATTTATGGGGCAGTTGCCTGCAAAACAGCCAGGCCCCGCGTTTTCGGGTCAGCGGCTCCGCCGGTTGTTATACGGTCGACGGCCTCGACGGCCAGGAGCAGGCGTTGGTGGCGGGTCGCTCGCCGAAAACCGAGGGCGAACGCTGGGGCGTGGAGGAGCATCGGCGCTGGGGCTGGTTCGAACAGGGGGATGAGCGCGAGCGCGTAACTTCGGAGCGAGGTGCCTGGCAGCAGTTCTATCAGCAGCTGCAACAGGCCCTGGAAGGCCAGGGTGCGCTGCCGGTCCCGGCCGCCGACGCGTTGGCCACCACCCAGGTGCTAGACGCCGCGCGCTTGAGTGCGCAGCAGTCTCGGGTGGTATCGATGACGACGTTTTCCGAGGGAAAAACAGATTTAGAATAAAATTCTAAAATGAGTTGATATAGAAATTATTTTCTAATAAAGTCATTTCCAGGTTGCCGACTAGCTAGGTTCCAAACCCCTCAAGCACGCCTTGAGACCGGTGCGGGCCGACCAACAAAAACAAACAGGTACCGTCGATGAAAACCTTCAAATCTGTTGTACAGGCTGTACGTTCATTGTTTCGCCATCCTCACGCGCCGGCCGCCGTTTTGCCTCGGGCCAGCCGTTCTGCCGTCCTCCTGACTTGCCTCGGCTTCCTGTGCGAAGAGCGCAACGGTTCACTGGTGTGCTGCGTACCCGGTGCCCCCATCGTGCATCTGCCGCTCTGAGTTTTTTCTGCGCTTTATCCATAAAACCTACAAGAATGTGGAGAAAGACCTTTTATGAACACCAAGATCCGTTTTGCCTCGCTTGCGCTGTCGATGATGCTGGCCAGTGGCGCCGCGCTCGCCGACATCAAGATTGGCGTGAGCATGTCGCAGTTCGATGACACCTGGCTGACCTATCTGCGCGAGTCGATGGACCAGAAAGCCAAGTCCCTGCCCGATGGCGTCAAGCTGCAGTTCGAAGACGCCCGCAGCGATGTGGTCAAGCAATTGAGCCAGGTCGAGAACTTCATCAGCCAGAAAGTCGACGCGATCGTGGTCAACCCGGTGGACACTGCCGCCACCAAGAAAATTACCGAAGCCGCGGTGAAGGCCGGCATCCCCCTGGTGTACGTCAACCGCCGCCCGGATGACCAGAACCTGCCCAAGGGCGTGGTCACCGTGGCCTCCAACGACCTGGAAGCCGGGAAAATGCAGATGCAGTACCTGGCCGAAAAGATGGGCGGCAAGGGCGACATCGTGATCCTGCTGGGTGACCTGGCGAACAACTCCACCACCAACCGCACCAAAGGGGTCAAGGACGTCCTGACCCAATATCCGGGCATCAAGGTCGATCAGGAACAAACCGGCATCTGGTCCCGCGACAAGGGCATGACCCTGGTCAACGACTGGCTGACCCAGGGCCGCAAGTTCGACGCGGTGGTGTCCAACAACGATGAAATGGCCATCGGCGCCTCCATGGCGCTGAAGCAGGCCGGGGTCGAGAAGGGCAGTGTGCTGATCGCCGGTGTCGACGGCACCCCGGATGGCTTGCGTGCAGTGAAGAAGGGCGACCTGGCGGTCTCGGTGTTCCAGGATGCCAAGGGCCAGGCGGACGGTTCCATCGATACCGCGGTGAAGATGATCAAGCATGAGCCGGTGGAGTCGGCGGTGTGGGTTCCGTATCGTCTGATCACCCCGGAAAACGTCGATCAGTTCAAGTAACGCTGCTCACTTTCCAGAGCTGTTCCATAACAACAATAAGTGGCAAGGCGGCCCCGGGCAGCCTTGCCGATGGAGTACCTGATCATGTTCGCTTCCGCGACTGCTTCGAGCACCCCGCTGGCGGGTATCCAGCCCGCCGCCACGTCGATTGAAGAACCGTATCTGCTGGAAGTCATCAACGTCAGCAAGGGCTTTCCCGGCGTTGTCGCCTTGTCCGATGTGCAGTTGCGGGTGCGCCCGGGAACGGTGCTGGCGCTGATGGGCGAGAACGGCGCCGGCAAGTCCACCCTGATGAAAATCATTGCCGGCATCTACCAGCCGGACGCTGGCGAGTTGCGCCTCAAGGGACGGCCGGTGGTGTTCGAGACGCCCCTAGCGGCCCTGCAATCGGGCATCGCCATGATCCACCAGGAACTCAACCTGATGCCGCACATGAGCATCGCCGAGAACATCTGGATCGGCCGTGAGCAGCTCAATGGCCTGCACATGATCGATCACCGCGCCATGCACCGTTGCACTGCGCAGTTGCTGGAACGCCTGCGCATCAACCTCGACCCCGAGGAACTGGTGGGCAACCTGAGCATCGCCGAGCGGCAGATGGTGGAGATCGCCAAGGCGGTGTCCTATGACTCCGACGTGCTGATCATGGACGAGCCGACCTCGGCCATCACCGACAAGGAGGTGGCGCACCTGTTCTCGATCATTGCCGACCTCAAGGCCCAGGGTAAGGGCATCATCTATATCACCCACAAAATGAACGAAGTGTTCGCCATCGCCGATGAAGTGGCAGTGTTCCGCGACGGCGCCTACATCGGCCTGCAACGGGCCGACAGCATGGACGGCGACAGCCTGATTTCGATGATGGTCGGCCGCGAGCTGAGCCAGCTGTTCCCGGAGCGCGAGAAGCCCATCGGCGAACTGCTGCTGTCGGTGCGCGACCTGCGCCTGGACGGGGTGTTCGACGGCGTGTCCTTCGACCTGCATGCCGGAGAAATCCTTGGCATCGCCGGGCTGATGGGCTCGGGCCGGACCAATGTCGCGGAAACCCTGTTCGGCATCACCCCCAGCGACGCCGGGGAAATTCGCCTCGACGGCCAGGCCCTGCGCATCAGCGACCCGCACATGGCGATTGAGAAGGGCTTTGCCCTGCTGACCGAGGATCGCAAGCTCAGCGGGCTGTTCCCGTGCCTGTCGGTCCTGGAAAACATGGAGGTGGCGGTGCTGCCCCATTACGCCGGCGGTGGCTTTGTCCAGCAGAAGGCTTTGCGCGCCCTGTGCGAGGACATGTGCAAGAAGCTACGGGTCAAGACCCCGTCCCTGGAGCAATGCATCGACACCCTGTCCGGCGGCAATCAGCAGAAGGCCCTGTTGGCGCGCTGGCTGATGACCAACCCACGGATCCTGATTCTCGACGAGCCGACCCGGGGCATCGACGTTGGTGCCAAGGTCGAGATCTACCGCTTGATCTCCTTCCTCGCCAGCGAGGGCATGGCGGTGATCATGATTTCCTCGGAGCTGCCCGAGGTGTTGGGCATGAGCGACCGGGTCATGGTCATGCACGAAGGTGAACTGATGGGCACCCTCGACCGCAGTGAGGCGACCCAGGAACGGGTGATGCAGCTGGCGTCAGGAATGTCGGCGGTGCACTGAATTTTTCAATCGATGGCGGCCGACGGCGCAGTGCTTCGCCGCGGCCAGGCAATAACAAAGGTGAGTGGTTATGAACGTGATGTCTGAAAACAAACCTGCCGCGGCGCCCGCTAGAACACGTCGGCGCTTTCCCACCGAGCTGAGTATTTTCCTGGTCCTGATCGGCATCGGCCTGGTCTTCGAGCTGTTCGGTTGGATCGTTCGTGACCAGAGCTTCCTGATGAACTCCCAGCGCCTGGTGCTGATGATCCTGCAGGTGTCGATCATCGGCCTGCTGGCCATCGGCGTGACCCAGGTGATCATCACCACGGGCATCGACCTGTCCTCGGGCTCGGTGCTGGCGCTGTCGGCGATGATTGCCGCCAGCCTGGCCCAGACCTCGGACTTTGCCCGGGCGGTGTTTCCGTCCCTGACCGACTTGCCGGTGTGGATACCGGTGGTGGCGGGGCTGGGCGTGGGCCTGCTGGCGGGGGCGATCAACGGCAGCATCATCGCCATCACCGGCATCCCACCCTTTATTGCCACCCTGGGCATGATGGTTTCGGCCCGCGGCCTGGCTCGCTACTACACCGAAGGCCAGCCGGTGAGCATGCTCTCGGATTCCTACACGGCCATCGGCCACGGGGCCATGCCGGTGATCATCTTCCTGGTGGTGGCGGTGATCTTCCACATTGCCCTGCGCTACACCAAGTACGGCAAGTACACCTACGCCATCGGCGGCAACATGCAGGCGGCGCGGACCTCGGGGATCAACGTCAAGCGTCACCTGGTGATTGTCTACAGCATCGCCGGCCTGCTGGCCGGGCTGGCCGGGGTGGTGGCGTCGGCACGGGCCGCTACCGGGCAGGCGGGGATGGGCATGTCGTATGAGCTGGACGCGATTGCTGCGGCGGTCATCGGCGGCACCAGCCTGGCGGGCGGGGTGGGGCGCATCACCGGCACGGTGATCGGCGCGCTGATCCTCGGCGTCATGGCCAGCGGCTTCACCTTTGTCGGGGTGGACGCCTACATCCAGGACATCATCAAGGGCCTGATCATTGTGGTGGCGGTGGTCATCGACCAATACCGCAACAAACGCAAACTCAAACGCTAATCTTGAGGTCCCCGTAGCCGTTCTTATGTAGGGGCTGATTGGTGTAGGTGCTGGCTTGCCGGCGATAGCGCCCCCCAGGCAGCCATCGTCGGCAAGCCGGCTCCTGCAAATGAATGGATTTGAGCGGTTATCCGCCCTCTGACACTGCCGTTTGTCTTCTAATAGACCCACTGCTATGGAATTTTTTGTTATAACCACACTCCGATAAGCACCACCAAAGCCCGCATTTGCGGGCTTTGTCGGCTTTGTCGGACAGATTCGCTGTCATTTCAGTTGCTGCGCCCTCAAACCGGCCTTAGACTGCCGCCCCTCGTAAATTGAGTGCCGGGTGGCGCTTGGAAGGAATGGCGCCTTTCCGCTGGCCTGACGGGCCAATCGGAAACAGCTTGAATTCGCCTTAACGCACGTATTTTTTATAGAGAAATCAATGACAAAGGATAAGTTGCTGGCCATGCCGGCGGATGACTACATGAATGCCGAGCAACACGCTTTTTTCAGCGAGCTGTTGCAAGCCATGAAGGTGGAAACCCACGAGCGCATCGAACAGAACCGGATCGCCATTGAAAGCCTGGACACCCCGGCTGACCCGGCCGACGCCGCTTCCGTCGAAGAAGAGCGCACCTGGTTGGTCAACGCCATTGATCGCGACCAGCGCATGCTGCCGCAACTGGAGCAGGCCCTGGGCCGCATCAGCGATGACAGCTTTGGCTGGTGCGACGACAGCGGCGAGGCCATCGGCCTGAAGCGCCTGCTGATCAGCCCGACCACCAAATACTGCATCGAAGCCCAAGAGCGCCACGAGCAGATCGACAAGCACCAACGGCAGGCGTGAAGACGAGCAGCTGAGCGCTTCAAGCTGCAAGCTGCAAGAGGGGCCGCACCGCGCGGCCCTGAAGCCGATGCCTGACTGATCTATCCCGCCTGCACCCCCCCGCTTTAACTGACCGCTCGCCATTTGCCGCTTCCCACTGCCCGTCTCCTACCAATGGCCCATAGATAATGGCCTTGTAGTGGCGTTTAATGCCTGCAAACAATTAAAACAGTGCGGGGTGTTGAACATGAACAGAGACGGATCTCTACCGCTTGCCCAATTGCCCTCTACCCAGGCCGCCAAGGCTCGCTGGTGGGCGCCGACCCTGCAGAGCATCGCCCAGGTTGGGGTGTTGTGCGGCCTGGCCCTGGGCCAATGGCCGTTGTACCTGTGCCTGCCCCTGGGGGTGTTGATTATCTGGTTGCCACGTTTGCGCAGTCGCGCCGTGGTACCGGTCAGTGCGTCGAGCGAAGGCAGTGAGATTGCCGCGCTGACCCGCGACCTGTCCTACAGCACCACCCACAACGCCCTGTCCGCCGCAGGCGTGGCCTATTCGGTCAAGCAACTGGCGGGCAAGCTGCAGTCCCAGCTGGACGCCGCCGCGCGCATCGTCGGCAGCGCCGAAGTGATGATCAAGACTGAACAGGCCACTTCCCAACTCAGCCGCCAGGCCCTGGGCGCTGCCAGTGAAGCCCACAGCAGCAGCGCCGAAGGGCGTAGCGTTCTGGCCGAGTCCATCAGCCGTATGCACCAGCTCAGCCAGCGCGCCAACAACAGCCGCGAGCTGATCGAGGCCTTGAGCCAGCGCAGTGAAGAAATCCAGCGGGTGACGTTGGTGATTCAGTCCATTGCCAGCCAGACCAACCTGCTGGCCCTGAACGCCGCCATCGAGGCGGCCCGGGCCGGGGAGCACGGGCGTGGCTTTGCCGTGGTGGCCGACGAAGTGCGCGGCCTGGCCGGGCGCACCGCTACGGCCACCGACGAGGTTGGGGTGATGGTCGCCGACATCCAGCAGCGCACCGCTCAGGTGGTGGAGCAGATCCGCCAGCTGTCGGCGGACCTCAACAGCGGCCTGGAGCAGGTGGAGCACACCGGACAAAGCCTGGACACCATCGCCCGCCTGGCGGCCGGGGTTGAAGAGCAGGTCAGCGAGATCGCCCGGGGCGCCGACACCAACCGTGAGCAACTGGACAGCCTGTTCCACGCCGTGGAGCAGATGCGCAGCGACCTGGCGGTCAGTGACCAGCAGACCCGCAGCCTGGCCGAGGCTGCGGTGCAGATGGAGGGGCAGGCCGAGACCATCAGCGAGCGTCTGGCGGCGGTGGGGCTGGATGACTATCACCAGCGTATCTATGACTTGGCCCGGGAGGGCGCACGGCGGATTGCCGAGCAGTTCGAGACCGATCTGGCACAGAATCGCATCAGCACCGAGGACCTGTTCGACCGCCATTACCAGTTGATCCCCAACACCACGCCGGCCAAGTACCAGACGCGCTTCGACCGCTACACCGACCAGGTGCTGCCGGCGATCCAGGAGTCCCTGCTGCCGCGCCATGATGGCCTGGTGTTCGCCATTGCCTGTACCCCCCAGGGCTACGTGCCGACCCACAACCAGGCGTTCAGTCAACCCCTGACCGGCGATGCCCAGCACGACGCCTTGCACAATCGCACCAAGCGCAAGTTCGAGGATCGCACCGGCATTCGCTGTGGCAGCCATCAGCAGCCGTTGTTGCTGCAGACCTACACCCGTGACACCGGCGAACTGATGCATGACCTGTCGGTGCCGATCATGGTCAAGGGCCAGCATTGGGGTGGTCTGCGCCTGGGCTACAAGCCGGAACGCGCCCGCTAGGTCGCGCTGCTCGGCCAGGTCATCAAGGATAGAGGGCAGGGCCTGGGGAAGCCCTGCGGGCCGGGCCTCGGGTGGGGCGGGTGCTTAATCGGCCTGGTGCAGGCGCAGGTTGAGTTCGTCCACCACCCGCGCCCAGTCGGCGTCTTCGCGCAGTTGCTCCTTGAGGAAGGCGGCTTGCTGGGCGCTCCAGAACGGTGCTTCGATCAGCTTCAGGCCTTCGGGCAAGGGCGAGTGCTGGGCGATGAAGCGGTCGATGGCCGCCGGTTCGGAATCCAGCCCCAGTTGATCGAACAGGCCTTTGAGGTCATGCGTCGGCGAATCCATGGCGATCTCCTTGCAGGTGAGCTCCGCGATTGCGGAGCGTGGCCGGTGCCACCCTGTATCTGAGGCACCGGCGGCGCCAGAGTTCGATCGAGTCTGCCGATCAGGTTTGGGTCAGGACGAGGCGGCGGCCTCGGCCTGGAACAGCGCCGTCTGCACCATGGACAGGGCATTGCTGGCGGCCAGGACCTGGGCCCGGGCGGCAGACAGCATCAGCGAACGCCCGGTGGCCGAGCCGGAAACTGCGCTGTTGGCCGAGGCCAGGCGGGCGTTGGCCCGTTGCAGTTTCTGCTGCAATTGCTGGACTTGTTTTTTCAGTTGCCTGACGCGTTTGCGCTTGGCTTCCAGGGTGGCGTCGACGCTGACGCCGCTGTTGCTGCGCAGGCCCAGGCTCAGATCCGTCGAGGTGGCTGCGCTTTCCTTGGACGCCGTGCTGTCGGCAACCGGTTGCAGAAGGGACAGGCGAGCCAGGGGATTCAAGTTAATCATCATGATGCTCTCAAATGGCACTCGCCTTTGTATCGGTCGGGCAGCCCGGTCCTTGATGGCTGCGGGGTGATCAGGAGTTCAAGGCGCCCTGGTCGACCGCCAGCTTCAGGGCCTTGGCCGAGGCCCGGGCGGCGATGGCGGCTTCTTCCGGGGTCTTGAACCAGCGGTCCCGTTCAACCTGGTGATAGGTGACCGTGGTCAGCGGGGGCTTGGCGCGCATGGCGATGACCGCCTGGAATTCACCCTGGACTTCTCTGGACTCGCCACGGATAAAAAACTCGCCTATATCTAATTCCGTCACTTGCTAGCCTTCCCTTGGAGATCTTCATGGGTACGAAGCCCGGCCATGTCGGCTGGTTTTCATTGAACGGGGGAGTATGGCAGTTGTTACACCATGGCGGCTGAGTTAAGTCATTGCGCGGCCGTCGACAGATGTTTCTATTGGCATTCAGAGTGTTCTATTACCGGACAAAGCGAACTTGTCTTATATTCACGAACCCAAGCCAATGGTTAGAATCGGCCTCCAGCCCATTGACGGCTTGGGCCAGGTAACGGGATGGCCTCAGGACGGTTGAAGGGCGGGGCGATATATTTCCACCGCTGCGCATGGTCGCAAAGGGCGCAGTTGCTCTAGAATTGCCCTTGCAGCCACAGGCTGATGGTGGGGCCGGCATGTTTGACCGAGCAGTGAAGGGTTAAACAACAGGTCCCGTAAGTGCCCGGATTCCGGGTATTGATTGTCTTTCGGCTACCAGAGCCGACCCCTTCGGTGATTGATCCAGGTTGAAAACCTCAGGCACAGCCTGCGCGGTTTTCAGGACCGATGCCGAGGGTATGCCGGGTTCACGTCAAGATTTCAGGATGGCTTCATTGGGGTGATTACGCCGCTTTGGCGGTTTTTTGTGCCGTCCGTTTTTATTCGCGGAAGGCGATTTTTTCAGTTTCGGGGACTTTTCCTTGGCAGTAAGTAATCTTGAAATGCATGCCCTGTTTGTCCTGGGTGATTTGCGCGCAAAACTGGTCAAGCAGTTTCAATCTCGTTTTGTCTACGTTACCGAACAATCCGCTGAAGGCATCTACATTGCCGAGATCGACACCGCCGAAGCCATGGTGGTGGACGACAAGCCGCGCCTTGAGCTCAAGGTCGGCGATCATTTCCGCGCGGCGGTCTTGCCCAGCCGTGAAGGCGGCAAAATGGAGATCAAGTTCCGCGAGATCAAGCTGACCGTCTACGGCCTGGGCGACTACGCCTTTGTCAGCAGCCCCCAGGGGAAGGGGATTGTGTTCAAGGAAGGTCACAGCGTGGTGTTGGTGTTCGCCGCCAACGAGCAGTTGCAGGAAGGCCTGAGCAAGACCCTCAAGGCCGTGACCGCCAAGGCCGCCAAGTGGCGCAAGGGCGAGCTGGTGAGCTTCAAGGCCAGCGAGTGAACAGCCTGAGCCGCGCCGAGTTTCATCAGCAACACCTGTTGCGCGCCCAAGAAGAAGCCCAGCGCCTGTTTGCCTGCAAGGCGTCGATGCAGGGCGCGTGGCTGGCCTGGGTCGGTGCGCAGATCTACAGCTTGCGCCCGGCGGAGTTCGCCAGCATGGTGCGCCGCGAATTGCAGCGCCTGCAGGACCTCGCGGAAAAATAAGCCCCGGCGCCTGACCCGTTGGAACCTCGACTACAGTCAGTGACTCAAGTAGTCAGGGGCCGGCGCTGTCGTGCTCGATGCCCCGCCTGCCAATGTTGCGTCACGCACGGGGTGTCAACGCATGAAAGGACTACGAGCCTTACTCCTGGGTACCTGGGTTGCCTGTGCCGGAGGGCTGTCGGCAATGCCGGCCCAGGCCGCGCCGGCGCCGATTCATTTCGCCGACCTCAACTGGGAAAGCGGCAGCCTGATCACCGATATCCTGCGGGTTATCGTCGAGCGCGGTTACGACCTGCCCACCGACACGCTGCCCGGCACCACCATCACCCTGGAAACCGCCCTGGCCAACAACGATATCCAGGTGATCGGCGAGGAGTGGGCAGGGCGCAGCCCGGTGTGGGTCAAGGCCGCCGCCGAGGGCAAGGTGCTGGCCCTGGGCGACACGGTCAAGGGCGCGACCGAGGGATGGTGGGTGCCGGAGTACGTGATCAAGGGCGACCCGGCCAGGGGCCTCAAGCCCCTGGCGCCGGACTTGCGCAGCGTCAGCGACCTGGCGCGCTACAAAGACGTGTTCAAGGACCCGGAAAGCCCGGACAAGGGGCGCTTTCTCAACAGCCCCATCGGCTGGACCTCGGAAGTGGTGAACAAACAGAAGCTGCGTGCCTATGGCCTGGAAGACAGCTTTGTGAACTTTCGCAGCGGTTCCGGCGCGGCCCTGGACGCGGAAATCACCTCGTCGATTCGGCGCGGCAAGCCGGTGTTGTTCTATTACTGGTCGCCCACGCCGTTGCTGGGGCGCTTCAAGCTGATCCAGCTGGAAGAGCCGCCGTTCGATGCCGAGGCCTGGAAGACCCTGACCGACGCCGACAACCCCGCACCACGGCCTACCCGCTCCCTGGCCTCGAAGCTGTCCATTGGCGTGTCCGCGCCGTTCCACCGCGACTACCCGCAGTTGGTGGCGTTCTTCAGCAAGGTGGACTTGCCCATCGACCCCCTGAACAAGGCCCTGGCGAGCATGAGCGAAAACCACACGGCGCCCCGTGAAGCGGCCCTGGCGTTTCTGCGTGAGCACCCGGACATCTGGCAGGCCTGGGTGCCGGAAGAGGTCGCACGTAAAGTCAGCGCCGGCCTCTAGACGCTGCTAGCCTTCACCGACCTTTAGCCAGGGACGTTCCGACATGAGTTTTTTGATAGCGCGATGGATTGCCGTCACCTTCTTGTCGATCAGCCTGATTCATCTCTACTGGGCGGCCGGCGGCACCTTGGGCAGTGACGCCGTGGTGCCTCAGGTGCCGGGGCAACTGCCCGGCGAACTGCAGCCGGCGTTTCAGCCCTCGGGGCTGATCACCTTGCTGGTGGCCTTGGGCTTGCTGCTCTGCGCCATGCTGGTGTGCCTGCGGGTGGGCCTGTACCTGCCGTCGGTGTCCCATGGCTGGCTGCAGTGGGTGATCAGCGCCCTGGCGGTGCTGATGTTTGCCCGGGCCATTGGCGATTCGGAATGGGTGGGGTTTTTCAAGCAGCCCAGCGCTTCGAAGTTTGCCCGACTCGACACCCTGGTCTACTCGCCGCTCTGCGTACTGCTGGGCGCCGGTTTGCTGGTGGTGGCCTGGAACTGAAGCCGCAGGCAGGTGAGATGCAGGCAGCGGTGGGCCGGTGCCTGCACGTGCCGTTCAATTACCGCTTTCTTGACGCTTGCTGCTGACTTCGGCCGGTACGTCGTCGCCCGCCATGCGCTTGCGGAACAACGCTGCCCGGGCCAGCAGCAGGGTGGTCACCGGCACGGTGATGGCCAGCAGGATCGGAATCAGCCAGGCATGCAGCACCGGCCCGGACTTGAGCGCCGAAAAGTACAGGATTGAGGCCAGTGCCACGCTCCAGGAGCCCAGGGTCGAGGCCAGGGCCGGAGGGTGCATGCGCTGGAAGTAGTCCTTCATGCGCAACATGCCCAGGGCCCCGATAAAGGCGAACAGGCTGCTGAGCAGCAGCAGGATCGCCACCAGGATTTCCACCCACAGGGGCAGTTCAGTGAGGCTGTTCATTCGATGACCTCGCCACGTAGGAGGAATTTGGCCAGGGCGAAGGAGCCGACGAAGCCCAGCAGGGCAATCAGGAGGGCGGCTTCGAAGTAGGTGTCACTGGCGTAGCGGATGCCCAGCACCAGCATCATCAGCATGGCCAGGATGTACAGGTAGTCCAGGGCCAGTACCCGGTCCTGGGCCGAGGGGCCTTTGAACAGCCGCACCAGGGCCAAGGCCATGGCCATGGAAAAGATGAACAGGCTCGCCAGAATCGCGTTCGACAGCAGGGCGCTCATTCGAAGATCTCCATCAATGGACGTTCATAGGCCGCCTTGAAGTGCTGGATGAATTGGGCCTCGTCGTCGAGATCGAAGACGTGCAGCAACAGGATGCTGCGGTCCAGGGACAGCTCCGACCACACCGTCCCCGGTACCACCGTGGTAATCATCGACAAGGCCGCCAGGCCGTTGGCATCACGCAGGTCCAAGGGAATCTTGACGAACGCCGAGCGCACCGGGCGCCGACCGTTGTTGAGCACGCCCCAGGCCACGATCAGGTTCGACACCAGCACATCACGCCCCACTAGGAAGAACAGGCGCAGGATGGTGCCCGGGCGGCGGATACGGATCGGCAGCGGCCGCAGCGGGCGCATCAGCAACGGTGCGAAAAAGCCCAGCAAGGCCCCCAGCACCAGGTTACCGGGGCTCACCGACAGGTTCAGCACCAGCCACAGCAGCCACAGCGCCAGGGACAGCCAAGGAGCAGGGAACAGACGCTTCATGGTTGCACCTCCACCAGCGCCGCACGGGCTTCGGGGCTGGGCACCACGCGAGTGCCGAGCACGGCCTGCACGTAATGCTGGGGCTGGCCGAGGGTCTCGGCGGTGGCCTGGGTGAAGCGCATCAGCGCATCAGCCTTCACCGTCAGCAGCAGGCACAGGCCCAGCAGGGTGATGATCGGGATGCACTCATAGCGCCGCAGCAGGGGCGAGGGGCGCTCCTCCGGGGTCCAGAAGCGCTGGATGCCCAGGCGCGAGAAGGCGATCAGCGAGGCCAGGCCCGAGAGGATCAGCAGCACCAGCATGGCCCAGGCCGCCGGCGAAATCGGCGGCGAACCCTCGACGCCCAGGCCCAGGGGGTTGAGCAGGGCGCTGATCAGGCCGAGCTTGCCGATGAAGCCCGACAGTGGCGGCATGCCGATGATCAACAGGGCGCAGGCGATAAAGCTCAGGCCGAGAAACGCCATGGTCCAGGGAATCACCTGGCCGACCACGGCCTTCTGCTCGTCGTCAAGGTTGGTGCCGCGCTGCGGTTGCAGGGATTCCAGGGGGCGCGGCAAGACTTCGCCTTCATCCTCCAGAGGGATTTCATTGGCCGAGCGCGAGCGTTCGATCAGCTCGGCAAGGAGGAACAGCGCGCTCATGGCCAGGGTCGAGCTGACCAGGTAGAACAGCCCTGCGCCGATCAGGGCGGTCTGGGCGAAGCCGATCACCGCGATCAGGATGCCGGCCGACACCAGGATGCTCAGGCTGGCCATGCGCTCCAGGCGCTGGGCGGCGAGGATCGCCAGGGCCGCGCAGACGATGGTCGCCATGCCGCCATAGACCAGCCACGGGCCGCCGAAGTGCGCCGACTCGCCGGCCTGCTCGGAGAACAGCAGGGTTGACAGGCGCAGCAGGGTGTAGATGCCGACCTTGGTCATGATGGCGAACAGCGCGGCCACCGGTGCACTGGCCGACGAGTAGGCCGGCACCAGCCAGAAGTTCAGCGGCCACATGCCGGCCTTGGCCAGGAAGGCCACCGCCAGGATCGCCGCCCCGGCGTGCAGCAGGCCACGATCGTCGGCGCTGACCAGGGGGATCTTCTGCGCCAGGTCGGCCATGTTCAGGGTGCCGGTCACGCCGTAGATCATCGCTGCGCCGATCAGGAACAGCGACGAGGCCAACAGGTTGATGGCGATGTAATGCAGGCCCGAGGACACCCGGGAGCGGCCCGAACCGTGGAGCATCAGGCCGTAGGAGGCCGCCAGCAGCACTTCGAAGAACACGAACAGGTTGAACAGGTCGGCCGTGAGGAAGGCCCCGTAGAGGCCCATCAACTGGATCTGGAACAGCGCATGGAAGCTGGCCCCGGCGCGGTCCCAGCGGGCCATGGCGAACAGCAGGGCGCTGACGCCGATGATTCCGGTCAGCACCAGCATCAGCGCCGACAGGCGATCCACCACCAGCACGATGCCAAACGGCACCTGCCAGTTGCTCGGCAGGTACACGCCGATGGAACCGGTCAGGCCCTGGGCCTGGGTCCAGTACAGCAAGTACATGGACAAGCCCAGGCCCAGCAGGCTGGAGCAGAGGTTGATCCGGGCCTTGAGGGGGCGGTGTTTCTCCCCGAGCATCAACATGATCGCGGCCGTCAGCAGGGGCAGCAGGATGGGCGCGACAATCAGGTGCGGCAGCAAGATCATTCCTTAGGCTCCCGGCCATCCACATGGTCGGTGCCGGTCAGGCCCCGTGACGCCAGGAGCACCACCAGGAACAGCGCGGTCATGGCGAAGCTGATGACGATGGCGGTGAGCACCAAGGCCTGGGGCAGGGGGTCGGTGTAGTGCAGCAGGTCCTGGGGAACGCCGTCCTTGATGATCGGCTCCTTGCCGATAAACAGGCTGCCCATGCTGAAAATGAACAGGTTGACCCCGTAGGACAGCAGGCACAGGCCCATCACCACCTGGAAGGTCCGCGGGCGCAGCACCAGCCAGACGCCGGAGGCCGCCAGTACCCCAATGGCGATTGCGATGACTTCTTCCATCAGGCGGCTCCTGTCTTGATAAGGGATTTGGACGGGGTCACGGGTTTGTGGGCCCGCACCGACTGGTGCGCCAGGGCGGTGAGGATCAACAAGGTCGCGCCCACCACCACGGCGTACACGCCGATGTCGAAGAACAGCGCGCTGGCGATGTGGATATCACCGAACAGCGGCAAATCGACGTGCAGGGTGTGGGTGGTCAGGAACGGGTAGCCGAGCACCAGCGAGCCGAGCCCGGTCAGGGTGGCGAACAGCAGACCGGTGCCCATCCAGCGCAGCGGCCGCAGGCTCATCTGGGCCTCGACCCACTGGGTGCCGGCCACCATGTACTGGAGGATAAAGGCCACCGACATCACCAGCCCGGCGACGAAACCGCCGCCCGGCAGGTTGTGCCCGCGCATGAACAGGTAGAACGACACCACCAGGGCAATCGGCAGCAGCAGGCGCACCAGCACCGCCGGCACCATCATGAAGCCCAGGGCGGTGTCGCTGGCCTGGCGCGGGTTGACCAAGTCGGTGACCACGTCCGGGGCCAGCAGGCGCTGCTGGGCCGGCAACTGCATGCTTTCTTTCGGTGGGCGGAAGCGTCGTAGCAGGGCGAACACGGCCAGGGCGACGGCCACCAGCACGGTGATCTCGCCCAGGGTGTCGAAGCTGCGGAAGTCCACCAGGGTCACGTTGACCACGTTGGTGCCGCCGCCTTCGGGCAGGGCGCGGCTGAGGTAGAACGAGGAGATGTCGTTGGGCGTCGGCCGGGTCAGCATGGCGTAAGACAGCACCGCCATGCCCAGGCCCACGGCAATCGACAGCAGCAGGTCGCGCAGGCGGCGGATGCGCGCCTTGGCCAGGCTGCTGGGCAGCGGCGAGACGTCTTCGATGCGTCGCGGCAGCCAGCGCAGGCCGAGCAGGATCAGCACCGTGGTCACCACTTCCACCACCAACTGGGTCAGGGCCAGGTCCGGCGCCGAGAACCAGACGAAGGTGATGCAGGTCATCAAGCCACAGACGCTGACCATGGTCAGGGCGGCCAGCCGGTGGTACTTGGCTTGCCAGGCGGCGCCCAGGGCGCAGGCAATGGCCAGCAACCAGAAGGTCACGAAGACGATCGAACCCGGGATCTTCGGGCGATCGCCCCAGCTCAGGTTGTTGCTGTAGAGCATGGGGATCAGCCCGCCCAGCACCGCCACCAGCACCAGCAGGAACAACTGGGTCTGCAGGCGCCGGGTGCTCAGGCGTCGTTCAACACGCCGCGCCAGGCGGGTCATGCTCACCAGGCTGCGCTCGAACAGGCGCTTGCCGTTGAAGCGCCCAACGCCCGGCGGGTAGGCGAAGCTGCCGCGCACCAGGGGCTTGCGCAGCAGGAGGTAGAGGACGATGCCGCCGCACATGGCCAGCAGGCTCATGATCATGGGCGCATTCAGGCCGTGCCAGATGGCCAGGCTGTACTCGGGCAGGGTTCCGCCGACCACCGGCAGGGCCGCAGCGGCCAGCAGCGGGCCGATGATCTGCGCCGGGAAGATGCCTACCAGCAGGCAGGCGAACACCAGCAGTTCCACCGGCGCGCGCATCCAGCGCGGGGGTTCGTGGGGCGTGTGGGGCAGGTCGGTGGCTGGTTCGCCGAAGAACACATCGACGGTGAAGCGCAGGGCGTAGGCGACGCTGAAGGTGCCGGCCAGGGTGGCGATCACCGGCAGGGCGATTTCCACCCAGGCGCTGGAAGAGATGAACACGGTCTCGGCGAAGAACATTTCCTTGGACAGGAAACCGTTGAGCAGCGGCACCCCGGCCATGGACGCACTGGCCACCATGGCCAGGGTCGCGGTGTAGGGCATCAGCTTGATCAGGCCGTTGAGCTTGCGGATGTCGCGGCTGCCGCTTTCGTGGTCGATGATCCCGGCGGCCATGAACAGCGAGGCCTTGAACGTGGCGTGGTTGAGAATGTGGAACACCGCGGCCACCGCCGCCAGCGGGCTGTTGAGGCCCAGCAGCAGGGTAATCAGGCCCAGGTGGCTGATGGTGGAATAGGCCAGCAGGCCCTTGAGGTCGTTCTGGAACATGGCGCAGTAGGCGCCCAGCAACAGGGTGCAGGCCCCGGCGCCGCTGACGATCCAGAACCATTCTTCAGTGCCGGACAACGATGGCCAGAGCCGTGCCAGGAGGAATACACCGGCCTTGACCATGGTCGCCGAGTGCAGGTAGGCCGAGACCGGAGTCGGTGCGGCCATGGCGTGGGGAAGCCAGAAGTGGAAGGGGAATTGTGCGCTCTTGCTCAAGGCGCCGATCAGGATCAAAGGCAGCAACACCGGGTAGAGCGCGTGGGCCCTGATGGCATCGCCTGCAGCTAGAACCTGATCCAGGTCGTAGCTGCCGACCACATGGCCGAGCAGCATGACCCCCGCCAGCAGGCACAAGCCACCGGCACCGGTGACCATCAGCGCCATGTAGGCACCGCGGCGGGCATCGGAGCGGTGGTGCCAGTAGCCGATCAGCAGGAAGGAGAAGAGGCTGGTGAGTTCCCAGAAGAACACGATCTGGATCAGGTTGCCGGACAGCACCAGGCCGAGCATGGCCCCCATAAAGGCCAGGAAAAAGGCGAAGAAACGCGGCACCGGGTCTTGCGGCGACATGTAGTAGCGGGCGTACAGCGACACCAGAGTGCCGATGCCCAGGACCAGGATCGAGAACAGCCAGGCAAAGCCGTCCAGGCGCAGGACAAAGTTCAGCCCCAGGCTGGGCAGCCAGGCGAACTCTTCACGAATGACCCCACCGTCGGCGATTTGCGGGTACAGCAGGGCCACTTGAATGGTGCCCACCAGGGCGACCAGGCCGGCCAGCAAGGATTCGCTGTTACGCGCGTTATGCGGCAAAAGGGCCGCCAGACAGCTGCCAATGAAAGGCAGAAGCAGTAGAACTATCAGGGACATAGGCTTCTAATCTGCGGAAAATAGTGAGGAATAATACGTGCCGGACCCCGGATCACCAACCGCCAAGCTGTGCCAGAATCCTACAAAGAATGTTACATACGCTTTCAAAGTAGGAGACAACGCCCCCTCGCGCCCGGTAAAAAACCCGCCATTCGCCCTTTGCAAGGACTGCTTCCCGTGCCCGTGACCCCGGCTGCCTTTTTCTTTCGTTTGCTGCGCCGCCTGCTCAGCGCCTTATTGTTGATGGCCCTGGGGGCGGGGCTGATGGCGGGCTGGCTGCGGTTTTTCGACCCGTCGGGCTTTCAGATGATGCGCACCACTGAAGCGCTGCGGATCTACGGGCCGCAGGACGATGGCGTCGACTATCGGCTGCCGGCGGGCACGGTGCTGTATTTCGACCAGGCGTTTGCCGAGGGGCACGTGCGCTACCGCGCTTACTTCAACCACAAGGGGCCGATTGCCCATGAGCCGGTGGAGATGAAGCCGGAATACGGCGGCAGGCTGTTTGCGCCGTTGTGGTTGGAGACGCTGACCGACGATTCGGATGCCTCCCCAAGCGTCACCACGCCACACTAAGCGCCGTTCGCTGAACACCGCACCTCGGCCGCTGGCCCGGGTGCGGTGTTCAATCCCGGCAATCCGCAGCCTGTGTCTCGGCCTGGGCCTGGCCTTTGCCTCGGGTCTTCAGTTCGCTGACGATCACCGCCGCCACAATCAGCCCGCCACCCAGCAAGGCCAGCGCCGGCAGGCGCTCACCGGCCAGGCGCCCGACCAGGCCGGCCCACACCGGCTCCCCGGCGTAGATCAGGGTGGCGCGGGTGGGCGAGACGCTTTTCTGCGCCCAGTTCATCGCCACCTGGATCGCGGCGCTGGCCGCGCCCAGGCCCAGGGCACTGCCCAACAGCAGCCAGGAAAACCCCGGCAGGCTTTCCTGGGTCGGCACCACCATCAAAAATGCCAGCACCGAAGTCACCGCCAACTGCACGACGGTGACCCGGCGTACATCCACCTGGCCGGCGTAGCTGCTGATAAGGATGATCTCGGCGGCAATCGCCACGGTGCTGATCAAGGTGGCGATCTCACCAGGGCTGAAATTCAGGGATGCGCCGTTGGGCCCCGAAAGCAGCATCAGCCCGGTAAAGGCCAGCATGATGCCAATGCTCTGCAGCAGGCCCGGACGCTTGCCCATGAACAGCCATTGCAGCAGCGGCACGAAGGGCACGTAGAGCGCGGTGATAAAGGCCGACTGGCTGCTGGGGATGGTTTGCAGGCCCACCGTCTGCAAGCCGTAGCCGAGCATGATCGCGGTGCCGATAAAGCCCCCGGCCTTGAGTTCAAGTGGGGTCAACCCGGCCAGGTGGCGCCAGGAAAACAGGGCGACGATGGCGGCTGCGGCGGCAAAGCGCAGGCCGACGAAGAACATCGGGCCGCTGACGGTCATGGCGTGCTGCACCATAAGGAAGGTGCCGCCCCAGATCATGGTGATCAGCACCAGCACGCATTCGGCTTTGCTGAGTTTGAGCAATGGCAGGGGGGATTTACCTGGGTTCACGGGGGCATGGCCTTGCGTACGGGGAGAGTGGGACGCACAATTGGGCGCGAAATTTGGGCAGTATACTGCGCAATGCCCAGGAGCGAGCAATATAGTGCACAAAGAAATCGGTCAGCGGGCTTCGGTCCTGCAACACGTCAGCCTCAACGTACGGCGCCTGCGCCACGCGGCAAAACTCAGTCAAAGCGCCCTGGCGGAACAGTCTGGGGTCAGCCGGCGGATGCTGGTGGCCATCGAGTCGGGGGAAACCAACGTCAGCCTCGGCACCCTGGACCGGGTCGCCGCAGCCCTGGGTGTAGCGTTCAGCGACCTGATCCAGGCGCCGGACGTGCGCGATCCCAGCCGCATCAACGAATTGGCCTGGGCCGGCACCATCCCCGGGAGCAAGGCGGTGTTGCTGGCCAAGGCGGTGGCGACCCGTGAGGTGGAATTGTGGGAGTGGCGGCTGGAACCGGGGGAGACCTACCACTCGGAATGCGATGCCGAGGGCTGGAGCGAGCAGCTGTATGTATTCGAAGGCTGCCTGACCCTGGTGCTGGAAGCGCACGACCAGCAGATCGGCACCGGCGAGTTCTTCATGTTCTCCAGCCATGTGCCCCACGCCTATCGCAATGACGGCCCGGTGGCCACGCGGTTTGTGCGCAACGTGGTGTTCTGAGTGTTGCTGCGGGCACTGTTGGCTGAGCAACAGTGCTTGAACACTTTGCCTGTTTTCACTTCGGTCCGTTTCTCTGAGGCTTCGCCAAGAGCCTGATAAACAAGGCTTTTAAACTTCGGCACGACTTCTGCAATACCCCTGGAAGACCGGTCCTCACGGACCTCAGTCGTCACTTTCAGGACTCGGAGTCGGCCCATGACAGCCTCTGCCCAACCCACCCGCACTGCCCACATCATCCGCTCGGATGCCGAGGCGATCGCGGTCGCCAAGGACCTCGCCCAACGTTTCGCCGTCGAGGCCAGCGTGCGCGACCGCGAGCGTCGCCTGCCGGTCGCCGAGCTGGACGAATTCTCCGCCAGCGGCCTGTGGGGCATCACCATTCCCAAAGCCTACGGCGGCGCCGGGGTGTCCTACGTGACCGTGGCGGAGGTGATCAAGATCATCTCCGCTGTCGATTCGTCCCTGGGCCAAATCCCGCAGAACCACCTCGGCGTCCTCGACATCTTGCTGCAGACCGCCACTGAAGAGCAGAAGCACTACTACTTCGCCAAGGTCTTGCAGGGCTACCGTTTCGGCAACGCCTTCTCGGAAGCCAAGAGCAAGAACGCCGGGGCGTTTGAGACCACCATCCGCTTCGACGGCGACAGTGCGCAAATCGACGGCGAGAAGTTCTACTGCACCGGCGCCTTGTTCGCCCACATCGTGCCGGCGGTGGCGGTCAATGAGCAGAACCAGGCGTTTATCGCCTTTATCGAGCGTGACAACCCGGGGCTGACGGTGATCGACAGCTGGGACGGCTTCGGCCAGCGCACCACCGCCAGCGGCGGTGTCACCCTCAACGCGGTCAAGGTGCCCCTGAGTGCCGTGATCCCGGCGCACCGGGCCTTTGACGAGCCCACCGCCGATGGCCCGATCTCGCAGATCATCCAGGCCGCGGTGGACACCGGCATCGCCCTTGGCGCCCTGGAAGAAACCAAGCATTACGCCCGGCAATCCCGGCCCTGGATCGACAGCGGCCTGGACCATGGCTGGCAGGACCCGTTCACCATCGCCGCGATTGGCGACCTGGAGTGGCGGGTGCACGGCACCGAGGCGATCCTCGAAAAATCCGGCCGGGCCATCGACCAGGCCTTGCTCAACCCCAATGAAGACACCGTGGCCCACGCTTCGGTGGTGGTGGCCCAGGCCAAGGTGCTGTCGGCGGAAAGCGCGTTGCTCGCCAGCAGCAAGCTGTTCGAACTGGCCGGGACCCGCTCCGTGCTGGGCAAATACAACCTCGACCGTTACTGGCGCAACGCCCGCACTCACACCCTGCATGACCCTGCCCGCTGGAAATACCACCTGATCGGCAACTTCCTGCTCAACGGCGTCAAGCCGGCCCGTCACGCCTGGAACTAAGGAATTCGCGATGAATGCATTGACTCAATCCACCGCCGCCCAGCCGTCTCTGGCCCGTAGCGGCAATGATCTGGAACGCGCCCGTCGGCTGTTGCAGCAGACCCTGGAATTCGTCCGCGAGCAGGCCCAACCCTGGCCCGGCAGCGGCCTGGCCAACGCCAGTGACGACCCCTATGTCATCAGCCGTTTCGGTGACCTGCATATCCGTATCGAAGTCGCGGCGGCCCTGCATGAGCGGGCCGACGCCTTGCGCAGCAACAGCCAGGACCCGGCAGAGATCGCCGTGGCCCAGGCCGAGGCGGCCATCGCCAGCGCCGACGCCTTGCTCGCCGCCAGTAACGCCGAGTTCGAACTCACCGGGCAACGCAGCCCACAGTTGGGCGCGTTGCAAGACCCGCTGCGCTGGAAGTACCAATTGATCGGCAACTACCGCCTCAACGACGTGCTGCCGGCTGACCTCGGAGGCGCCCACTGATGGCCCGTGAAATCCGCCTCAACGCTTTCGACATGAACTGCGTCGGCCACCAGTCGCCGGGTCTTTGGGCTCACCCCCGGGACCGCTCCTGGCAGTACAAGGACCTGGAGTACTGGACCGACCTGGCGAAGATCCTCGAACGCGGCAAATTCGACGGCCTGTTTATCGCTGACGTGCTGGGCATCTACGACGTCTACAACGGCAACGGTGACGCGGCGATCCGCCAGGCTACCCAGGTGCCGGTCAACGACCCGCTGCAACTGATCCCGCCCATGGCCCTGGTCACTGAGCACCTGGGTTTTGGCCTGACCGCGTCCTTGTCGTTCGAGCACCCGTATCCCTTCGCCCGACGCCTGTCGACCCTGGACCATCTGACCAAGGGCCGCGCCGGCTGGAACATCGTCACCTCCTACCTGGAGAGCGGGGCGAAGAACCTGGGGCAGAAAAGCCTCACCGAGCACGACGCCCGCTACGACTTCGCCGAGGAGTACTTGGAGGTTTGCTACAAGCTCTGGGAAGGCAGTTGGGAAGACGGCGCGATCCTGCGCGACCGCGAGCGGCGGATTTTCAGCGACCCGAGCAAAATCCACGAGATCCAGCACGTCGGCAAACACTTCCAAGTGCCCGGCATCCACCTCTGCGAACCGTCGCCGCAACGCACCCCGGTGCTCTACCAGGCCGGTGCGTCCAGCCGTGGCAAGCAGTTCGCCGCCGAGCAGGCCGAGTGCGTGTTTGTCGCCGCGCCGTCGAAGGTGCTGCTGAAAAAGACCGTGGCCGACATCCGCCGGCGTGCCGCCGAGGCCGGGCGCGACCCGTCGAAAATCCTCATCTTCAACCTGCAAACGGTGATCCTCGGCGAGACCGACGCCAAGGCCAAGGCCAAGTTCGAGGAATATAAATCCTGGGTCAGCTACGAGGGCGCCATGGCCCTGATCTCTGGCTGGACCGGCATCGACTTCAGCCAGTTCAAGCCCGATGAGCCCCTCAAGCACGTGCACACCAACGCCATTCAGTCGGCGGTGGAGGCGTTCTCCACGGCCGACCCGAACAAGGTCTGGACCCCGCACGAATTGGCGGACTGGGTAGGCATCGGTGGTTTCGGGCCGTTGTTTGTCGGCAGCCCGGAGACCGTGGCCGACCTGCTTCAGGAGTGGGTGGAAGACACCGACGTCGATGGTTTCAACCTGGCCTACGCGCTGACCCACGAAACCTTTGTCGATGCCGTGGAGTTGCTGGTGCCGGAGTTGCAGAAGCGCGGCGTGTACAAGACCGAATACGCCCCCGGGACCTTGCGCGAGAAGCTGTTTGGCGAAGGGCCGCGCTTGGCGGCCAATCACCCGGGCGCCGGCTACCGTGACTTGGCGGCCTGGCGCGAGCAGGAAAAGCGCGCGGCCTCGGCCTGATTGCCGGCAGCGCCCATTCGCCGGCCCCGGCGGGGTCGGCACCGGTTTCCCAGGCAGGGGCTGAGCAGCCCCTGCCATTTCAGCCAGCGGACCACCGCACGCTTTTTGCCCACGTAAGCGAGGTACTCAATGAGCGTGCATGAACTCAAGCGTTCGCCCGTCGCGGACTCGGCAGCGGCGACCCACCTGGGGCTGCCTGCGGCCCTGGAACAGTTGCAGCACTGGGCGCAGATCAGCCCGCTGCACACCGCGCTGCGCCACAAACGTCACGGCCAGTGGTACGCCTGGCGCTGGATCGACGCCCTGCGTGACGTCGAGCGCCTGGCCGATGGCCTGCGCCAGCAAGGCTTCAGTGCGCAATCCCGGCTGGCGCTCAGTGGCGCCTTCGAACCCAACCTGTTGCTGCTGGCCCTGGCGGCCCAGAGCATCGGTGCCCAGGTCCTCAGTGTCAGCGACCAATTGGGCCCCGAAGCCCTGCGTCAGGCCCTGTGGCGCCTGCAACCCAGCCATGCGTTTATCCAGAGCCGACAACAACTGCTGCAATGGGTGAGCGTCGGGCAGAACAGCGTCGCCCCGCAGTTGCTGATTGCCAATCAACGGGCGCCGCGCCTGCCCGAAGGCGTGCAACAGGCGGTGCTGGAGTTCTCCGAATTGCTGGGCGCCAGTGAAGCGCCCCAGCGCCAGACCCGCTGGCGCCATTCCGCTCCGGCCGCCCAGCTGTGGAGCGAGGAGGGCACCGAATGGCAAGGCGGCCTCGGGGTGCTGCTGGAGCAATGGTTGAACAGCGGCCACAGCCTGGCCTTCCCGGAAAGCCGCAGCGCGGCCAGCCGAGATCGGCGTGAAGTGGCGCCCAGCGGCCTGTTGCTGTCCGCCGAACGCCTGCAAGGGGTGGCGGACGAGATCGAGGGTCGCCTGGCGCCCCAGGGCAGTTGGCGGCGCCGGCTGTGCGAATGGGCCCTTGCCCACCCGGAACAACCCCTGCAACGCCTCCTGAAGAACCGTGTGCGCCGGCTGCTGGGTTTCCAGCGCCTGCACTTTATCTGGCAGGCCCCCAGTGCCAGCCCCGGCACATCTTCGGCGCCGGTGTGGCTGGCTGAATTCAAACGGAATATCGCATGAGCGCAGCCGACTCCATCCTTCAAGTCAATGCCGTGTCCTTGTCGTTCAAGGGCGTCAAGGCGATCAACCAACTGTCGTTCGACGTCCGGCGCGGCGAGATCTGCGCCCTGATCGGCCCCAACGGAGCGGGCAAGAGTTCGCTGCTCAACCTGCTCAATGGGGTCTATCGCTTCGACGAAGGCTCGATTGTCTTTGACCGCGAACCCTTCAAGCGCATCGACCCTTTGCGCGCCGCGCGCCGGGGCATTGGCCGGACGTTCCAGAACAACGCACTGTTCAAGAAGATGAGCGTGATCGACAACATCCTCACCGGGCTGTCGCGGCACAGCCGCAGCCACTTTATCGAGCAAGCCCTGGGGCTGCCCCGGGCGCGGCGCGAGGCCGAGGCGTTTCGCGAGCAGGCCCAGGGCATTCTCGAGTTCCTCGACCTCCAGGCCCAGCGCGACGTGCTGGTGGGCAACCTGCCCTATGGCCTGCAAAAGCGCGTGGAGCTGGGCCGGGCGCTGATCGCCGGGCCGCAGTTGCTGTTGCTCGATGAGCCCATGGCCGGCATGAACGCCGAGGAGAAGCAGGACATGGCGCGCTTTATCGCCGACATCAACCGCGACCTGGGCACCACCGTGGTGTTGATCGAGCACGACATGGGCGTGGTCATGGGACTGTCCGATCACGTGGTGGTGCTGGACTACGGACGCAAAGTGGGGGACGGCACGCCCGCCGAGGTGCAGGCCAACCCCGAGGTGATCGCGGCTTACCTGGGAGCGGTGCATTAATGAATTTCTTCCTCGAAACCCTGCTCGGCGGCTTGCTCGCCGGCACCCTGTATTCCCTGGTGGCCATCGGTTTTGTGCTGATCTACAAGGCCAGCGGAGTGTTCAACTTCGCCCAGGGCGCGATGCTGCTGTTCGCTGCCCTGACCTTTGTCAGCCTGCACGAGCAAGGGGTGCCCTTCGTCCTGGCGCTGCTGTTGACGGTGCTGGTGATGATCGCCGGGGCCTGGCTGATCGAGCGCCTGGTACTGCGGCCCCTGGTCAATCGCTCGCAGATCACCCTGTTCATGGCGACCCTCGGCCTGTCGTTCATCATCGAAGGCCTGGCCCAGGGCCTGATGGGCTCCCAGGTACGCGCCCTGGATCTGGGCATCGACGACGTGCCGCTGTTTCTCGGGCCGTTGATGGTCAGCCAGTTCGACCTGGTGGCCGCAGCGTCGGCGGTGGTGCTGGTGACGGTGCTGGCGTTGCTGTTCAACAAGACCCGGATCGGCGTGTCGCTGCGGGCGGTGGCCGATGACACCACGGCGGCGCTGTCCATCGGCATCAACCTCAACCGCATCTGGCAGATCGTCTGGGCGGTGGCCGGGGTGGTGGGGCTGGTGGCCGGGCTGCTCTGGGGCGCGCGCCAGGGTGTGCAGTTCTCGCTGTCGCTGGTGGTGCTCAAGGCCTTGCCGGTGCTGATCATCGGCGGCTTCACCTCGATTGGCGGGGCAATTGTCGGCGGGCTGATCGTCGGCGCTGCGGAGAACCTCGCCGAGGTGTATATCGGCCCGTTGATCGGTGGCGGCATCACCCCCTGGTTCGCCTATGCACTGGCCTTGGCCTTCCTCTATATCCGTCCCGCCGGCCTGTTCGGCGAGCGCGCCATCGAACGAGTGTGAACCCATGTCCATTCCCTTGACCCATCCCACCGCGCCGCTGCTGCTGGTCCAGCGCCGCCTGCCTTGGGGCTTGATCGGCCTGTTGCTGCTGGCGTTCGTGCTGGTGCCGCTGTTGGGCAACGACTATTGGCTGAACGCTATTTTGATTCCGTTCCTGGTGCTGTCCCTGGCCGGCCTGGGCCTCAACCTGCTGACCGGCTACACCGGCCAGACCTCGGTGGGTGCCGCCGGCTTCATGGCGGTGGGGGCCTTCGCCACTTATGGCTTTCTCCTGCGGTTGCCGGAGTTGGGCCTGCCGGTGGCGCTGCTCGGCGGCGGCCTGATCAGCGCCGTGGTGGGCTTGCTGTTCGGCTTGCCCAGTTCGCGGATCAAAGGCTTCTACCTGATGGTCACCACCCTGGCGGCGCAGTTCTTCCTGGAGTGGCTGTTCGTCAAGTTTCCCTGGTTCTACAACTACGGCTCCTCGGGGACCATTTCCGCGCCGCGCCTGGAGCTGTTCGGCCATGACCTGAACACCCCCCAGGGCCGCTACCTGTTGACCCTGGTCACGGTGGTGCTGCTGACCTGGGTGGCGCTGAACCTGGTGAAAAGCCAGACCGGGCGCAACTGGATGGCCATCCGCGACATGGACACCGCCGCAGCGGTGATCGGCATCCCGGTGGCGCGCTACAAGCGCCTGGCGTTCGCCGTCAGCTCCTTTTACCTGGGGATCGCCGGGGCGCTGTGGGCCTTCGCCTACCTGGGCACGGCCAGCGCCGGCAGCTTCGATATCAATCGCTCGTTCCAGATCCTCTTCATCATCATTATCGGCGGCATGGGCAGCGTGGCCGGCAACTTCGTCGGTGCGGCCTTTATCAGCCTGCTGCCGATCTTCCTCAGCCACGCCGGGCAAGCATTGCTGGGCGGTTCGGTGGATGCCGGGCAATTGCAGAACCTGCAGAAAATCATTTTTGGCGTGTTGATCATCCTGTTCCTGATCAAGGAGCCGGAAGGCCTGATTCGCCTGTTGAAAAACCTGGCTCAACGTTTGGCTCAGTGGCCGCTGCGCTTCTGAATCCTTCACCCTTATTCGAGAAAACCTATGCGTGCATCCTTGAAAAAATCCCTGGCCGGCGCTGCCCTGGCCCTGACGGTGTTCGGCGCGGCGGTGCCGGCGGCCCAGGCCGCGGCCGATCAGCAATTCTTCCCCCTGGCCACCTACCGGGTGGGCGCCTACGCCTCCAGTGGCGTGCAGGTGTGGGCCGGGATGATCGACTACCTGAACTACATCAACCGGGTTGAAGGGGGGATCAACGGGGTCAAGCTGGTGTGGCAGGAATGCGAGACCGAGTGGACCGCAGAGAAGGGCATCGAATGCTACGAGCGCTTCAAGAAGGGCCTGGACGGCGCCCCGGTGGCGGTCTACCAGCCCAATGGCGCGCCGGCGGCCTATGCCCTGAGCGAGCGGGCCGAGGTGGACAAGATCCCGCTGATTACCTTGGGTTACGGGCGCACCGAAGCCACCGACGGCAAGGTGTTCCCCTACAACTTCCCGGTGATGCTGACGTTCTACAGCGAAGCGTCGGCCCTGGTGAACTACATCGCCCAGCGTGAGGGCGGGTTCGACAAGCTCAAGGGCAAGAAAATCGCCACCGTCTACCACGACTCCGCCTATGGCCGGGAAACCCTCGGGCCGCTGAAGCTGCTGGCCGAGAAGTACGGCTTCGAGAACATCCAGATCCCTGTGGCCGACCCGGGCAACGAACAGTCCGCCCAGTGGCGCCAGGTGCGCCAGCTGAACCCGGATTGGGTGTTCCTGCGGACCTGGGGCGTCTCGACTCCGGTGGCGGTGAAGACGGCGGCCCGTTTCGGCTTCCCGGTGGACCACATCGTCGGCGACATCTGGGCCAGCTCCAGCGAAGACGTGTTGCCCGCCGGCCCTGCGGCCAAAGGCTACCTGGCGTTGACCCCGTACCCGGCCGGGGCGGATTTCGAGATTCACAAGCGCCTCAAGCAATACATCCTCGACAAGGGCCTGAGCGACCTCAAGGACCAGAAGAACTTCGGCAGCGTCTACTACAACTCCGGCCTGGTGAACGCGGCCGTAGCGGTGGAAGCCATCCGCACCGCCCAGGGCAAGTTCGGCAAGCGCCCACTCAATGGCGAGGAAGGGCGCTGGGGCCTGGAACACCTGAACATCGACGATGCGCGCCTCAAGGACATGGGCTACCTGGGTTTGATGCAGAACCTCAAGCTGTCTTGCAGCGACCATGAAGGTGGCGGTTCGGCGCGGGTGCAGCAGTGGGACGGGGCCAACTGGACCCTGGTCAGCGACTGGATCGCCGCCGACCGTGCGCTGCTGCGGCCGTTGATCGACGAGAAATCCGCAGCGTTCGCCAAGGAGAAAAACCTCACGCCACGCACTTGCACCGGGGATGAATAAACCATGAACCACGCCGCCACGGCCCCCGGGGTCGATGAACTGTTGCAGGTACGGGATATCGAGGTGATCTACGACGGGGCGATCCTCGCCGTGGCCGGTGTTTCCCTGAGCGTGCCCAAGGGCGGCATCGTCGCCTTGCTGGGGGCCAACGGCGCCGGCAAGAGCACCACCCTCAAGGCCGTGTCCGGGTTGCTGCGGGCCGAACGGGCCGAGGTCAGCCGCGGCAGCATCCACTTCCAGGGCGCGGACACCGCCAGCGCCGACCCCAGCCAGCGTGTGCGCCAGGGCATGGTCCACGTGCTGGAGGGGCGCCATGTGTTCTCCCAGTTGACGGTGGAAGACAACCTGCGCAGCGGCGGTTTTGTCCGTGGCCTGGGGCGGCGGGAAATGGAGCAGGACCTGGAGCGGATCTATGCCTGGTTCCCGCGGCTCAAGACCAAGCGCAAGACCCAGGCCGGGCTGACCTCTGGCGGCGAGCAGCAGATGGTCGCCATTGGCCGGGCGCTGATGACCCGTCCTACTTTGGTACTGCTGGATGAACCGTCCATGGGTTTGGCGCCTATTATCGTCCAAGAGATTTTTCAGATCGTGGCTCAGCTTAATCGCGAGGCTCAGGTGAGCTTTCTGATTGCCGAGCAAAATATTAATGTGGCGCTCAAGTACGCCTCCCATGCCTATGTGCTCGACACCGGCCGCGTGGCCCTGTCCGGGACGGCCGAGGCCTTGTTGGCCCGGGGCGACCTGCACGATTTCTACCTAGGCAAACACTGACCGTGAGAACCCCATGAGCGAAACACAGAGCGGACAGGCGAACCCCGCCACCCGTGGCGACGAGATCCTGATCGTCGGCGGCGGCCTCAGCGGTGCCTTGCTGGCGCTGCAGTTGCTGCGCCTGCCGGGCCGGCGCCAGCTGCGGGTGATCGAACCGCGCAGCGAGTTGGGGCGTGGCGAGGCCTACAGTGCGGTGGAGCTGGGGCACACCCTCAATGGCAACGCGGCGCGCATGAGCGTCGACCCGGATAACGCCGACGACCTGACTCAGTGGTTGCAGGCCTATATCGACGCAGGCGGCTGGCCGGAGTCCCAGCAGCAGGCGGTGCCGGTCAGCGAGTTGTTTCCGCCCCGGGGGATCTTTGGCCTGTATGTCCAGCAACGCCTGGAAGAGGCCCGGCAAGTCGGCGCGCAATACGGCTCCAGCGTCGAACATGTGCAGGGCGAGGTGGTGGACCTGCAAGTGACGGAGGACGGGACGCAGTTGAGCCTGGGTGACGGTCGGCAACTGCACGGCACCTTGGCCGTGCTGGCCACGGGCATGTTCCCGGCGGCGCGGACCCCGCAGACCCAATCCAGCGGCTTGAACGCAGCGGCAGTGGACCCTTGGGACCTGAACGCCATGGCTCAGTTGGACCCGCAAGGCACGGTGCTGATCATCGGCTCCGGGCTGACCATGGTGGATGCAGTGGTGTCCCTGGAGCAGGCCGGGCATCGCGGGCCGATCGAGGTGTTTTCCCGTCACGGCCTGTTGCCCCATGTGCGCCGTCAGCCGCCGGCCTGGGAGGACTTTCTGGCGGCCGACCACAGCTTGCGCAGCCCGCGGCAACTGGTGCGCGAACTGCGTCGGCAATGTCGCCTGGCCCTGGCACAGGGTGTGGATTGGCAAGCGCCGCTGGACACGGTGCGCGCCCATATCGGCCGTTTATGGAGCCAGGCCACGGACCTGCAACGGCGGCAGTTCGTGCGCCATGTCAGGCCCTGGTGGGAGAGCCATCACCATCGTTCGCCGCCCTTGAGTGCCGAGCTGGTGGCGCGTTTGCACGATGAGGGACGTTTGCGCATTCATGCCGCTTCGTTCAAGGGCCTGGAACCGAGCGGCGATGGGCGCCTGTCGATTGCCCTGCGTCGGCGGGGTGAAAAGGAGGTGAGTTGGGTCAGCGGGGATGCCTTGATCAACTCCAGTGGCATCGAGTACGACTGGCGGCGGGTGGCGCGGCCTTTGCCCCGGCAATTGCTGGCGCGCGGGTTGATCCAGCCGGGGCCGTTGGCGTTGGGGATTGCCGCAGACCCCGGTGGCGCCGTGCGGGATGCCCAGGGGCAGGTCAGTGCGCGTTTGTTTGCCATGGGGCCGCCGTTGCGTGGCCTGTGGTGGGAGAGCACCGCGGTGACCGACGTAGCCCTCCAGGCCAAGGCCCTGGCCGCCCGGTTGGCCGCCCTGGCCTAGGCGTCGGCGGCCAGCAGGTGGTTATAGGTTGACCCAGCGTTGCTCCCGCGCGGCCACACGAATGGCCGTGGCCAGGCGCTCGACTTCCAGGGCTTCCTGGAAATCCGTGCCGCGCTGGCCTTGGCCCACTTGGGCCAGGATCAGTTCGTGCACTTCCAGGGTCTTCAATTCGTTGTACCCCAGTTGGTGCCCCGGCGCCGGGCTGAAGGCGGCGTAGCCGGGCAGGGCGGGGCCGGCCAGCAGGCGCTGGAAGCCTTCCTGGCCGACCCGGTACAGGCGCAGTTCGTTGAGCCGTTCCTGATCGAAGGCCAGGGTGCCGAGGGTGCCGCTGATCTCGAAACTCAGGTGGTTCTTGTAGCCGTGCTTGAGCCAGCTGCTGCTGAAGGTGCCCCGGGCGCCATTGGCAAAACGCAGCAGGGCGTGGGCCTGGTCATCGATGACGATGGGTTTGAGTTCGCGGCTGCCGCTGCTGGCCGGGCGCTGCCCGTGGACGGTTTGGGTATCGGCGCACACGGCTTGCACGTGGCCCATCAGGTAGCGGGCCATGGCCAGCAGGTGGCTGCCCAGGTCGGCCAGAGCGCCGCCGGCATGCTGTTCCTCACAACGCCAGGAAAACGGCGACTGGGGATCGGCCATGAAGTCTTCGCTGAACTCACCCTGGAAACTGATCAACTGTCCCAGTTGACCGCTGTCTATCAATTCCCGGGCGAGCACGATCATCGGGTTGTGCTGGTAGTTGTAGCCGACCCGGGTGACCACGCCGGCTGCCTGGGCCGCTTGCTGCATCTGCTGGGCCTGCTCGACGCTGACGGCCAGGGGCTTTTCGCAGTACACCGCCTTGCCGGCCGCCAGCGCGGCCATGGCCATGGGGAAGTGCAGGTGGTTGGGGGTGGTGATGGCCACCAGGTTGACCTTGGGGTCGTCGATCAATTGCTGCCAATCGCTGTGGGCCCGTTCGAAGCCCCAGGCGCTGGCGCAATGGCGCGCCCGCTGGCCATCGGCATCGGCCAGGGCCGCCAGGTGCAGGCGCACCGGCAGTTCGAACACCGCGCTGACATTGCGAAACGCCAAGGCGTGGGCACGGCCCATAAACCCCGTGCCGATCAAGCCGATTCCAAGTTCGCGCATAACTGCCCCCGTAGAATTATTGTTGTAGGAAAGCTTATTTATGGAATAAATATTCTTTAATTGCAATCCGTAGAATAAAAATTCATTTAATAGCTCAGGCGCCTGCATCCCCTTGTAGGCGCTGGCGTGCCAGCGACCCGCCCCACCCATCCCTCCACCCAACACAAAAAAAGGCAGCCCAAGGCTGCCTTTTTCACCTGTCTCCAGCCAACCTCAGGACAGAAAGCCCCCGTCCACATTCAACGCCACGCCGGTGGTGTAGCTCGACGCATCGCTGGCCAGGTACAGCACCGCGCCGGCCATTTCACTGGGGTCGGCCACGCGCTTGAGGGGGATCTGCGCCAGGGCGGTCTTGAGGATCGCGTCGTTCTTCACCAGGGCCGACGCGAATTTGGTGTCGGTGAGGCCCGGCAGCAGGGCGTTGCAGCGGATGCCGAACTGCGCGCATTCCTTGGCGAAGACTTTGGTCATGTTGATCACCGCCGCCTTGGTCACCGAGTAGATGCCCTGGAAGATGCCCGGGGAAATGCCATTGATCGAGGCCACGTTGATGATGCTGCCGCCGCCGTTTTCGCGCATCAGCTTGCCGGCTTCCACCGACATGAAGAAGTAGCCACGGATGTTCACGTCCACCGTCTTCTGGAAGGCTCCCAGGTCGGTGTCCAGCACGTTGCAGAACTGTGGGTTGGTGGCGGCGTTGTTGACCAGGATATCCAGGCGCCCGAACTGTTCGCGGATGCCGGCGAAAACCTGGCTGATCTGCTCCATTTCGCCAATGTGGCAGGCAATGGCCGTGGCCTTGCCGCCGTCGGCGATGATGGCGTCGGCCACGTGCTGGCAGCCGTCGAGCTTGCGGCTCGAGACGATCACGTGGGCGCCTTGCTGGGCCAGGAGTTTGGCGATGGCTTCACCGATGCCGCGGCTGGCGCCGGAAACGAAAGCGATCTTGCCGTCGAGGTCGAACAACTGAGTCTTGGACATGGTGTTTCCTTGTTGTTGTGGTCGGTCGCGGGGCGCGATCAGAGGCTGGATTGATCGATTACTTGCAGGCTCATCTGCTCCAGCAGTTTGTTCATCTGGATGAACTGCGCGAAGCGTTTGTCCTGGGTCTGGCCGTGATAGAAGCGGTAGTAAATCTGCTGCACGATGCCGGCCAGGCGGAACAGGCCGTAGATGTAATAGAAGTCGAAGTTGCCAATGGCAATGCCCGAGCGTTCGGCGTAGTAGTCGACGAACTGCCGGCGGCTGAGCATGCCCGGGGCGTTGCTCGGCTGGCGCCGCATCAGTTGCACCGGCGCCGGGTCGTCGGCTTCGATCCAGTAGGCTAGGGTGTTGCCCAGGTCCATCAGCGGGTCGCCGAGGGTGGTCAGTTCCCAGTCCAGCACGCCGATGATCTGCATTGGGTTGGCGGCGTCGAGGATCACGTTGTCGAAGCGGTAGTCGTTGTGCACGATGCTCGACTGCGGGTGGTCCGCGGGCATTTTGTCGTTGAGCCAGGCCTTGACCGCTTCCCAGGCCGGGGCATCGGGGGTCAGGGCTTTTTCATAGCGGTCGCTCCAGCCGCGGATCTGCCGTTGCACATAGCCTTCCGGCTTGCCCAGGTCGGCCAGGCCACAGGCCTGGTAATCCACCCGGTGCAGCTCCACCAGCTTGTCGATAAAGCTCTTGCACAGGGTTTCGGTCTGGGCCGCGTCCAGGCCCAGTTCCGGCGGCAGGTCGGAGCGCAGGATGATGCCCTTGACCCGCTCCATCACGTAGAACTCGGCGCCGATCACCGACTCGTCGGTGCAGTGCACGTAGGCTTTGGGGCAGTAGGGGAAACCGTCCTTGAGCTGATTGAGGATGCGGTACTCACGGCCCATGTCGTGGGCCGACTTGGCCTTGTGGCCGAAGGGCGGGCGGCGCAGGACGAACTCGTGCCCGGGGTATTCCAGCAGGTAGGTGAGGTTCGAGGCGCCGCCGGGGAACTGGCTGATCTGTGGGGTGCCGCTGAGGCCGGGAATATGCGCCTTGAGGTACGGATCGATGAGGCTGGCGTCGAGTTCTTCGCCGGAGCGGATACGGGTGGACTGGTCTGTAAGCGCCATGCTTATCCCTTCTGCTTATTCTGGAGGCCAGAGATTATTGGCTAATCTAATGCGCCCACCGGAGCGCCACAATCGCGGTGGGCCTTTATAGGCAAGCGTGTTGCCGGGCAATCATTGCTTTTGATACAAGCGTTTGAAATCCCGTGCCTGACTCTAGTCCAGATCGGCGCCCGCCGTTCAGTTTGCCGGGGGCAGGGCGATCGGGGTCAGCAGCGGTTTGCCGCTGAAGAACGCCACCAGGTTCTTGCCGACCATTTCCACCGTGCCCTGGGTCGCTTCGGGCGAGAGGCCGGCGACGTGGGGCGTGAGCACCACATTGCCCAGGCTCTTGAGTGCATCCGGCACCTGGGGTTCGTCATCGAACACGTCCAGGGCGGCGCCGGCGATGCTGCGGTGTTCCAGGGCCGACAGCAGGTCGGCGGTGACCACCACGCTGGCCCGGGCGATGTTCACCAGAAAGCCGTTGGGCCCCAGGGCGTCGAGGGCCTTTTTATCGATCAGGTGGCGGGTGCCGGGGCCGCCCGGGGTGGCGATCACCAGGAAGTCCGAGGCCCGGGCCAGTTCACTGGCCGAGTGGCAATAGTGGTAAGGCACGCCGGGCCGGGGCTGGCGGCTGTGGTAGCTGACCTGCATGTCGAACCCCAGGGCGCAGCGCTTGGCGATGGCCATGCCCACCGCGCCCAGGCCGAGAATACCCAGGCGCTTGCCGGCCAGGGACGGGCGCATGACCTTGGGCCACTGGCTTTGGCGCACTGCCGCGTCGGCCCGGGGAATGTCGCGTACCAAGGACAGCAGCAGGGCCATGGCGTGGTCGGCCACGGACGAGGCGTTGACCCCGGCGCCATTGCTCACGGCGATGCCGCGGTTGCTGGCGGCTTGCAGGTCCACCTGCTCATAGCCGGCGCCGATCACGCAGATGATTTTCAGGTGCGTCAGGGTGGCGATTTCGTCGGCGCTCAGGCCCAGGGGGCCACGGGTCAGCACCGCGTCGATCTGCCCGGCATGGGCCTTGATGGCCTGGGCGCGCTCGGCGGGGGTGGGGGCGAGGATCAGGTGAAAGCCCTGGCTTTCCAGAATGGGCAGGTAATCGTTGATGGTTTCAACCAGGACCAGAACAGTGGCGGGCATCGAGGCACTCCTGAGGCGGCGGACAGGGCAGCCAGAGTGCTGGCTGACGTCGCGTTTGGCAATCCTTATGGGCGCTGCGAGGGCTCTGTATCGAGGCTTGTGACGGGGCGAGTGTTCCGCCAGCGGGGGCTGGCGGAGGGGGCGCAAAGGGTGTTTAGGCGGTGTTTTAGAACTGCACCTCGGCAGTCTTGGCCAGGCGCACGAAGGGGCCATTCAGGGTGGCGTTGTGGTGGGCGATGATGCCCTTGGCCCCCAGTACCGGTGTGTCCATGCAGGTATGGGCGTCTTCCACCAGCACCGCGGCAAAGCCCAGGTCACCGCTGGCGCGGCAGGTGCTGTCGATGCAGTACTGAGTCTTCATGCCGACAATCACCAGTTCGTTGACCTGGGCCGCGTGCAGGCGCTCGGCCAGGTCGGTGCCGGCAAAACAGCTGGGGCGGGCCTTGTTCAGCAGCACGTCCTGTTGTTCATCCAGCTCCAGGGTCGGCAGCAATTGCCACAGCGGGCTGCCGGCCGCAATCGGCGAACCCTCGGGGCCGGTGTGGCGCACGGCGAAAATCGGCGCCCCGGCCTGGTGGGCGCGGCGGATCAACTGATTGATATTGTCCAGGACGCGCTCGCGCTGGTAAGGCTTGTCCGGTCCGTTGAACAGGCCGACCTGCATGTCGACGATCAGCAAGGCAGGGCGTCGGATGAGAGCTGAAGGCATGGTGTTTCTCCTTGTGTGCCAGGTGGACGGAGAAACAAAAGGCCCCGTCCATTGCTGGCGGGGCCTTGGGTTTACTGCGCGTTATCTAGCCTGCACAGCCACCGTCCGACCCGCCGTAGGCGGTCGTGGTGGTGGAGGTTGGATTCAGCGCGTAAATATTCATAGGCGCCGATCATGCCGTTGCGCCGGGAGCCTTGTCAACGCGTCGCCGCCTCGCCTGTTGCGCTGTCGACTTTTGCCCGTCGGCGGTCTCGCTAAGGGCAGGGGCCATGCCACTGAGCTGCACCGGGCCAGACGCGTCGCCAGAAAACCTGCCATATCCACACCGTTCCTCAGCTAAGCCTTTGCTTCTGTTGATGAATCCCGGACAATCGCGCCCCTGTTTCGGCCAGGGCACTGCCTGTCGGGTATTCCGACTCGTCCTGACCGAGTGGCAAATGACCGGAATGTGGAGATCCCACCGGATGAATGATCAGGCCAACAGCGTTGATCAACGCTTTGAAACCGCAGCCCCCGCGACGCTGAGTCGTTGGGATCGCCATGACACCACCTGGATGCTGGGCCTGTTCGGCACCGCGATCGGTGCAGGCACCTTGTTTCTGCCCATCAACGCCGGCCTGGGCGGCTTCTGGCCGCTGCTGATCCTGGCGCTGCTGGCGTTCCCCATGACCTTCTACGCCCACCGTGGCCTGACCCGTTTCGTGCTCTCGGGCCGTGACGGCGCAGACATCACTGAAGTGGTCGAGGAGCATTTCGGCATCACCGCCGGGGCGATGATCACCCTTCTGTATTTCCTGGCGATCTTCCCGATCCTGCTGATCTACAGCGTGGCCCTGACCAACACCGTGGGCAGCTTCATGCTGCACCAACTGCACATCACGCCGCCGCCTCGGGTCGTGCTGTCGCTGGTGCTGATCCTCGGCCTGCTGGCCGTGGTGCGCTGCGGTGAACAGTTCATCGTCAAGGCCATGAGCCTGATGGTTTATCCGTTTATCGTCGCCTTGCTGTTCCTCGCGGTGTTCCTGATCCCACACTGGAACGGCGGCATCCTCGCCACCGCGGGCGACGTGCCTACGTCGTCGTCCCTGCTGCGTACCCTGTGGCTGGCGATTCCGGTGATGGTCTTCTCGTTCAACCATTCGCCGATCATCTCGGCCTTTGCCGTGGACCAGAAGCGGCGTTACGGCCAGCACGCCGAGGCGCGCAGTTCGCAGATCCTGTCCCGGGCCCACCTGTTGATGGTGGTGATGGTGCTGTTCTTCGTCTTCAGTTGCGTGCTGACCCTGTCGCCGGCCCAACTGGCGGAGGCCAAGGAGCAGAATCTGTCGATCCTGTCCTACCTGGCCAACCACTTCGACAACCCGACCATCGCCTTCGCCGCGCCGCTGATTGCCTTTGTGGCCATTGCCAAGTCGTTCCTGGGCCACTACATCGGCGCCAGTGAAGGCCTCAAGGGCCTGATCGTCAAAGGTCGCCACCGTTCGCAGTCCAAGACCCTGGACCGCGTGACCGCCGCCTTTATGCTGGTGGTCTGCTGGATCGTCGCCACCCTCAACCCGAGCATCCTGGGCATGATCGAAACCCTGGGCGGCCCGGTCATTGCGGCCATCCTGTTCCTGATGCCGATGTATGCGATCCGCAAAGTGCCTGCCATGGCGCGCTATCGCGGGCAGGCGTCCAACGTCTTCGTGACGGCGGTGGGCCTGGTGGCGATTTCGGCGCTGGTGTATTCGTTGATGGCGCATTATTGGGGTTTTTAAGCGGGGGAACGCTGGCGAGCCAGCCCCTACAGGGGCGGTGCTGAGCGATCCAACCGACTGCCCAATGGCATGAAAAACGCCGCCCCGGAATGGGCGGCGTTTTTTATTGTGCGGCAGCTGATCCAGGGCACCTCTGCTGCGACATTAACGGCTAAGCTGCGGCAGCATTGGCGCGGCTGCAGCGCCTTCTATGGAGACGCTGTATGGCAGGTGCCCCTGGTGCATCGACGCAACCCCGTGTCGATCCCCCGAATCGTTGGCTGGACGTGTTGGCCGGCTTGTCGATTGCCGGTCTGTTGTTGCCCGAGGCGGTCGCCTACTCAAGCATTGCCGCGTTGCCACCCCAGGCGGGGGTGATTGCCTTGTTTGCCGGCCTGCTGTGTTACGGGTTGTTCGGCACCAGTCGTTTCGCCATTGTTTCTGCCACCTCGTCTTCGGCGGCGGTGCTCGCCGCTGCCACGGCCACCTTGGCCAACGGCGATCCGGCGTTGCGCATGACCCTGGCGGTCGGCCTGGTGCTGGTGACCGGTGGTTTCTTCCTCTTGGCCGGGCTGTTCAAGCTCGGCAGCGTCACTTCATTTATCGCCAAACCGGTGCTGCGCGGCTTTGCCTTGGGCCTGGCGTTGACCATCATCCTCAAGCAAGTGGCGAGCATCGTCGATGTGCACTTGAGCAACGGCAACCTGATCCGCTTCCTGCCGCAACTGCTGGAGCAATGGCCGCAGTGGAATAAAGTCGGGGCGCTGGTGGGCGCGGTGGCCTTGCTGGTGTTGTGGCTGTGCGCGCGCTTCAGGCGGTTGCCGGGCGGGTTGCTGGTGGTGGCGCTGGGCATCGCTGCCGGCCAATGGCTGAACCTGCCGGCGTACGGGGTCAAACTGATCGGCGTGATCGATTTGAGTCTGGAGGTGCCGCACCTGCCGGTGCTGCCATTTGCCGACTGGCTGCGCCTGGGGGAATTGGCCTTTGCCATGGTGATGATCCTGTACGCGGAGTCCTATGGCTCGATCAGCTCCTTTGCCCTCAAGCACGGCGACCGGGTGTCGTCCAACCGCGACCTGCTGGCCCTCGGCGGCGCCAACCTGCTGTCCGGGTTGTTCCATGGCATGCCCGCCGGCGCCGGCTACTCGGCGACCTCGGCCAATGAAGCGGCGGGTGCCGGTTCGCGCCTGGCCGGGCTGGTGGCGGCCGGGGTGGTGTTGCTGATTGTCTTGACGCTGTTGCCGTGGATCGCCCTGACCCCGGAGCCGGTGCTGGCGGCCATCGTCATCCATGCTCTGAGTCGCGGCCTGAGCCTTCAGCCATTGGGGCGTTATTTCATCTGGCGCCGCGACCGTTTGCTGGTGATCTGCGCGGTGGCCGCCGTTCTGGTGCTAGGGGTGCTGGACGGCTTGTTGTTGGCGGTGGCGATCAGCGTGGTGCTGATGCTCAAGCAGATGTCATCGGCGGACATCCAGGTGCTGGGGCAAATGGGCGGCGGCCACGATTTTGTCGACTTGCAACGCCATCCCGATGCCAAGGCCATCCCCGGGGTGCTGATTGTGCGTCCCAGCGAGGCGCTGTTCTTTGCCAACGTGGAACGCATTCTGGGCGGGGCCTTGCGCCTGGCGCGGCACGCAGAGCCACCGGTGCATACGATTATTCTCAGCCTTGAAGAGTCGCCCAACCTGGACGGCACCAGCATCGAAGCCTTGGAAGGGTTCTTTTTGCAGGTGCGCGCCGAGGACAAACTGCTGATTCTGGCGCGGCTCAAGCATCAGGCCAAAGCGGTGCTGTCGAAGTTGCCGGAGCAGGAACGGGAACAGGTGATTCTCAGTGGGCTGAGCGTCGATGGGGCGGTGCAGCAGGCGCTTCAATTGAACGCATAGGCCGTTTTGTGTCGATGGCTAAAGTGCGTTCGCCGGCAAGCTGGCGCCTACAGAAGGCTGAACGGCGGGCATAAAAAAACGCCGCTCATCTCACGATGGGCGGCGTTTTTCAGAACGTTGCAGCGTTAGGCTTGAACGACCGGGATGTTGGCGTTCGCAGCAGCCTCACGGAACTCGGCGATCTGGTCAAAACTCAGGTAGCGATACACATCGCTGGCCATGGTGTTGATCTTCGCGGCGTATTCCATGTACTCCTCGACGGTCGGCAGGCGACCCAGGATGGAAGCCACCGACGCCAGCTCGGCCGAAGCCAGGTAGACGTTGGCGCCGTCACCCAGACGGTTCGGGAAGTTACGGGTCGAAGTCGACACGACAGTCGAGTTCGGCTCTACACGTGCCTGGTTACCCATGCACAGCGAGCAGCCCGGCATTTCCATGCGCGCGCCAGCCTTGCCGTAGATGCCGTAGTAGCCTTCTTCGGTCAGTTGGTGAGCGTCCATCTTGGTCGGCGGCGACAGCCACAGACGGGTTGGCAGCTGACCTTTGACCTGGTCCAGCAACTTACCGGCAGCGCGGAAGTGACCGATGTTGGTCATGCACGAACCGATGAACACTTCGTCGATCTTCTCGCCTTGTACCGACGACAGCAGACGAGCGTCGTCCGGGTCGTTCGGTGCGCAGAGCACAGGCTCTTTGATCTCGGACAGGTCGATTTCGATGACTTCGGCGTATTCGGCGTCAGCATCGGCCACCATCAGCTCAGGGTTGGCGATCCAGGCTTCCATCGCTTGAGCACGACGTTCCAGGGTGCGCGCGTCGCCGTAGCCTTCGCCGATCATCCAGCGCAGCAGGGTGACGTTGGAGCTCAGGTACTCGGTGATCGACTCTTTCGACAGCTTGATGGTGCAACCGGCAGCCGAACGTTCGGCCGAGGCGTCGGACAGCTCGAAAGCCTGCTCGATGCTCAGACCGTCCAGGCCTTCGATTTCCAGGATGCGGCCGGAGAAGGCGTTCTTCTTGCCTTTCTTCTCTACGGTCAGCAGGCCAGCCTGGATCGCGTAGTAAGGAATGGCGTGAACCAGGTCACGCAGGGTGATGCCCGGTTGCATTTCGCCTTTGAAGCGCACCAGGATCGATTCCGGCATGTCCAGTGGCATAACGCCGGTGGCTGCGGCAAACGCCACCAGGCCCGAACCGGCCGGGAACGAGATGCCCATCGGGAAACGGGTGTGGGAGTCACCACCGGTGCCGACGGTGTCCGGCAGCAGCATGCGGTTCAGCCAGCTGTGGATGATGCCGTCGCCCGGACGCAGGGACACGCCGCCACGGGTCATGATGAAGTCAGGCAGGGTGTGGTGGGTGGTCACGTCGATCGGCTTTGGATAAGCCGCGGTGTGGCAGAAGGACTGCATCACCAGATCGGTGGAGAAGCCCAGGCACGCCAGGTCTTTCAGTTCGTCACGGGTCATAGGACCGGTGGTGTCCTGGGAACCGACGGTGGTCATCTTCGGTTCGCAGTAAGTGCCAGGACGAACGCCGGCTACGCCGCACGCCTTGCCGACCATTTTCTGCGCCAGGGTGAAGCCCTTGGTGCTTTCAGCCGGAGCTTCTGGCTTCTTGAACAGGTCGGACGGTGGCAGGCCCAGTTCGGCGCGAGCCTTCTCGGTCAGGCCACGGCCGATGATCAGCGGGATACGGCCGCCAGCACGGACTTCGTCCAACAGTACCGGGGTCTTCATTTCGAAGGTGGTCAGGACTTCGTCAGTGCCGTGTTTGCAGACTTTGCCAGCATGCGGGTACAGGTCGATCACGTCGCCCATGTTCATGTTGGTGACGTCGAATTCGATCGGCAGTGCGCCGGCATCTTCCATGGTGTTGTAGAAGATCGGAGCGATCTTGCTGCCGAAGCAGAAGCCGCCAGCACGCTTGTTCGGCACGTAAGGAACGTCGTCGCCGAAGAACCACAGCACCGAGTTGGTAGCGGATTTACGCGAAGAACCGGTACCGACCACGTCACCGACGTAGGCGATCGGGAAGCCTTGGCCGCGCATTTCTTCGATCTGCTTCATCGGGCCGGTCTTGCCTTGCTCGTCCGGCACGATGCCTTCACGAGCCATTTTCAGCATGGCCAGGGCGTGCAGCGGGATGTCAGGGCGGGACCAGGCGTCCGGGGCAGGGGACAGGTCGTCGGTGTTGGTTTCGCCGGTGACCTTGAACACGCGCAGGCTGATCTTGTCGGCCAGGGTCGGGCGGTTCTTGAACCACTCGCCGTCAGCCCAGGATTGCAGCACGGCTTGAGCGTGAGTATTGCCGTTCTTGGCTTTTTCCGCGACGTCGTGGAAGGCGTCGAACATCAGCAGGGTGTGCTTGAGTTGGGCAGCGGCCACAGGCGCCAGTTCGGCGTCGTCCAGCAGGTCAACCAGGGTCACGATGTTGTAGCCGCCTTGCATGGTGCCAAGCAGTTCAACAGCGCGTTTCTTGTCGATCAGGGGAGAGGTGGCTTCGCCTTTGGCCAAGGCGGAGAGGAAACCAGCCTTGACGTAGGCAGCTTCGTCAACGCCTGGTGGAACGCGGTTGGTGATCAGGTCTACGAGGAAGGCTTCTTCGCCAGCCGGGGGGGCTTTCAGCAGCTCGACCAGGCCTGCAGTTTGTTCGGCGTTAAGCGGCTGGGGAACGATACCCAGGGCTGCACGCTCTTCGATATGTTTGCGGTAGGCTTCAAGCACAGTTATTACCCTCATCAGTGGTCCCAAATGGGTGTCCGGGACGCTCATCCAGAAAAACTCGGAACTCATGCGCTGCTGGGCTTTTTGGGCCCCTTAGCCAGAATTACGGAGTATTCCCTACAGAAGCTGTTTTCAAAGTTTTACGCCTGCAGAACGGGGAGCTGATGAGGGTTGGCGTCGAGTATTCCCCGCTGGAAAGACTCTTCGCCAACACCGCTCTGAAGGAACGACTGTGCTCGTGACGCTTTGAAAACAGCTTCGAACGGACATTGGCGCCTAAAAAGGCTGGCTGATTCTACGGGAAAAAAAATTTAAAGGTAAGTTAGGCCTTTAAGTTTGAGGGGTGATGAATGTTAGACAAAGGGCTAACATGCCCGCCTGTTTTGCTTTTCCGCGTATTGCCTACCTATGCCCAATCAGACTATCAAGACCCCCTGCGTTGGCCTCTGCTCCACGGTTTACGGTGACCTGGTGTGCCGCGGCTGCAAGCGTTTCCACCATGAAGTGATCCATTGGAACGGCTACAACGAGGAAGAAAAACGTGCGGTCTGGCTGCGTTTGGAGCAGCTGTTGGTGCAGGTGATGACGGCCAAGCTGGAAGTTTTCGACCCTCAGCGCCTGCGCAACCAACTGGAGCAACGCAAGATCCGCTTTGTGCCGCACCAGTCGGTGTATTGCTGGGCCTACCAGCTGATCGCCCGAGGGGCGCGGGTGATCAACCAATTGGACGCTTACGGGATGGTGCTGCTGCCGGAGTTTCGCGATTGGGAACTGCCGGAATTGCGCGACGCCATTGATCGGGAATTTTTCCTGCTGTCGGAAGCCCACTACCAACGCTACATCGCCCCCGGCTTCCTCAAAGACGCCCTGGGCGCCGCTCCGCTGTAGGCACAGGCTGGCTCCCACGGATTCCCCCACCTTGTAGGAGCTGGCTCGCCAGCGATCACGGTCTCAAGGCTTGCACAAGGCTCAAGGGCCTCATCGCCGGCAAGCCGGTCCCCACGGATTCCCGCACCCTGTAGGAGCTGGCTTGCCAGCGATCGCAGTCGTAAGGTTTGCACAAGGCTCAATGGCCTCATCGCCGGCAAGCCGACTCCCACGGATTTCCTTACCTTGTATGCGCTGGCTTGCCAGCGATCGCTTCAGCTTTTGGAGGCCAGTTCTTGCAGGTGGTCCATGATGTCGTCGGGCTTGAGCACCAGCACGTCGCTCTCGAGTGAATCGAGCACCACTTCCGCGGTATTGCCGATCAACGCCCCCGATAACCCGGTGCGCGCCACGGTGCCGATCACTGTCACCGCTGCCTTGAGCGTGTGGGCCAAGTGCGGGATGAGCACGTCCGCCGGGCCTTCTTCGATGTGCAGGTGGCTGTCGTCGATGTCGAACTCGGCCTGGAAGGCCTGGCATTGCTCGCGGTAGCGCGCTTCGATGGTTTCCTTGAGTTGGAACACCGGGTCGGCCGCCGACAGCATGGGCGACGGGTGGGCACTGACCACATGCAGTTGCGCCTTGGCCAGGTGGGCGATATCGAAACCGTAATCGACGATGCTGGCGTGCAGGGTGCGGTGTTCGCCATCGGTGTTGCCGACGTCGATTGCCGCCAGGATCACGCCACCGCTCCAGGGCGTGGCGGTCTTGACCAGCAGCACCGGGCTCGGGCAATAGCGCAGCAGCTTCCAGTCGGCCGGGGTCAGCAGGGCTTTTTTCAGCGGGTTGTCGGTGAAGTGCTGTTTGATCACCAGGCCGCAGCCTTCGGCTTGCTGCACTTCGATGATGGTGGTGTGCAGGCTGTCGTTCCAGGCTTGCTCGGTGGTGACGCTGTAGCCTTCGCTCACCAGGCTGCTCTTGAGCACGCTGAGCAGGGCCGAGTGCTCATGCTTTTTGTCACACACCAACAGGTGCAGGTGGGCCTGGGTGACCCCGGCGATCAGCTTGGCGCGCTTGAGGGCGAGGCTCTCGTGGGGCGAAGGCTCGATGACCACCAGAATGCTGCGGATGCTTTGCATGAGGGGGATCTCCAGAAGGTAAGGGGGCGTCTTGCACAACTATAGATGCTGGCTGTCGGCGCCGACGTTGATGCACATCAAACCCCGCCGCTGGTGGTCGGCGCCGTGGCCGGTATAATCGCCGCCTTTGCCGTGAACCCTTTGCCCCGTGAGCCTCATGTTGAACATCCCTGATCGTGCCGCTTTCTTGCCTTCCGCCGTTGTTGCTGCCTTGGAAGTGCGCCCATGAACTTCCCGGAAATCCACGACTTCCTCGGTTGCCGCACCCCGCAGGGCTGGGTCCAGGCGGCGCTGGCGGATCAGGAAACCCTGCTGATCGACCACAAGAACTGCGAGTTCAAGGCCGCCAGCACGGCCCTGAGCCTGATCGCCAAGTACCACTCCCATGTCGATCTGATCAACATGATGTCGCGCCTGGCCCGCGAAGAGCTGGTGCACCACGAGCAGGTCATGCGCCTGATGAAGAAGCGCAAGGTCGAGCTGCGCCAGTTGTCCGCCGGGCGTTATGCCTCGGGCCTGCGCAAAGTGGTGCGCAGCCACGAGCCGGTAAAACTGGTGGACACCCTGGTGGTGGGGGCCTTTATCGAAGCCCGCAGTTGCGAGCGTTTCGAAGCCCTGGTGCCGCATTTGGACGAAGAACTCGGCAAGTTCTACTTCGGGCTGCTCAAAAGCGAGGCCCGGCATTACCAGGGTTACCTGAAGCTGGCCTATCAGTACGGCGACGCCAAGGACATCGCCCAGGTGATCGACAAGGTGCGCGCCGCCGAGCAGGAACTGATCGAATCCCCGGACGTCGAGTTCCGTTTCCACAGCGGCGTGCCCAGCGCCGGATACCAGGAAAGCCCGCGCTAACCGGCGGCTAAGCGCGCTGTGCCGGGGCCGTGCTGAGCCCCGGTCGGCGCCTGTTACAGCTCCAGGCTATGGATCACCTGGGTGGCGTCATCCGGGTCGATAACGCTGCTGAAGCCCAGGGTCTTGGCCAGCTTGCGCATGTTGTAGTTGATGGCGCTGTCCACCGAGAACATGCGGATAAACTCATGGGCCCGGGCCTGATCCAGCAGGCGCCGCATCAGCAGCACCCCCAGCCCTTTGTTCTGCCACTCATCGGCCACGGTCAGCGCGCATTCGCAGCACCTGGGTGTCTCGACGGCCAGGGCGTAGCGGCTGATGCCGATTTCCCGCAGGGTGCCGTTGTCATGCACCAGGGCCACAAAGGCTTGCCGCTCAGGCGTGCCGACATCCATCAGTTGATCCAGCAACACGTTGCCGACTTCCTTCACCTCACCCAGAAAACGTTGATGGCGGGTCACCGGTGAAAGGTTTTCGATAAAGGCTTTCTCCCGGTCCCGGTCCTGGGGTCGCAATGGTCGGATCAGTACGTGGCTGCCATCGTTGAGGGCCTCGATCCAGTACTGGCCTTGCTGGGTGGGGAAGTGGTGGTGGGCGAGGGTGTTCAAGGCAGGGCTGGGCATGGTCGAGGCTCCGAGGGCTTGAGGCGGTAGGCGCAAGGTTTACGCTGCTGGAACCCGGGGCGTTTGATCGATATCAATGTTCAAGGTGGGGCGGGTTGATTGTCGATCAGCGGTCATGGCCGCTGCGGCGCCTTCCAGGACTGGTTACTATCCACGCCTCAGCAACGGGAGACTGAACATGTCCAGACCAGCCAGCACCTGCCTGACCATCGCCTTGGGCGAGCGTCCGCAAGAGGCCTTTCAATGAGCACCCTTGAACGAGCCATCGCCATCGCCGCCATGGCCCATGAAGGCCAGGTCGATAAGGGCGGCGCGCCCTACATCCTCCACCCGCTGCAGGTGATGCTGCGCCTGCAAGACCCGCAAGCACGCACCGTGGCGGTGCTGCATGACGTGGTCGAGGACAGCCCCGTCAGCCTGGAAGATTTGCGCGAGCAGGGCTTCAGCGAGGGCGTATTGAGTGCCCTGGAGGCCCTGACCAAGCGTGAAGGGGAGGACTATCAGGCCTTTGTCGAGCGGGCCGGGCGGGACCCGTTGGCGCGCCAGGTGAAGTTGGCCGATCTGGCGGAAAACAGCGACCTGTCGCGCATCCCCGCCCCCAGTGCCAAGGACCTGGAGCGGGTCGCCAAGTACTGCCGGGCCATCGACTACCTGGAAGGCTTGGCCCAGCGTTAATTTCGGCCTCGGCTACAGTGCGTTGCGCGCCATCGGCGGTTGCGCCGGCTGCGCACTGCGCGCCTCCCACTTGGCGATCACCAGTGGCGCCAAGGCATTGCCCAGCACATTGAGCGCCGTGGTGGGCATCTCCATCAGCCGGTACACGCCGGCGATAAAGGCAATGCCTTCCAGGGGCAGGCCGGCGCTGGCCAGGGTGGCCGAGAGGATCACGAACATAAAGCCCGGAACCCCGGCGGCGCCCTTGGACGTCAGGACCATGGTCACCACCAGCAGTGCCTGGTCCGCCAGGCTCAGGTCGATGCCATACAACTGCGCCACGAACAGGGTGCCGATGCCGAGGAACAGCGAGGCCCCGTCCAGGTTGAACGAGTAGCCCACCGGCACCACAAAACTCACCAGGGACGGCGGCACGCCATAGGTTTCCAGTTTTTTCATCAATTGCGGCATCACCGCCGCCGAACTGGCGCTGGAGAAGGCCAGGATCAGCTCGTCCTTGATGTGCCGCATCAGTGCGAACAGGTTGACCCCCACCAGCCGGGCGATGCCGTTGAGGATCACCAGGGTGAAAAACAGGATCGCCACGTAGCTGACCAGGATCAGCTTGCCCAAGGGCAGCAGCGAGCTGAAGCCGAAGTTGGCCACGGTCACCGCGATCATGCCGAACACCCCGATGGGCGAGTAGGCCATGATCATCGAGGTGACCTTGAACATCGCTTCCGACACCGCCCGCAGCATGGCAATCAGCGGTTCCCGGCGCTCCGTGCTGAGCTTGGACACGCCGAGGCCGAACATCACCGCAAAGAACAGCACCGAGAGCAGGCTGCCTTGGGCCATGGCGTTGATCACGTTGTCGGGGATGATGCCGACGATGATCTGCCCCAGCCCGTGGGCGCCGCCATTGGCGCTGGGCAAGGTGATGGCCGCGGCCTTGAGGCTGGCCAGGTCGGTGCCGGCGCCGGGCTTGAGCAGGTTGCCGATCACCAGGCCGACAATGATCGCCAGGGTGGTGATGCAGAAGAAGTAGCTCAGGGCCTTGACCCCGACCCGGCCCAGGGCCTTGCCGTCACCCTGGCCGGCAATGCCCACCACCATGCAGGAAAACACGATGGGCACCACGATCATCTTCATCAGCTTGATAAAGATGTCGCCGGCCGGTTGCAGCAGGTTGTCCACCAGCCAGGGGCGGGAGTCGGGAAAACGGTGCAGCAGGGCGCCGATGGCGATGCCGGCGAGCAGGCCGATCAGGATTTGCCAGACCAGCGCAATGCGGGGCTTATGCATGGGGATGCCTCATTTGATGACAATGATTATGAGTGTTGTTCTAGGCAGTCAATGAGCAGCCGTCCGGTGGCTGTCGGGTGTTGCGGTCAGGCCGTCAGCGCAAGTCTTGGCATGCTTTTTCCAGACGGCGGCAGCCTTCCTCGATCACCTCCAGGGAGCTGGCAAACGACAGGCGGATATACGGCGACATGCCGTAGGCCGCGCCCGCCACTGTGGCCAGGCCGTGGGCTTCAAGCAGGTAGTTGACCAGTTGGCTGTCGCTGTCGATCAGCAGCCCTTGTGGGGTGCGGCTGCCGATCAGTCGCGAGACATTGGCGAACACGTAGAAGGCGCCGTCTGGCGCGGTGCAGTGCAGGCTCTCGATGGGTGCCAGAAGTTCCAGCATGCGTTCGCGGCGTTGCTGGTAGACCTCGCGCATGGCGGCGATCGGTGCCTGGTCGCCGGCGAAGGCGGCTACGGCGGCGGCCTGGCTGATGGAGCTGGGGCAGGTGGTGGTTTGCGACAGCAGCTTGCCGATGGCGCCGATCAACCAGGCAGGGCCGGCCCCGAAGCCCAGGCGCCAGCCGGTCATGGCGTAGCCCTTGGAGGCACCGTTGACGATCAGGGTACGGGGCTTCAAGTCCGGCGCCACGTGCACCAGGGACAGGTGCTGGGCGTCGCCATAGACGAACTGTTCATAGATCTCGTCAGCCATCACCAGCAAATGCGGGTGACGCCGCAGCACTTCGGCCAGGGCCAGCAGTTCGGCCTCGGTGTAGACCGCGCCGCTGGGGTTGTTGGGGCTGTTGAGAATCAGCCATTTGCTGCGCGGGCCGATGCTGCGTTCCAGCTCTTGCGCGGTCAGCTTGAACCCGTTGATCTCGTTGCCGGCAATGATCACCGGCGTGGCGTCATTGAGCCGGGCGATATCCGGGTACGACACCCAGTACGGCGTGTGCACGATGACTTCGTCGCCGCGATTCAGGGTCGCCGCCAGGGCGTGATAGATGATGTGTTTGCCGCCGCAGCCGGCCACCACTTCATCCAGGCCGTAGCTCAGGTGGTTGTCGCGTTGCAGCTTCAGGCAGATGGCCTGGCGCAGGGCCAGGGTGCCGGTGGTGGCGGTGTAATGGGTGTCGCCACTGGCCATGGCCTGGCGCGCGGCCTCGAGGATATGCGCCGGCGTGTCGAAGTCCGGCTCGCCGACGGTGAAGTTGACGATGTCCCGGCCCTCGGCCCGCAACTGGCTGACCAGAGCGTTGGCGGCGATGCTCGGTGACGGCTGGATACCCAGCACACGATCGGAAAGAAAGGCAGTGCTCATAAGGTGTCTCCCTTAGTCGGCCAGGCCGGCTTGTGCCAGGACCTTGTCCATCCAGCTCTGGCGCACGGCGCCGGTGGCGATCTCGGCTTTGACTTGTTCCTCGTGGGCTGCGTGTTGGGCGGCGCGACGCAACACCTCTGCCGCGTCGGCCTGGGCAAAGGCCACCAGGCCGTCTTCATCGCCCACCAGCAGGTCGCCGGGCTGGATCAGCATGCCGCCGATGGACACCGGCACGTTGATTTCCCCAGGGCCGCTCTTGTAGGGGCCGCAATGCACCACGGCTTTGGCGTAGCAGGGGGTGTCGTCGAAGCTGGCGACGTCGCGGATCGCGCCATCGATGACAAACCCGACGCAGCCGCGTTGCTGGGCATAGAGCTTGACCAGCTCGCCGATCACCGCGTTGTTGGTGTCGCCCTGGGCGTCCACCACCAGCACGTGGCCGGGCTGAAGCATGCTCATGGCCTTGTAGATCAGGAGGTTGTCGCCGGGGCGGGTCTTGACCGTCAGCGCCGTGCCGACCAGCTTGCCGCTGCGGTTGTAGCGGGTCAGGCCGCGGGCGCCGATGTGCCGTCCGAGGTTGTCGCTGATATGGGGCGTGACCACCTGGGCGAAGGCTTCGAGCACTTCGGCGGCGGCCAGGGGTGGGTTGGGAAGAATGCGCGAACCAGGCAAGGACATGGCGATGCTCCTGAAGAATGGGCTCAGCCGGTGTGGCTGTGGGCCGATCTTAGGAGGGTTCAATAAACAGTTTTAGCGATATTTTATTATGCGATACCATCGCTTTTTTTCATCAGATGCTAGGCCAATGATTACCTTCAAGCAGATCGATGCTTTGTACTGGATTGCCGAGCTGGGCAGTTTCGAGGCCGCGGCCAACCAACTGAACATGTCCCAGTCGGCCATTTCCAAACGCATTCAAGAGCTGGAAGACACCTTCGGCGTGGCGGTCTTCGACCGCAGCAAACGCAACGCCCGGCTGACCGAGAAGGGCGCCGAACTGCTGGATTACGCCAAGGATCTGCGCGAACGCCGAGACTCGCTGATGCAACGGGTCAGTGCCCGGGAAGTGCTGGTGCGGCGCTTTCGCCTGGGGGTGACCGAACTGACTGCCCTGACCTGGTTGCCGGCCCTGGTGGAGGCCATGCGCCAGGCCTATCCCAGGGTGCAGATCGAACCGTCGGTGGAGCTGAGCAGCGAGTTGTTTCGCAAGCTTGAGGACGATCAATTGGACCTGGTGATCGTGCCGGACGTGTACCACGACACGCGATTTGTCTGCACACCGCTGAAAAGCGTGGAAAACGCCTGGATGTGCGCGCCAAGCCTGATTCCCGACGCCGACCCCATCAGCCTGGAGCGCCTGGCCAGTTTCACCGTGATGACCCAGGGCTCGCAGTCCGGCACCGGCCTGATCTACGAGCGTTGGCTGGCCAGCCACAAGGTGCAGATGCCGCGCACCCTGACCAGCCACAACCTGTTGGTGCAAGTGGGCCTGACCCTGTCGGGCATGGGCGTCAGTTACCTGCCCAAGGATTGCCTGTCGCACCTGATCGAACAGGGCGCCCTGCGTGCCCTGGTGACCCAGCCGAGCCTGCCGCGGATTCGTTATGCGGCCTTGCATCGTCAGGACCGGCAATTCGGCCTGAACCCGGACGTGGCCCGTTTGAGCCAGGAGTGCTGCGACTTCTCGCGCCTGTTATTGCACGGGGCTTGAGCTTCATGGGGAGGGAGCTTCACGGGGCGTGAGTTTTAGGAGGCCTTGAGCGACGCTCTCCAGGCCCCGCTCAAGGCGCCGGCACCCGCCACAGGTACCAGGCCGCCAGCGTCCGCCAGGGGCGCCAGGCCTGGCCGATCTCGATCATCTGCCGGCGGCTCGGTGCCTGCTCCAGGCCTTTGAGGCGGCGGTAGCCCTCGCGGACGCCGAAGTCATCGGCGGGCAGGATGTCCAGGCGCTCCAGGCTGTAGATCAGCAGCATTTCCACGGTCCAGCGGCCCACACCGCGCAAGGTGGTCAGGCGCTGGATCAGGGTTTCATCGTCCAGGGCGCGGGCGCCGGGTTCGTCCGGCACTAGGCCGTCGAGGGTGGCCTGGGCAATGCCTTGCAGGGCGGTGACCTTGCTCGCGGAAAAGCCGCAACCGCGCAACACCGCCACATCGCAGGCCAGCAGTTGCTCGGGGCGCGGGAAGTCCTGCCCCGGGAACAGCGCCAGCAGGCGTCCCAGAATCGCTTCGGCGGCCCGGGCGTGCAATTGCTGATAGGCCACCGCCCGCATCAGCGCCTGATAAGGATCGCGGGTGGGTTTGGCCTGGTGCAGGCAGGGGCCGATGGTTTGGACGTGCCGAGCCCAATCGGCGTCCAGTCGTTCGAGGAATTGGCGGGCGGCTAGGTAGGGTTCGGGCATGGTGAGGGGCTGACCGGGCAAGGGCGAGGCTGGCAGATTAGCCCGCCTCGGGCCGGGCCGCACTCGGTGGCTTGCGCTGCAATTCGGCTTTCAGGCGTCGCGCAGCAAGTCGTGGGCGTCCAGCAGGCGGTAGGCGATTTCCGGGTTGTTCTCCAGGCCCCGGCGAATCGCTGCTGGAATCGCCTGGCGGGTCTTGCGACACAAGCCCGGCAGTTCGGCGAGGTGGATGGCGATGCCACGCATGCTCCGCACTTCATTGTTGCTGGGGGCGATTTCGACGCGGATGCCCAGTTGGTCATACAGGCGCTGTTGCAGATGCTGCAGGTCTTCCAGGCTCTTGAGCTGTTCCAGGCGCGCCAGCAGGCGTTTCTCTTCGGGGCGGGTCAGGCGCAGGATGCGCTGGTCGGCGCCGGGAACGTCCAGCAGCCGCTCGCGCTCGCAGATGCAAGCGCCGGGCGGGCAGGGTGAGCGAATCGGCAGCGTGGGGTTCATGGGGAGCAATCATAGCCATGGGCACGGGCCTTTGCCCATCGCCGTGTCGGGCCGGAAGGGGCCGGCCCGCGGCTGACCGGCCAAGGTGGGCAAGGCGCTGCTCGCGCGCGTGGCTGCTGACCTTGGACGGGCGTTGGTTTATATTGCGCGGCGCTCAGCGTCAGGCGGCCCAGACCGATGACCGACGATGAGCGCAGACCCCTTCCACGACGGTCGGGGGCAGCCGCTCCCGACCTCGAGCTACGACAAAGAAAGGAAATCAATGTCTTCTCCACTTTTGCCCCTGGCCCTCGCCTTGAGTGCCAGCGCCTTGTCCCTGAATGCCAGTGCCGCCGCCGATTTCGCCACGTGCTTCAGCCTGACCCCCAACGTGCAGTTTCGCTCCGGCGACACCACCACCCAGATTGTTGACGTGATGTTCAATGATCAGAAAGGCAGGGCGGTGGTCAATGCTGCGGGTGGCAGTAAAACCGCCGCGGTCTATGACCTCAGCGGGCGCCGGTTGCTGGGAGAGGTGCGCTACGGCATCGCGGCCCTGGGTGCCGATCCGCAAACGCCAATCATGACGGACATCTACACCCAGTCCCCGGAGTTCCCCAAGCAGGCGGTGCCGGGCGCCAAGTTCAAGGTCACCGGCAGCGGTGAACGGACCAATCATGCCCAGGGTTGGGTCGACCCCGTGAACTACGACAGTTTCACGGACTACACCTTCGTCGGCTTTGAAGATGTGCAGACCGAGGTCAACCGTGCGCCGCGGACCTTCAAGGACAGTTGCCACGTGAGCGCCAGCAGTGGCGACGAGCGCATCGAAGTCTGGTACGCCGCAGGCTATGGCCAGATCAAATTTGAACGATATTCCGGTCAGTCGCTTCTTATGCAGGATGTGATCGACACGATCATCGAAAAGTAAGGGTTGTCCAGGGGCCACCAAGTGGTTGCCGGGGTGGCGCCTGATTGTTTTTTGTCGCCTCTGCCGCGCCCTGTGCCAGGGCCCGCGCCGAGGCTAGCGGAGCAAGGAGTCCTGCTGATGAAACTGCCTGAATTTGCCTACCATCCCGACCCGGTCGCCAGCGGCTCGGTGCAAGCCAGTGACGCCACCTGCCTGTGCTGTGAACAGGCCCGTGGCTGGATATATGTCGGCCCGGTGTACGCGGTGGAGGAATACCAAGACTGTTTCTGCCCTTGGTGCATCGCCGATGGCAGTGCCCACGAGCGGTTCCAGGCGAGCTTTACCGATGAAGACGGCATCGGCCAGGACGCCGAAGAGGAATTGGACGAGGCGGTGATTGCCGAGGTCAGCCAACGCACCCCCGGCTACAGCGGTTGGCAGCAGGAGCAGTGGTGGAGCCATTGCGGCGATGCCGCGCAGTTTATCGGCAAGGCCGGTCATGACGAATTGCAGGCCCTGGGCGCCGAAGCGATCCTCGCCGTGCAGGACGCCACGGGCTTGCCCAACGGCGCCCAGTGGGACGCCTTCTTCAGTGCCCTGGACAAAGACCGGGGGCCCACGGCCTACCTGTTCCGCTGCCGGCATTGCCAGGCCATGGGCGCCTACCAGGACCATCACTGATCAGCGCACAGTTCCAGCGCGCCGACGCAGTGGGGCGTGTTCAGGAGCCTGGTTTGTCGACAAACACCACCTGGACCTCCTGGGTGATTTTTGCCGGGGTGGTTTCCAGGTCGGGTGACGAATAGCTGACCTGTGTCACCGCCAGCGCCAGCTTGCCGGCGGGTGCCGGTACGCTCAGCGCGTTGATGAACACGTCGTTGCCTTTGCAGTAGACCTCCATGTCGGCCCCGCAATTGCCGCTGTTGTCTTCTTGGGAGGCGCTGTACAGGGTCTTGGCGGTCCAGCCGTCAAAGCGCACCACGGCGTAGGTTTTTTCCACGATGCCTTGGCCCGAGCTGGCCGAACCGATCAGCACCAGGCTCTGATCTGCGCCTGGGTTGCCCAGCAGCTGGATGCCGTTGTACTGCCCGCCAAACTCTTCCAGGGCCCTGGCCTGCTTGAGTTTGGGGCGCACCAGCAGGTAGCCGGCCCAGAAGTTACGCGCCGCTTCCTCGTAACTGACCCCAGCCAGGTAGGCCTGTTCCTTGCCGGCCAGGGTCACTGGCACCAGCGTTTCCACGGTGATGCCCATGGCTTTTTGGTCGGCCGGTGCCCAGGCCTTGACCTGTTCGTGGCTTGGCGGTGTTTCTGCCAGGGCGGGCAGGCTGGCGAGCAAAGCGACCGCTGAAATCAGGCAACGCAACGATGAACCCATGGACAACTCCCTGTATGCACTAATGACGTGACGTGCAGCCGACCCGGCTGCTCAGGGCGTCGAAGATACAAGTCGGCCGGGCAAAGAGCCAGCCGTCGCCAGTGGATTTCGCCCCCCATAAAAGCCATTCCCTGGGGTTCAGGCCTGCTGCTGGAACACCAGGGCCTTCAGGCCACCGTCCAGGCCGGCATCGGGAAATTCCGGCGGGTTGTCCAGGCGTTGTTCGAAGTGCAGGCCCGGTGCTTCGCGGGTGACGCCGTCGATCAGGAACTCGGCGCCCAGGGCCGGGTCGTTCATGCAGGCCAGCACCGTGCCTTGGGCGGTCAGCAGTTCCGGCAGGCGGCGCAGCACCCGCTGGTAGTCCTTGGTCAGCACGAAGCTGCCTTTCTGGAAGGTCGGCGGGTCGATGATCACCAGGTCATAAGGGCCGTTCTGGGTCACCTTGGCCCAGGACTTGAAGAGGTCATGGCCGAGAAACGTCACCTGGTCCAGGTTGTGCTCGTTGAGCCGATGATTGTCCCGGCCGCGGCTCAGGGCCGGGCGCGACATGTCCAGGTTGACCACATGGCTGGCGCCGCCGGCCAGCGCCGCCACGGAAAAGCCACAGGTGTAGGCGAACAGGTTCAGTACCCGCTTGCCCTGGGCGTTGTCGCGCACCCAGTTGCGCCCGTAACGCATGTCGAGAAACAGCCCCGTGTTCTGTTTCTGCCCCAGGTCTATGCGGTAGCGCAGGCCGCCTTCGGTCAGGGTCCACTCTTCAATAGGCTCGCCCAGCAGCCACTCGGTAGTGCTGCGCAGCAGGTAGCGGTGTTGCAGCAGCAGGTGGTGGGCGCCGGAGCGGGCCCAGGCGGCCGACTGGGTGAGTTGCAGCAGGTGTTGCTGCAAATCTTCCAGTTGCCCAGGCTCGGGCTCCTTGAACAGCGACACCAGCAGCACGCCCTGCAGCCAGTCCACCGTCACTTGCTCCAGGCCCGGCCAGCAGCGGCCGCGGCCGTGGAACAGGCGGCGGGTTTCATCGGGCGGGGTGTCCAGGGCGGTCAACAGGTGCTGGTGCAGGGTGGCAAGGGCGTCTGGGGTCATGGAAGCGGTTCGGCCAGTTTCAAGGGGGCGGCATTCTAACCGCAAAAACACCAATTGCCGCGCCGGGCCACGGGCAATCGCCGGAGCGGTTATCATAGCGCCGCCGCGCGCCGCCTCCCGGCCGCGTCGAGTTGCCATCACCTTCAGAGTCAAAGGTTCCATGCCCACGATCAGCCTGCTGCACACCCCGCCTTCCGAACCCCTGAAAAGCCAGCTGTTGCAGATGGTGGTCGACTACGTCAGCGACATCAGCGCGGTGGCCATCGCCCCGAGCAACCCCCTGTACCCGCTCTATCAATACGCCGTCGGCCTGGAAGTCCATCGCTACCTGGACGCCATGGACGGCACCCGGGGCCTGTCTGTGGAGTTGGCGCTGGCCACTGATGAGCACGACCCCGAGACGCTGATCGGCTTTGCTCTGTACCTGCCGTTGCAGGACGACCCCGACGCCTGCGCCGTGGCCTACCTGGCGGTGCGCGAAGGGCATCGGCGCCAGGGCGTGGCGCGGGCGCTGTTGGCGCCGGTACAGGCCCGCTACCCGCAGGTGGAGGTGGCGTGTGGGGTGGGCAAGGTGGCCTGTTTCGAAGCTCTGGGCTTCCAATTGATCGGTGCCCGCGGGCCGCAGGTGCTGATGAACACACGGGACCATGGCAGTGACGGGTTGCTGGCGGTGCTGGATGTGGCGCCGATCTTCAGCTCCCTGGAAGTGCGGCAGATTCATGCCTACCTGCTGCAGCAACATGGCCGCAAAGCCATGCTCGACGCCGAGAAAAAACGTGACCGCCACCTGGACCAGTTGACCCGCCAGGCCCAGGCCCTGGTGCTGGAACGGTTGGGCCCCGACGCCTTGGGCGCCCGCGGGCCTGGGCTGCGTCTGGTCTAGCCCGTCGGCCAGCGCCGAGGCCGCGGCGCCGGGCGTTTTGCGGGGCTGCACGCGCCCTGGTGCAGTGACCGGGGCGAGCTGTGAAAAAGTCTGGCCCAATCGCTTCAGCTCAGCTTTGTACCGCCGATATTAGATCGAGGGTCCAACGGTTTCTGATCGCGCTGAGGGTACGTCATGTTCAATAAAATTCTTAAAAGTGAACTGACGGCCAGGACGGCCGAAGTAGCAGGCTTCAAAGGACTGATTACAGCACTTGAACGCTCTATGGCCGTCGTCGAGTTCGACCTCGACGGTAAGGTGCTGCGGGCCAACGATAACTTTCTTCGCACCATGGGCTATCGCGCCGAGGCGCTGGTGGGCAAGTCGCACCGCGACTTCTGCCCGGCGGCCTTGGTCCGCAGCGCCCAGTACAGCGAGTTCTGGGCGCAACTGCGGGCCGGCACCTTCGTTTCCGGGACGTTCCAGCGCCTCAATGGCCAGGGGCAGGCCGTCTGGCTGGAGGCCAGTTACAACCCGGTGGTGGATGAACAGGGGCGGGTGTTCAAGGTGGTCAAGTACGCCCTGGACGTCACCGCCAAGGTCGCCCAGGAAGCCGAGACCCGCAGCAAGCTGGTGGCCCTGGACCGTGCCATGGCCGTGATCGAGTTCGACCTGGCCGGCAATATCCTGGTGGCCAACGACAACTTTCTCCAGGTCATGGGCTATTCCCTGGGCGAGATCAAAGGCAAGCAGCACCGCCTGTTCTGCGAGCCAAGCCTGATCAACAGCAGCGAGTACAGCGACTTCTGGCGTCGCCTCAATGCGGGCGAGTTTTTCAGCGGGCAGTTCAAACGCCTGGGCAAGCACGGCCGCGTGGTGTGGCTGGAGGCGACCTACAACCCGGTCTACGACGCTGAAGGCAAGCTGTACAAAATCGTCAAGTTCGCCAGCGACATCACCGAGCGGGTGGAGAAGTTCGAGGAAGACTCCCGGGGCGCCTCGCGGGCCTACCACATCTCCGCCGAGACCGAGAAAGTCGCCGAGCAGGGCGCCCAGGTGATTCAGGAAACCGCCCGGGAGATGCGCCAGATTGCCGACAACATCGGCTCTTCGGCGCGCCTGGTGGGCCAGTTGGGGGATCGCTCCGAGCAAATCACCGCCATCGTCAACACCATCCGGGGCATCGCCGACCAGACCAACCTGCTGGCGCTCAACGCGGCCATCGAAGCGGCGCGGGCTGGGGATCAGGGGCGCGGTTTTGCCGTGGTCGCCGATGAGGTGCGACAGCTGGCGGGCCGCACCAGTCGCTCGACCGCGGAAATTGCCGAGATGATCGGCAAGATCCTCGCCGAAACCCGCGAAGCAGTGGCCAGCATGAACACCACCCAGGAAGGCGCGCAACGCGGGGTCACCCTGGCCGACCAGGCGGGCTCGGTGATCCTGCAGATTCGCGCCGGCACCAGCGACGCCGTGGAGGCGGTGAGCATGTTCGCCTCGAAAATGGATGAGTCCGAGGTGATTCCCAAGTCCGCGGTCGGCTGGGTCGGGTAAGGACGCCGTCATAAGCGCCTGCCGCTAGGGCCTTGTAGGCCTCTGGCGGCGCAGGCTCCTCAGACGCTTTCTGCCACGTCGATCTGTGGCGTTAGCATGCGCTTGTCGGTGCACGGCGCGGTGGGGTCAAGGGCACTGGCGATCATCAGTTGCACGGCTTCCCGGGCCAAGTCGGCCACCGGGTGCGAGAGCACCGCCTGCACCAGCCCCTCCGTCAGGGCCGTGGCGGTGAGCGGGGTCAGGTCGTGGCACACCACCACCGGCAGGCGGATTTTCTGAGCCTGCAATTGGCGCAAGGCCTTGAGCACCCCGGCAATACCGCCCCCGGCCACATACAGGCCCACCAGGTCGGGCTCGCTGCTGAGCAGGTCCAGCGTGCTGGCGTAGGCGAAGTCTTCGTCTTCCAGCGTCAGGCGCGTTGCTAGCAGTTCCCAATCCCCCTGCTGTTCCGTCAGGTAGGAACGCAGGCTCATTTCGCACAGTTCCTGGCATTGAAAACGCTGTGTGCCAAGCATCACGGCCACCGCACCCGGTTGCTGCGCCAGATGACGGATAAACCAACCGGCACTGCGCCCCATGCGGCGATTGTCGACGCCCACGTAGGCGGCGTTGGCCGCTGCTTCCAGGTCCGACACCAGGGCCACCACCGGCAAGCCATTCGCCGCCAGCTCGGCCACCGACTGGCGCACCAGCGGATGGTCGGCACTCACCAGCCCCAGGGCGTCGACCTCGCCGCGCAGGTGCCGAATACGTTCGGCTGTGGCGGCCGGGTCCAGGTCATCGATGTAATGGATCAGCACCCGCACCTGGGCCCGCACCGTGCTGGCGGCCGCCTCGTTCAGGGCCTTGGCCAACCCCTGGTAAAACGCCACGCCCCGTTTTTGCAGGAGAAAGCCCAAGCGCACCTTGGGGCGCTGTTGCAGCAGCCGTTGCTCGATCACATTGCGCCCATGGAAACCCAGGCGCGCTGCCGCCTCGGCAATCCGTTGGGCGGTGTCGGCGCGCACATTGGCCCTCAGGTTCATCACCCGGTCCACCGTGGCCAGGCTCACGCCGGCCTCTCGGGCTACGTCTTCCAGGGTCGGGCGCCGTGCAGGCGGCTTCGGTTGCTCTGACATGAAATGCAAGGCCGTTTCAGGTTTTTGAGGGGTTTTGCAAGGTTCTGCGAGCGGACTATAGCAGCGCGAGCACCCAGCCACTTAGGATTCCTCATAGCGCGATGTCGCTGCATAAGAACAATGAGCGGAGTGTCCTATGAGCCTGAATATTTCCACGGCGCCTTGTTGCTGGGGCGTGGATGACGTCAACAATCCCCATCTGCCGGACTGGCGCCTGGTGCTCGATGAGGCGGCTCAGGCCGGCTATCGCGGCATCGAATTGGGGCCCTATGGCTACCTGCCGCTGGACGTCGCCACCTTGGCGCCCGAGCTGCAACGGCTGAATCTTGAAGTGGTGGCCGGGACGATTTTCGACAACCTGGTGGACCCTGCCAATCTGCCCCGGTTGCTGCAACAGACCCACGACATCTGCTCCTTGCTCAAGCAACTGCCGGCCATTGCCCGCCAGCCCGGCCAGCGCTATGCCTTGCCGTGCCTGGTGGTGATCGATTGGGGCCACGAGGAGCGCGATTACGCGGCGGGCCACAGCGACCGCGCCCCTCGCCTGGAGGCCTCGGCCTGGCGCGGCATGATGGGGCATATCCGCCGCATCGCCGAGCTGGCCTGGGGCCAATACGGGGTGCGCACCGTGGTGCATCCCCACGCTGGTGGCTACATCGAGTTCGCCGATGAGCTGGCGCAGCTGGTGGCCGACATTCCCTATGAGGTGGCGGGGCTGTGCCTGGACACCGGCCACCTGTACTACGCCGGCATGGACCCGCTCAGCACCTTGCGCCAATACGCCGAACGCCTGGATTACCTGCATTTCAAGGACATCGATCAAGGGGTGTTCGAACAGGTGCTGAACCAACGCATCCGTTTTTTCGCCGCCTGCGGCCAGGGCGTGATGTGCCCCATCGGCCAGGGGGTGATCGACTACCCGGCGTTGCGTGAACTGCTCGGTGAGCTGGGCTACCAGGGCTACATCACGGTTGAGCAGGAGCGTGATCCGCGTCAGTCCGGGGGCAGCCTGAAAGACGTTGCCGCCAGCCGTGCCTACCTTTCCCGGGTCGGTTTCTGACCGGCTTTTCCCCCTTGAGGACCTCATTATGATTAACGGCAGCAAGCGTATTTCCCAGCCCCTGCGTTGGGCCATGGTCGGCGGCGGGCGTGACAGCCAGATCGGCTACATCCACCGCAGCGCCGCCTTGCGCGACCAGTCTTTCAGCCTGGTGGCCGGCGCCTTCGACCTCGACCCCGAACGTGGCCGGGCCTTTGGCGAGAGCCTGGGGCTGGACCCCGAGCGTTGCTACGCCGATTACCGCAGCCTGTTCGAGGGCGAGGCGCGGCGCCCGGACGGCATCCAGGCGGTGTCGGTGGCCACCCCCAACGGCACGCATTTCGCCATTACCCGGGCGGCCCTGGAGGCCGGGCTGCATGTGGTCTGTGAAAAGCCCCTGTGTTTCACCCTGGCCGAAGCCGAGACCCTGCGTGAGCTGGCCGTGGCGCGCAATCGCATTGTCGGCGTGACCTACGGTTATGCCGGCCACCAGTTGATCGAGCAGGCCCGGGAAATGATCGCCCAGGGTGAACTGGGGGAGATCCGCCTGGTGCAGATGCAATTCGCCCATGGCTTCCACAGTGCCCCGGTGGAGGCCCAGAGCGCGGCCACCCAATGGCGAGTGGACCCGCGCCTGGCCGGCCCCAGCTATGTGCTGGGGGATGTGGGCACCCACCCGCTGTACCTGTCTGAAGTGATGCTGCCCGAGTTGAAAATCAAAAAACTGCTGTGCGTCCGCCAGAGTTTTGTGAAGAGTCGCGCACCCCTGGAGGACAACGCCTACACCTTGATGGAGTACGAAGGTGGGGCCATGGGCACGCTGTGGTCCAGCGCCGTGAATGCCGGTTCTATGCATGGGCAGAAAATCCGCGTGGTCGGCGCCAAGGCCAGCCTGGAGTGGTGGGACGAGCGGCCCAACCAACTGTCCTTTGAAGTTCAGGGCCGGCCGGCGCAGATCCTTGAGCGGGGCATGGGCTACCTGCATGCCAATGCCCTGATAGACGACCGCATCGGCGCAGGCCATCCAGAAGGTTTGTTCGACGCCTGGGCCAACCTCTACTACCGCTTTGCCCTGGCCATGGACGCCGCCGACCGCGATGACCAGGCCTTGCTGGCGAGCCTGCGCTACCCGGACATTCACGCCGGGGTCGAAGGGGTGCGCTGGGTCGAACGCTGCGTCAGCTCGGCCGACCAGGGCGGTGTCTGGGTGGATTACTGAGGTTCGCGGGTTGGGTCCGGCGGGCAGTCGCACCGTTGTCGGGGTCGCCTGCAGCGAGCATCTGCGTGAGCAGGCTGCGCTGCTGGGCGTTGGGTAAAACCCCGCGGGTCTGCGCCAGCAGCACCACCGTGCCCTCGGTGTTGGTGAGGGTGACTTCGGCCTCGGCCCGGCCCTGGTTATCCACGTTCTGGATCACCCAGTGCGCGGTGATGGTGTCGCCGGCATACACCGGCGCTTTGAAACTGAACGTCATGCTGGCGGCCAGCCAACCGATCTGCCCGCCAATCTCAGTCACCAGGCTGGCCGTCAACAAGCCATGGCTGACCGGGGCCCGGAACTGGCGAGCGGCGGCGTATTCGGCATGCACATGCACCGGGTTGTAGTCCCGGGATAGCTCGGCAAAACGGCGAATGTCGTCCACGCCAAAGCAGCGGGACAGGGTGAAGCGGTCGCCCGCCTGGAGCCCCTGGGCAGCGCGTTGTCTGAAGTCGATCACGGCAGGTTCCTTGCTGGCAGTCATTCCTGGGTTGCAGTGGCTCATGGCGCTGGCCATCGCGCGGATGAGGGGCGGTTTGCGGCGGATCATCAGACGGTTTTCAGCAGGCGTCAATCCACGGTTTGGCCACCCACAAACGTACAAGCCAGGCATTAAATAGCATCCTTATACTCGTGCGATTGTTCTTCGGCCTGGCCTTGTCAGTTGCAGCAAAGCGCTGGTCGTTGATGTGTTTCTACGAGTAGTCGAGTACGCCACTGCATGGATATTTTTCTTTACGCCTTCAGCGTGATGTACAGCCCCGGGCCGGTGAATTTCATCGCCTTGAATGCTGGGCTGAGCGGCAAGTTCCGGCGTTCGCTGGGCTTCTTCGTCGGCGTCGGCTGCGCCTTGTTGCTGCTGTTCATGCTGTTTGGCTACACCGGCGAGGCGATTGTTTCCCAGGCCGCGCTGCCGTACATCTCGCTGCTGGGCAGCGTCTATACCCTGTACCTGGCGTATCAGGTGTATGGCGCCAGCGGCGCCGTCGTGGAGGATCAACCGGCTGTGACGATGCCCGGCAAGCCGCTGACCTTTGCCAATGGTTTCCTGATTCAGTTGCTCAACCCCAAGGGCATCATGGTGGTGCTGCCGATCACCAGCGTCATGTTGCCGGCAGCCCATATCAGCGGCGGGTCCATTGCCATGGTCTCGGTGTTACTGGCAATTGCCGGTGGCGGGGCGCCCGGGGTCTATTCGCTGTTGGGCGCACTACTCGGGCGGCGAATCACCCAGGAGTCTTACTTCCAGCTGTTCAACCGGGTGATGGGTATTGCGCTGGTGGTCTGTGCGGGCTTTATGTTTCATGGCTTCTATGTGCACATCAAGGAACTCTAGGGCAGGGGCTTCGGGACGGGGCTTTGATCATTCCAAGAGGGGCCGGTTAGGCGTGTTAATCTGCCCCTCGCTCAACCCAGCCACGCCATGGGTGCGCCACTATGCAAGATCGTCATTCGCCACAGGACTGGGTCAAACATGTGCCCACCGTCTCGTCGCTGACGCGGTTCGAGGCCTTCTTCGGCGCCCATGCCTTCGACCCCCATCGTCACGACACCTACGCCATTGGTCGAACCCTGGTTGGGGTTCATCGTTTTCATTACCGGGGCGAATCCCGGCAATGCCTGCCCGGCGAAACCATGATCGTGCACCCGGATGAGCCCCACGATGGCTGCGCCGGTTCCGCATCGGGGTTTCGCTATCGCGGTGTGCACCTGCCACCGGCCGTGGTCCAGCAGATTCTCCAGGGCCAGCCCTTGCCGTTTTTCAAGGCGGGCGTCACCCATGACCCCCGCCTGGCGAGTGCTGTCGATGGGTTGCTGGACGCTCTGGACGCCGGGCTCGACCCCTTGGCGGAAGATGAAGCGCTGTATCGCCTGGTGACGCTGTTCGCCGAAGCCGCCGGCCAGCGTCCGGTATCAGCGACGCCCCATTACGCCGCAGCGGCCCGGGCCCGGGAGTACCTGGACGACAACCTGGAGCGGCCCACCACCCTGGACGACTTGGCCCTGTGCGCCGGGCGCGACCGTTGGAGCCTGTCCAAGGATTTCAGCCTGTTCTTCGGCACCAGCCCCCATCGCTACCTGACCCTGCGCCGCCTGGATCGGGTGCGGGCGTTGGTCATGTCGGGGCAGGCCCTGACAGAGGCTGCGGTGGCGGCGGGGTTCTTCGATCACAGCCACATGGCCCGGCATTTCAAGAAGGCCTTTGGCATTGCCCCTTCGCGCTGGTGCAACCCGGTGAGCCGTACCGACGCCTGAAACCCCGCGTCCTCTTTCCCGGTTCTCGGGCCTGCCGCGCTGCCAAGCACTGCGGCGGCCTGGAGCTTGCCGTCATTCAACCCCACCCCTTGCGACCAGGAACCCGACCATGGCCACCATTACCCTGACCACCTTGCAGGCCCTTAAACAGCGGGGCGAGAAAATCGTCATGCTGACCTGCTACGACGCCACGTTTGCCGAGGCCGCCAGCGCCGCGGGCGTGGAGATGCTGTTGGTGGGCGACACCCTGGGCATGGTCCTGCAAGGGCACGACAGCACCTTGCCGGTGGAGGTGGAGGACCTGGCCTACCACACCGCGTGCGTCAAGCGCGGTAACCGAGGCGCCTTTATCGTTGCCGACATGCCCTTCATGAGTTACGCCACCCTGGAACAGGCGTTGCACAACGCCGGGCGCCTGATGAAGGCGGGCGCGCACATGGTCAAGCTGGAGGGCGATATCGGCCTGGCCGAGCCCATCCGCCGCCTGACTGCCAACGGCGTGCCGGTGTGCGCGCACCTGGGGTTGACGCCGCAATCGGTGAACGTCTTCGGCGGCTTCAAGGTCCAGGGGCGCGATCCGCAGCGTGCCCGGCAGTTGCTCGACGCCGCTTTGGCCCTGGAAAAGGCTGGCGCAGCCATGTTGTTGATCGAGTGCCTGCCCAACGACCTGGCCCGCCGCCTCAGCCAGGCGGTGACCATTCCGGTGATCGGCATTGGTGCCGGGCCCGGCACCGACGGCCAGGTGCTGGTCCTGCACGACATGCTCGGCCTGTCCCTGAGTGCTCACCGCCCGCGGTTCGTGCGTAACTTCATGAGCGGGCAACCGAGCATTGCCGCAGCGTTGCAGGCTTATGTCGCGGCGGTGAAGGCGGGGGCTTTTCCTACGTTGGAGGAGGGGTATTCCAGCTGAAAACAGCACCATTGCGGTGCGTTACAAGTCTTTTTCCGCCAGCCCCTAAAGTTGGGTGCTGGCTATCCGATAGCATTGCAGGAATGTGCACTGTGGGCCGTCCTGGCGCGAGGTAGGCCAGGGTGACTCGGGGTGATGGAAGCGTTCCAATCATCTTCAAGGAGCCTGCATGTTGCGCCTGTTCTCACTGGAAAATCTGACCGTCACCCGTAAGCTCGGCCTGGGGTTCGGCCTGTTGCTGGCCCTGGCGGTGCTGTTGGCTGCCACTGGCCTGCATGGCTTGCGCAATGACGAGTCGTCTTTCGCGCGCATCAACCGCCTGGGCGGGATCTTCGATGAAACCGTGTTCGCCCGCGAAGCCAATTTCAAGTACGCGCTGAGCGCCGAGCGCGCCGAACTCAATGCCCACGACACTCACCAGCAAGCGCTGCAAAGCGCCTTGTCGGAAGTGTTTGCCGACCTCAAGGGCGGCCAGTGGCCAGCTGAGGACCAGCAACTGGTGCAGCGCCTGAGTGAGGGCCTGGACGCCTATATCAAGGCCCACCAGGCTGCGCTGAACGCCTCCACCGCCAATGCCAGCGCCATTGTCCAGGCCAACGAGCTGCTGTCTGATCTGCAGGACAGCATTAACGTGCTGTACAAAAAAGAAGAGGAGCGGGCGGCCGCCAGCGTGCGCACCGTGGTCTCGATTCTTTGGGGTGTCACGGCGGCGGCGCTGCTGTTCGGTGCGCTGATCGCCTGGGTCATCGCCCGGCAGATCATCGTGCCGTTGCAGCAAACCCTGCTGGCTGCCGAGCGCATCGCCAATGGCGACCTGACCGTGCAACTGCACAGCCAGCGTCGCGATGAATTGGGGCAACTGCTGCGGGCCATTGGCAACATGAGCCAGCGCCTGCGGGAGGTCATCACCAAGATTGGCAGCGGCTCCTCGCAACTGGCAGTGTCGGCCAGCCAACTGGCGACCATCACCACCCAGACCCAGGCCGGCACCGACAGCCAGCGCTCGGACACCGACAAGGTGGCCAGTGCCATCAATGACATGACGGTGATGGTGCAGAAGGTGGCGCGCAACTCGGAAGACGCCGCCAGTGCCGCGCGCCAGGCCGACAGCGAAGCCAGCGGCGCCTCGCACATTTCCCGCGAGGCGATCCTGCAAATCGAAGTCCTCGCCGGTGAAGTCGGGGTGTCCGCCGAATCCATGAACCGCCTGCATCAGGAAATCGAACGCATCGGCAGTGTGCTGGGGGTGATCAAGGCGGTGGCCGGGCAAACCAACCTGCTGGCCTTGAACGCGGCCATTGAAGCCGCCCGGGCCGGTGAGGCGGGCCGTGGTTTTGCCGTGGTGGCGGATGAAGTGCGCAGCCTGGCGCAGCGCACCCAGCATTCCTCGGAAGAGATCGAACAACTGATCAGCGGCTTGCAGCGCATTGCCGACGAAAGCACCCGCACCATGCAGGCCAGTGTCGAGCAGACCCAGTCAACGGTGACTGGCGTGCGCAACACCGGCGATGCCTTGGAAGCCATCACCCGCCAGGTTTCGGAGATCCAGCAGATGAGCCTGCTGATCGCCAGCGCTGCCGAGGAGCAGAGCACGGTGGTGGCGGAGATCAATCGCAGCGTGCTGCATGTGCGTGAAACCGCCGACCAGTCGGCCCAGGCCAGCGGTGAAATTGCCTCGTCCAGCATTGAGCTGGCGCGCCTGGGCAGCGAGTTGCAGAGCCTGGTGGTGCACTTCCGTACCTGAGTCGCTCAGGTACGGCGCGCCATCAGCAGCACTGAAGCTGCAGCGGACAGCAGGCCGGCGCAGCAACGGTTGAACAGCCGCTTGCCGCGGGGCTCGCTGAACCAGCGGCGCATGTGCAGACCCATGTAGGCATAGGCGCCGATGGCCAGCCATTCCAGGGCCAGGAACAAGGCCCCCAGCAGCAGAAATTGCGGGCCCACGGCTTGCCCCGGGGTCACGAACTGCGGCAGGAACGCGGTAAAAATCAGGATGGCCTTGGGGTTGCCCGCCGCCACCAGGAACTCCTGCCGAGCCAGGGCCAGCAAGCCCCGGGCCGCACTGGCATCCCCAGCCTCGGCGGTCGGGTTAGTGCGCCACAGCTGCAGCGCCAGGTACAGCAGATACGCCGCCCCCAGAATCTTGATCCCGTAGAACAGCAACTCCGACGTCTGCAGCACCACCGCCAGCCCGGCGGCGGCCAGGGCGATCATCCCGGCAAACGCCAGCAACCGACCCAACCCAGCCAGGCACGCGGTGCGATAGCCGTAGCGCGTGGCGTTACTCACCGACAGCAGATTGTTCGGCCCAGGGGCCATGTTCAAGGCAAAGCAGGCCGGGACAAACAGCATCAGCGTGGCGAGGTCCATGGAGTGCTCCTGGGCAACGGATTACAAAAGGGGGCGCTTACGATAACGCCAGGTGGGGGGCGGGCCCAAGGGTGGGGTGGGAATTTTCTGGTGCTGAACAGGAATGTCAGTCGCTGCGTGGGAGTGGCGGGGTGTTCAATCGAGGTCGATCAATGGATTGCTGAGTGAACGTTACAGCCAGCCAGAAGCAATAGACGACAGGCCTGAGTAATCTATCGCTTCGTGGTCGGGGCGAGGGTTTTACAGTGCGAGTTGTTTGCTGGCGACCAAGCGATTGATGGCATCGGAAAGTTGGCGGTCCAGTGTGTCGGTTTTGGCATCAAGCATCGTATGAGAAGACCATGGGATGACAAACCAGCCTGCCCATTGCGTTACATAGTCTTCGTTCTTGGAAATTTGCAGAAGTTCGCCTGTGGTCTTTTTGACTTTTAGTTCAACAACGAAATCAGTTCGTGCAGAGCTAGGTATCAGGCCAAGGGAGAAGATCGTCAAGCCTCCCGCAAGGCCTGAGGTGAACTGGTTTTCGGTAATGGTGATCTGCATCTTCAGATCGTCGGCTTCTTGATCGAGGCCGCTCAGTTTTATGCTGTTGAACAAGTTCGATTTGCGCAGCGAATGCTCGACAATTTTCCGGTTTTCCTCGGGCATCCAATTGTTTTCTTTAGGCGTAGAACCATCCGTTGATCTTAGATTGACTATTTCAAGATAAACATTTCTTTTTGGGGTTTGCAGGGCTGAGTAGTCCATAGGTGTGGCAGGAACTCTGTTGCCGGAAAACCCCGCGATGCATCCAGTCAGGTTTGAAGCGGTGAAAATCACGATGAAAATCTTGAGCAGCCTTTGCATGTAGGGCTTCCTTGATGTAGTTGGGGGCGGCAGAGTGATGCTGATATGATATCACGGCGGCGATTGAGATCTATTGGTTGTGAGGGCAGACGAGACCCCTCAATGGGTTGCCATGTAGGGAGATAGTGAGGCGTAGCCATGTTTAGAAACCATCTTGGGTAGGTTTTGATGGCTGTCCGTGCTGTGCACGCGTAGGCGCTGGCCGAGTCTACCAACGACAAGACGAACGTCGTCGCGGCGCAGAACTGCAGTCTGGTGACAATTGAAGTGGCGAGGGAACTGCCTGGTACTCCTTGTCTGGAGGTGCGTGAGAGCGATCCACGGGCGGATGTTCGGCAAACGTTTGAATCTCACAGAGCGGGCATTAGATGAACCTAAAAACTGATGCGTACTCAGAAAAAACGGTAATTATCTTGGGTCGCCCTTCATAGGAATAGTGGCTCTCTTTATTGAAAAAATGGCTAATAGGTGAAGTATGAAATGGACGTCTGTGGCTTTTTTGGCTATTGCAAGTGCTCTTCTTGCGGGGTGTGCAACTACCCCAGCTTCCAGTCAATCTGCTGCCTCAGTTCCGCAGGAACGCATTCTTGATCAGAGTTATCTAAAGCCGGACGCCCGGCGGAGCGAGTTGGTGACCGTTATACGAGATAACGGTTACATGGGCAGTGGACTTCAGATGATTTTTAAGGTTAACGCTAGTCCGGTAGCAGCCTTCAAAACCGGAGAAAAGGTCGAGATCTACTTGGCGCCAGGGAAGTATGTTTTTGTGGCCGAGGGCAAACCAAATCCATTCAGCGAGGCTCCGGGTGAGTCTGAGGTAGAGGTCATTTCAGGGCAGATGAATAAATTTAGACTGCGTTTGGTTCCTGGTGATGGGCCTAGATATGAACGGACGATCCAACCTTAAGGGCGTTGAGATGTTCTAGCGATACTTCTCAAATAAGGCACTCATGATCAAGTTGTTACCGAAAAGTGAACTACAGGCATTGGCGGCGGCCGCTGAAGAAAACACGCTCACGCTGAGTGACCTTGGGGGTATTTGCGAGAGGTATGCCATCGACCCTCGACAGTTGTTGAACGAGTTGTCCGTGGAGGTTGCTGAGGGTTTTCTTGCGGGCGCGCTGAGCTATGGGTTTTGCGACGGGGTGATGAACGGGGTGGTAGGCGCCATCGTGAACTTGGGGATGGTGGGCGATTTTCCTGAGCCCGCCTTTTCGCTATATCACGCATTCGATCAGGGCGAATGGGTCCGCAGCAGCGACCCTGTGGGAACTGATCCCGGTGAGCAGTACACCAGGCCGATAGTCATGGAAATAATGCGCAATCTCGAAGGCTGAGGTCGGGAAGCAGACGCATTCGCTCAGGCAAACTCAGTGGACTGGCAAGGCCCCGGCTCCCTCCAGAAACCTACAGTTGCATCTCTGCCAGCGCCCGGCGCAGCGGTGCATCTGAAATCTGGATGGGGCCGTGGAATGGCACGTTCATATCCAGCACCAGGTAGACGGAGGCGGCGATGAGTAAGGCGGAGATGGTGAACATGCCGATCACCATGGGGTTGCGTGGCGCCCGGTAGCCGAAGCTGGCGTAGATCAGCGTCATCCAGGCCACCAGCATGCCGATCAGCGGTCCGGGCATGGCGCCTTCTGATTGCTCGACGATCTTCCAGCGCTGCTCGATCAGTGAGTGATAGCGCTGGCGCAGGTCCACCAGCATGGCTTCGTGAAAGCGGTCCGGTGGCTTGATGGCGGTCAGGGCTACGCCGATATCGTCGAGGTATTGAGCGGCGACGCTTTTCTGGTGCAGCAACGCCTGGTCACCGCGGTAGGGGTTGGCGATGGCCTGTTCGACATACAGCATCAAATGCCCCCGGGCATCTTCTGCGGGCGGGCCATAGGCCCTGAAGGAACGGTCGAGGATGATCAGGCTGGTGGCGTAGGCATGCACGTTGGCGTCGATGGCTTCGAAGGTGTTCTTGGCCGAATTGATCATCAGGCCGAACACCAGGGAGGTCATGACCACGAAGATATTGGCCACCAACCGCACCACGGTATTGGTGTCTTCATCCCGGTGGCGGGCTGCCAGTTTTGGATACAGGTGCATCATCAACAGCGAAGCCGACAACAAACAGCTGAAGATGCCCACCGCTACCCAAATCGAGTCCATGCACTGCCTTTGATGTTATTGGTTTGAATGCACCCACCGCCGTGAGCCCTTAAGACCTGAGTCGTCGTTCCAGCCTCGCAATCGGCCCTCGGCTGAGGGGCGGTGGCCTTTGTAGTCTAGAAAAAAAGCCCATGGCTGCCAGTGCCGCGCTCAACTCAAGCCCAGGCTCTGAATGCCCGGCTCGGCTTGCGGCGGGTGGCTGAAGTCGAGCAGGGCAATAAAGCTATTCACCAGCGGTGACTGGTTGTCGCGGTGCCGGTTCATGTACAAGCCGATGGCCGGGTTGGGGGCGTCATTCACGGGCAGCAGGGGGCGAAACACGACCTTGTCGCCGTTGAATGAGTGGGCGATGGATTCGGGCACCAGGGCCACGCCGAAGCCGCAGGCCACCAGGCCGATCAAGGTGTGGATCTGCGCGCTTTCCTGGACCACCTTCGGGTAAAAGCCGGCGGCTTCGCACAGGGCGATAAGGTGTTGGTGATAGCCGCTGCCCAGGGCTTCGGGGGTGAAGACGAAGGCTTCGTCGGCGAAGTCCCGCAGGTCGATCTGCTCGGCCTGCGCGTTGGCATGCTGGATGGGCAGGGCCATGAGCAGCGCTTCGTCGAGCACCAAGCGCGATTCGATGTTGTGCCCGGGCATCGGCAGTTTGCGCATAAAGGCGATATCCGCCTCGCGGGACACCATCGCCTCGGCCTGCTGGGCGGAGGGCATTTCCTTGAGGATGAGTTGGACCTTGGGAAAGCGTTCGCGGAACTGCTTGAGGGTGTTGAGCAGCGACTCGTAATGGGCGATGGACACGGCCGTGATGGTGAGTGTGCCGGCGCTGCCCTCGGCCACCTGGCGGGCGTGTTCCACCCCGTGCTCCAGGGTCTTGAGGGTGCTGTAGGCGGTTTGCAGAAAGGCGCTGCCGGCGGGCGTCAGCTTGACCTCGCGCTTGCTGCGGGTGAACAGGCTGAAACCCAGTTTGCCTTCCAATCGGCTGATCGCCTGGCTCAGGGGCGGTTGGGCCATGTGCAGGCGAAGGGCAGCCTTGTGAAAGTGCAGCTCTTCAGCCACGGCGATGAACTGCCTCAGCAGTCGGGTTTCGATCATGTCTTGGGTTCCTTCACGTGAGCTGATCCCTGCGGCCTGAGCGGCGCCTTGTTCCCTGAGTCGACCCATAGGCCTGAGCAAAAGCTTGATAGGCGCCAGGTATCAAAGGGCGTGCTGATCAGTATTAAACATCCCGTGCGGTGATTGTTAGGGTGATGGGCTTTTACGAGGGAACAGAGCATGAACTTCATCGGTAAAACGGCAGTGATCACTGGCGCAGGTCGGGGCCTGGGCTATGTCTACGCCCGGGAGTTGGCCAGGCTCGGCGCCAACGTGGTGATCAGCGATATTGGGGCGGACAAGGTCGGTGACGGTGCGGACGCTGCCATTGCCCTCGACGCCGCCCACGCCCTGCAAGCCGAGGGTTTCAAGGTGATTGGCCACAGCGCCGACCTGGCCAGCGAGCAGGGTTGCCGGCAATTGATCGAGACGGCCGTCGAGGCGTTCGGGCAGTTGGATATCCTGATTCACAACGCCGGTTGGGTCGGTTATCAATCGATTGAGGACGCCGACTCGGCATTTATCGAGCGCGCCCTGGGTATCAGCGTTTACACCCCCATCTGGTTGTGCAAAAGCGCCTGGCAGCACCTCAGGCAATCTGCCGCTGCACGGGTGGTGCTGACGACGTCGGACCGGGCGATGTATCAGCCCTACGCTCAGCCGGGCCTGGTGGCCTACGCCGCAGGCAAGATGGCGCAACTGGGCATCATGAACGCCCTGAGCATGGAGGGCGCGGCAGAGGGCATCCTGGTCAACGCGGTGTCGCCGGTCGCCAAAACCCGAATGTGGGGCGTGAGTGAAGCGCCGCATAACCTCAAGCCGGAGTGGGTGGCGCCTGGTGTGCTGTTTCTTGTCTCGGAGCAGTGCCGAGACACGGGCTACATTCTGCGGGCCAGCAATGGCCAGTTCACCGCCACCCGTTTTACCGAGAACCCGGGCGTCGACTACCCGCTGGACCTGGCCCGGGTGCCAGCGTCCAGCGCCGAGCAGGTGGCGCAACGGTGGGAGCAGATCAAGGCGTGCTGACAGCTCTTGCGGGAGCGCAGGTGCCTAGTCCGCCTGCACGGCTGCCCAGCTGAAGTCCGAGGGCTCGAAGCGATCGCGTGTGTCCATCCGAATGCCGCGCAGGCTCGCGGTTTTTTCGTGGGAGGCGTAGAGCGCCTCTGAAAAATAGCTGATCAGGATGGAGCGTCGGCGGGCGCCGACCCGGTTCAGGCTGGCCCCGTGCACCAAGTCGACATCGAACACCAGAATGTCCCCGGCCACGCCTGAAAGCTGCACCGACTGGGAGTCGTCATTGCCGTCCAAGGGCGGCGCATTCTGCTCGGGGCGATGGCTGCCGGGGACGATACGGGTCGCGCCATTGCTAGGGCCGTAGTCGTCGAAATAGGCAATGGCGATCGCGATATCGCCGGGGCGCTGGGCCGACAAGTCGCGGTGCAACAGCTGATGGCCGCCGCCTTCCAGGGGCTCGCGCCCCTCCACCTGGGAGAGGAAGAACCGCTCGCCGATCAACTCGCCTACCACTGCCAGCAGCGGCGGCATGCGGCACAGCGCCTGAATCGTCGAATCAGTGTCCAGCTGCGAATGGCGCCAATCCATGCCACGGGGTACTGGCCATTGATCCGAGGGCTTTACGCCCGCCTCGAACGCGGCCCGCAGGTCCGGCAGCCAGGCGCTGGGGATGGCTTGGCGGAGCAGCACATAGCCGTCTCGATGAAGGTGTTCGCGGTCAGTCATTGCGTGCTCAATTCCCTTGATAGCCCGTGCATCCTGCAAAACGGCCCGGTGCGGGGGCAGAGCATCGGGCGTCGGCGGTGCAGGGTCAAGCATCGCGTCTAGCTGTTCAGAAAATAGGGCCCATAGGCTTGAAACGCCTGGGCAGAGGCGGGGGAATTGCCCTGTGGACGCATGCTGCGCACTGGTCAAAGACCGGGCATCGGCTTTAGTCTGAACCCCCGACCCTTGTGAACCCAGCCGAGCCCCTATGAGTACAGCGCCGAATCATCCGCTTGTCCGCGCCGGAATCGTCGAGTTTCCGGTGTTTCATGCCCGTGGTGGTACCTCCACCGGGGTGATCATCGCCAAGGAGCATCTGCCCAGGGATGAACGCCTGGTGGAGGAGTTGCTCCGCCATGTGATGGGCGTGCCGTTGGCGGGGGAGTGGCCGGGCAATGGGCAGATCACCGGGTTGGGCCGGGGCATTCCCACCAGCAACAAGGTGTTTATCGTCGAGCGGCGCCCGGGTGAGACGCGGATGATCAGCACCCTGGCGCAGTTGGCGGCGAGTAAGAGCGCCATCGACTGGAGCGTCAATTGCGGCAACATGTCCGCCGCCTTGCCCCTGTATGCCTTGGAACGTGGCTGGCTGGAGCCCGCCGAGCCGGGGGCGAGCATCGAGATCTTCAACAGCAACACCCAGACCACGATGTTCGCGCGCCTGGGGTTTGCCGAGGGCCGCCTGCTCAGCGACACGCGGATTCCCGGGGTCAACGGTACCTACCCCGGGGTGGACCTGTTTCTCAAGGACCCGGTTGGGGCCAAGACCGGCGCACTGTTCCCGTCCTGGCAGCGGGTCGATGACCTGAATGGCATCGCCGCGACCTGCATCGATGTGGCGGTGCCGATGGTGATCGTCAAGGCCTCCGACCTGGGCAAGACCGGGCAGGAAAGCCCCGCGCAACTGGAAGCCGATCCCATGTTCAAGGCGGCGCTGTTGGAGTTGATGGTCGAGGGCGGCCTGCGCATGGGCTTGCGCAATCGCGCTGGGTCGTTGCTTACTGCCGCCGAGTTGCGGCGCAGCGAGACCATTCCGAAAATCTGCATCGTCAGCCCGGCCCGGGCCGGGGGCGACATCAGCACCCGCTATTTCACCCCGCAGAACGCCCATCCGTCTTTGGCGGTCTCTGGCGGCTGTTGCCTGGCGGCGGCGTGCCTGGCACCCGGCACCGTGCCGCACTCGTTGCTGCAGCGCCCCCCTGTGCTGAAGGAGCAAAGCGGCGAGTACGCCCTGTCCATCGAGAACCCGGCCGGGGTGCTGGACACCCTGATCACCGCGCGGGCGCAGGGTGCCGACATGCACGTGGACGCGGCGGCCTATCGGCGCAGCGCCCAGGTGCTGTTGAAGGGCACGGTGCCGCTGTACAACGCCTCGCCCGAGTTGCTCGCGGCCCTCTCCTGAGGGCCGGGGCCAACCCGGTATCGGGCGTTATTGCGGCAAGTAGCTGGGCACCCGGCGGTGCAGCAGCTCGATCAACTCCGGCGCCATGAACTCGAAGTCATCGGGGATGTTCAGGCACACCACCCGCTTGTCCCGCAGGTAGGGCTTGAACTTGGACGACAGCTTGTTGCGGTGACGGGGCTCCATCACCAGGATCAGCCCGGCCCATTCCAGCAGCTCCGGGCTCACCGGCACCTGGGCATCGTGGTTGATGCCCGCCGAGGCGGTGGCCACCCCGGGCCAGTCGGCGAACACCTGTTCGGCGGTGGGGCTGCGCAGCTTGTTCTGGCTGCAGACAAACAACACATTCAGCATGGCTCGGGCTCCTGGCGGCTCAAGTGTCGGTGTTCACGTCATCCCATTCCTGGCCCATGTAGCCCATCAGCCAGTTCAGGGCGTAGTGCCGCTCGTAGGTCACGCCGGCGTCGAGGCCCGCTGCCGGTTCGGTGTTGTTCAGCCGCGCCTCGACCACGCTCCAGTGGTAGCGGTAGACGCGGTCGGTCTGGTCGAGAATCTCCGGCAACGGCCGCAGGCGGGCGTCGGCGACAAACTGCTCGGCGCTGCGTTGTTGCAGGAAGGCCACGGCTTGTTGCACGTCGCAGACGCTGTCGGGTTTACCCAGTTCATCCACATAACCCAGGGCCCAGAGCAGGGTCCAGGCCGACTCGTAGCGCCAGGAAAACTGGATGCGCGCGTCTTCTGATGGCTCGGCGGTGGCGATGAACACCCGCTCCGCCGGGGAGAAGTGCTGGAGCAGGTCGTAACGGCTGACCAGTTCCTGGACCTTGTCGTGCTCAAGGCCAGCGCCCTTGGCGGCGACGATCAGCAGGGCCATGGCCCGGTAGGCGGTGGCGGCTTGGCTGCGCGGTTTGGCGTGCTCCTCGGTGGCAATGGCCGGCATGTTGACATTGAGCGGCACGCCCTCGGCGCGCAGCACGGCTTCCGAGCGTTCCTTGCGGGCCAGGCTTTCAGCCGTGACCTTATTGTCCATGACCAGAATCGCGGCTTTACGCTGCTCAACGTCTTGTGCCTGGGCCAGGCCACAAGTAAGGCCGACCAAGGCCAGCAGCAGGTAGCGGGAGAGGGTGTTGCGAGGGGAGGTTACAGCCATTGTGGTGGGTCTTCTTCCATGGGGTTAAGTCGGTGGTGAGAGGTGTTGACGTCGGTCAGAAGGTCGGCGGGGTGATCACCCAGATCACCACCGCGTCGTCTTCACCGGGGTTGCCGTATTTGTGCGGCTCCTGGCTGGAGAAACTGAAACTGTCGCCTTCATTGAGCTGGAAATGCCGCTCGCCGACCCACAGCTCAAAGCGCCCGGACAACACATAGCCGGCTTCTTCGCCTTCGTGGCTGTAGCTCTCCTGGCTGTAGGTGCCAGAGGGAAAACGCGAGTGCAGGAACTCCAGTTGCCGGGTCGGTTGCGGGCTCAGCAACTGGTCGACGATGCCGTTCTCGTAATGCACGCTCATGCGGGTTTGCTTGCGCACCACAATGCCCTGGTCGGCGGCGTCGGTCTGGCTTTCGCTGGCGAAAAACCACTGGATCGTCACCCCCAGGCTGCGGGCGATATTGAACAGCGCCGGGATCGACGGGTAGGCGAGGTTGCGCTCCAACTGGCTGATGTAGCCCGCGGTCAATTCGCTCATCTGCGCCAGCTCCGTCAGGGTCAGCCCCCGGCGTTTGCGCAGGCCACGGATCCGTGTGCCGAGAAAGTGCGGCCCCGGGGCGCTGCTGTCGGCGGCGGGCGGAAGGCTGTTGCTCATCAGGTGCTCCGAAGCGGTTGGGCGAGCGCATCCTGGCGCCCGATCCGGCAAAAAGTCCCGGAGTATAAAACAGCCTTACCGCTCACTGGCGACTTTCAGGCCTGTGTAGAAGGCTTTGCCGCCACACAGCGCTGTCGCCGACACCCTGAAAACCGGCCAGGCAATGAGCGGCAGCCTTGACGCCCACGCCGCGCCTCTGCACATTCCAGCCCGCGATCCCGCAGGCCGCCTCTCCAGGACGAGTACCCCATGAGCAAACTCACCGCGCTGATTCATCAAGCCAAAGCCGGGCTTTCCGTGCAGCAAAACATCCCCAAGGAACGCTGGGAGGCCATTGCCCAACAATGCGCCGAAGAAGAAATCGCCGAAATCACAGCGCGCATCGCCTCGCTTAAAGCCGCCCGGGAAGCCGTCGAAGACTGGGACGGCGACACCCGCGATGATCTGTATTTCGCTATCGCCAACTTCACTCGGCTGTTGGAATTGGCCATGGCGAATGGGCAAGGTGAATAAGCATGTCGGTTGAATGTGCAGAGGACTATTTCGAAAGCAGCGATGGCGACGTTCGCGTGTGGATCGAGCAGGGCAGCGCCATTCACATCAAGGCCATTAGCGAATACAACGACCCGGTGGAACTGAACGCGGAACAAGCCCTGGAACTTGCCCAGGTGTTGCAACGCTTGGCTCGGCGGCTCTCGGAGTGAAAGGGATGTTTATGCCCCCGGAGGGGATTCGCACTATGGACATAACCCGCGACGCTTTAGCGGTTGCCCCTTCGCGAGCACGCTCCTAGTCTGCTCCAGTCGCTGCAAAATCAGCGACCGGTCCTGAGAACCCGACGAGATACAGGCACATTTTTGATCAGGGAGTTTCAATCATGTCTGCCGGTAATCTGTCTGGATCCTGCTGCCGCCTCTTACACATTTCCCCGCTCAATAGCACCTGCTGCCAAACCTCGGCGGGAGGTGCACGATGAACACCGCAACCCTCATCAAAACACTGGGCGTTGTCACCTTTGGCAACTGCGCCGATCCTCAACTCAAACTGTTTCGCGTCAATGCGGATGTGCCTTTGCAGCAGGCGTTGGAGCAGGCTTCGACGCTGTTGTACTACGCCAAGAAACTTGCGCTGGATGCCGCTATGGAAGAGCAGGGCGAGCGGTACGCCTGGGCGGCGCATTTTTTGGCGGAGATGGGGAAGGCGGTGATTGATGATGTGGGGTTGGGGGCGGAGGAGAGGGCGGTTTGAGTTAGTCCTCCCCATGGGCTGGAATAGGTATAAACGCCGCTTATTGTTGGATGATAAGCGCGTTTTTAGTGATTTTAGGGGGCAGCTTTCGGCTGTGGATTCAACCGGTCGCTTTCGGCCAGAAGCGGACCTCCACCCTCCTAAGGGGAAGGTTGGCAGTTCGAACCTGCCCTGGGACACCATATAAATCAAGGCCTCCAACGATTGTAGCTCTCACCCTAAAAAAACCATGGGTGCAGGGTGGGTGCAAAAGGATTGTTTCAGGCATTAAAAAGCCCCGCTCAGGCTCTAATCTGACGGGGCTTTTTTGTGATTAAGATTTACGTGAATGCAACTGAAAGACCGGAGTTAGCGCTACCTGGATATCCGAAAGGGGTATCTGCACCGATTGCAGAACGAAGCCGATCAAGAAGTTCGTGAGGGGCAAATTTTTTGCCAATGATCGCTATCGATTCCGGTCTGGGGTTCAACGATGCTCTTGCTCTATAGCCAACAACCGCCGGGGCTCCTAATTGAATCGCCTTTAAGCAAATCCCGCGCATAAAAAAACGATTGAACTCACCTTCCGCAAGCTTTTGGTGGGCGTCTTTGGGCATTGCAATTGGTCTTCCTTGTCGCAAACAGTGCGGGTTAAGCAGCCGTTGGCGAGCTATCTCATTCGCTAGCCAATCATCCGAGTGGTTGGCTGACGCATCCTTCAATAGCTGATACCAGACAATTCTTCCTTGGGCGTTGAGGCGGGAACTTTTGTAGAGATTCTGGCCATCGTGATCCATCTCTTGAATCATCAACGCACGGATCTCCGGATTGAGATCTTTTTGATTCAGTCCCATGTCGCTCCCTCTAGCAATTTGACGAAACTGGCGCACAGAGAGGTGAGCCATTGTCGAGGAAGCGTAGCTCAATGCCCGTGTTAGCTCAGGAGGGCGTTCTACGATGGCTTGGTGGCCGCATCTCTAATTCTTAGAACCGTCGTAGTGGAGCAGCTTGCGTGCCGTGCTGTTGCGCGAATGCCAAGGCCTGCGTCCAGTAGCTCAGTCACACGCTTGTGCAGATCGACGTCAACTGGGCGGCCCTGGTGCTTTCCGGCGGCCTTTGCCTTCTCGATACCCTGGGCCTGGCGCTCGCGACGCTGCTCGTAATCTTTGCGAGCAATAGTGGCCATCATTTCCACCAGCATCGAGTTGATCGCTCCCAGCATCCGCCCGGTGAACTCGTCGCCTTTGGTGTCCTGCATTCCCTGGTGGCTCGTTGGCAGGTCGAGCGCGACGATGCGTAGCCCCTTGGAGTCGATCGCAGCCTTAAGCTTCTGTCAGTCCTCTACAGGAAGACGTGAGAGGCGGTCTATCGACTCGACAAGCAACATGTCCCCCTTACGCGCATCTTTGAGCAGACGCAGCAGCTCAGGCCGGTCTGCGGTCGCACCACTGGCATTCTCCAGGTACACGTTGGCAATGGCTTTGTCGTGATCGGCGGCGAACTGCTCGAGTGATTCGCGGGCGCGATTGGCGTCCTGCTCTTCAGTCGATGCTCGGAGGTATGCAAGGATGAACATGGTGGGTGCCTGTATCAGTTAGGGTGTTCTCCTAACGCTGTTTCACTTTGGGTGTTACTTATCAAGCGAAAAGGCTGAAAAAGGCAAAACCTGTCCGTATCCGGATAGGCACACCTTAGATGATACATATAACCGGATTAAACGGGACTGAAATAGGTGGATTACAGCGAATCAAGAGGGGGATTTTTGTAAGCGTCCGGCAAATACATCTTCCTTTCCTAGTATCTAAGAGGCCTGAAAGTTTTGTATTCAAGTCACTGGCCATGCCATGGCACACCGACTTTTCGGAGCGAATCCGTGCTTGTACTCCTCGCTCAATATCGCCGCTAGCCTCTGATCCAGGTCTTTGGTTGCTTTCGTCTGAAACCCCATACGGGAGTAAAAAGGTGCATTCCATGGCACGTTTTTGAATGTGGTAAGCGTTACGAAACTAAGACTGGTTGAACGTGCATAATCCATCGCTGCCTCGATCAGGCGCCGCCCGGTGCCTTGTCCTTGCATCGATTGCATCACTGATAATTCATAGATGTGTAGATCATTGCCGTGGTGCTCAGCGCTGAGAAATCCTTGGGGCCTATTTTCGGCATCAAGTGCAACCCAACATGTCGATAGCGCGATGAGTTGGCTATGACGCGCGATGGACATCGGCGGCGATTCAGCCAGCCAACTCAACTCAGCAATCATGCGAAATGCTTGAGCTGCGGAGGTTTCAATGGCGGGCAGGAGATGTGCATCTTCCGGTGCAGCAAGGCGGATAATCGCAGGCATGTGTCGTCTTTGGTGATGAGAAAGATGGCGATCAAACTAGAAAAAACTATCTTTGGGTAGTTGAAGATATCACGCGCTCAGACAAGCAGGCTTAGTGATGCTGATGACAATTGAATTCATCAGAAACCGCGCTTACGAAATCAAGCGCCCCCATTTATGAGGCAGGAGATCCGTAATCTCACTCGCCCGCTGCGTCGGCAGCCGTGTAAGAACATCCTTCAAATAAGCATACGGATCATGCCCGTTGAGCCGCGCCGACTGGATCAAACTCATGATCGCCGCCCCGCGCTTACCGCTGCGTAATGAGCCCGCGAACAGCCAGTTCGAGCGTCCAAGAGCCCACGGGCGGATTTGGTTTTCAAGAATCGTCGAGCAAGGCCGACACAAAAGCATCAATACACACTTCCCTGGTAAGGAACGATCACTAAATGCCGGCTTGGCAACCATGTGTTTGGCCAACAAGGAGCGTTACCCAATGCTAGATCTCATTTACATCGTAGAAGATCATTTCGCCTCAGACATCTCCCAACCAAATGACAGCGGCTACACCCCAAACTTCACACTTCCTGGCCAAAATACAACACCGCTGACTGGAAAAGCTGCATATTCCGGCGTAGCGGTAGCTACGGCCGCAGCGGCTGCAGCATCATCATTCCTGATTCCTATTCTGCCTATTTCTATGATTATTGGCGCAGCGGCCACCGCTGCCGGTGTTGCAGGCGCGGGTGCATCACTAATCGCCAAAGATCGCGGCGCCACAACCGATGAATCAGCCCCAGCTCTAGCCATAGCCGAAGAAACACGTTTGCTCACTGCTTACGTACAACGCCATTCGCTTTCCCGCACCCAAGCCAAAGAGGCTGACTATCGTTTCCAGCCAGGGCACCCAGTCGTTGGCAAGGCTTACCGCAAACACCCACTGTCCGACTACTCGAACCCGGATAACAGGAACCTCTACATTCCCAGTGATAGCTACGACGCAATCCTGCTGGAGGAGCGCGAATCGGAACTGGTCAAGCTACTGGTTCAACTCGGAGCGACCAAAATCAGCATCACCAAGAAAGTATCCGATAAAACCCGCGGCTCCATCAGCGCAGAAGCATCGGTGCAAGTTGGCCCTATGGGTGGAGGCGCAGTCAGTTACGCAGGTAAAACTGAATGCGATACTGATTCACTCGATACACGTGAATTCTCGTTAACCGGCAAGCCTTGGAAAGCAGATAGCAAAGTCGATCGTGAGAACTTCTTTTGGCTGTCGTATGAGCCTTCGTGGAAGGCGGTCGTGTTTGCACGCGAAGTGGGCGGCTGTCTGACTGCGTCCCTAGAGATTAAAGAAAACACGTCATTCTCCACAGACAAAAATTTGGAACTGTCAGTCAAGGCAAAGCTAGTAGAGGTTGGTGCGCAGGCCGGTATATCGAATCTCGAAACCGGAGAAAAAACATATTTTGTGAAAGTAGAGTTCGCACCGGTAAGCCACAGCGCTTGAACAAAACCAAGCGATTTAGCATTTCGAGTAAACAGGAAGGAGTGCCCTTTACAGAGGCACTCCTTTTTTATTTGGCGATTATCACCGATTCAGGGAGTCGCGTCCGACTGCACATCGAAATACTGACTGCTGATGGCAACTCACGAATGACTCCTTTTGGCTATGCGGTCGCTCGGACTTCAGGTAATAGGTGAGGAATGGATAGGGATTCGAATCCCTTCTTATGCCTCTGCAAACCGCTTGATGCCGGAAAATACGGTGTTTTCTTCCATTGTTCTTTGCGGCCTCAGATATACCCTAATTTTGCCCTAAAACTCATTCTCTATATCGCGGCTATGCTTGCCTTTTTTTGAAAGAAGTCCCTATGTCAGCGAACACTCACTTCATGATTGCGCCAAATTGACTGCTACCGGCCCGCTAAGCGTGTTAGAGGGGCATTAGATTTGATGAGCGCCAGCAGTACCGATGCAGCGATCCGGCTTAAACATCGCGTGCAAAGCCGGAGTGATTCAGTTTGTGAACTGTGCGTTTGGTAGTTCTCTTCTAGGGTTTAGTCCGCACCATCGCCAGAAGTCGAGCTAGGTAATAAAACATCCGCGCCATGGATTGGCGTGTCGGGAGCAACTGCTGCTTCTAACTGTACCAGTGGTTGATTCCCTGGATGGCTTTCCACTGCGAGAGCGACCATCTTTCGACATTGATCCATGTCTCCTACTAGGCGGAAGCGCTCCGCCAGATCTAGTGAAACTGCCGCCTCAAACAACCTTGGAAAACGCAGCCCGCTAGGCTTTCCACGTCGCTTGAAATAGCCTTCCAGTACCTGCAGATGAATCTCTAATGGCCAATTGGCTACCTTGGCGAGGATAGTGTTTACGATAAGCGCTTCCGCCGAAGGCTGTGAGAGCTCTTGTTGAATAAGCCTGTCAATCGTTTCAGATACTGGCGCCCGACTTCCCTCTGGCACAACTCCATTAAAAAGTGCATATAGAGCAAGGTACGGCAAGCGGAGATTCTTCTTGGCGCTTGGCAGGAGTTCTGCTACAGGGATCAGAACTGGACTCAAATCAGTTAGAAATGCGCCTTCTTCTCTCAATGCGCACGGCACAAATTGCTCTAGAAACCCTTCAAGTTTGCGTCGACCGGCGCTGATTACATCTCCATCAGCGTTCGCAATCCAGTACTGTGGCGCCATCTCCAACTGGATTACTCCGGTCCGCTCCAAGACATAGTCATGTTTCTCGCGTTCCAACGAAGGTTGGCTTTTGACAAACTCAATGATCACATTGCGCATCAAACGAGATAGTCCTTGAAGGGTCAAAAACGTTACCCGTTCGTGCAATGCGGTCTCACTATAGCCATGGCCAAGGACTACAACGTCCGGAAGCCGCTTGAGTTGGTGTACATACTTGGATCGTGATTGATAGGCCATTGCCAAGACCTCAGTGAGATCTGAGCGCGCGAGAGACAGATTTATTTCGAGTGAAGCTTCACGAAAATAACTGGACGGCGTGTGCGACATAGCGAACTCGCGAAACCGGCGCGCTAGAGCCGTATGCTCTACCTTCAGCAGCGCTTCCCTGACCCGCTTCGCGAGCTCTTCCTCTGCACCGGACAATGCCTCATCAACTGCAAGCCGCTTACGCTCGTCATAGGACTCCCAGTCACTTTCATGTCCATCGAAGTCTTGGGCTAGCGATTCAACTGATGCAACTAAAAGGGTGTACGCCAGCTCCAAATCATCGGCAATACGGTGCATACCGTTAATGTAGGTCCGGATCGCTCGCATGACGCAAAGAAATGTATTGCGCGGCAATCCAATTAGTTGAGTGGTGAACTCTTGCAGGAATGCCACTTCTTCAGGCTTACACCAGAGGTCAGCATCGAAGAAGCGACGGACAAATTCTTTCGGAGCCGCACGTGTAGATAACCCTTTTTCGCCACTCGTCAGGCGTCGTGCGAGATCAATGTCCGGTGTGCATACGCAATTCAACGCAAATGAGGCCACAACGGCAAAATCATTTAAATACGGTTCGACACCTGAGGATATGAGTACGCCTGGTGCGCTCTCTTCGCCCTCCATTCGCTCCAGCAGTTCGTAGATGAGTACACGCGGATGCGAATAGCTAGTCGAGGGCAGCAATTTACCCGCCCCCGTTTCTACTACGTCTTTTCTGCCAAGGGTGGCATTGGTGTACAGGGTTCCGCGCAGCAGGTTCTCCCAACCTACTGGGCGGCTAAACAGCTTTCCGGTGGCAATCTGAAGCATGTGATTTCCTTTCTTACTGCTGGCGGTTCAGTGATTATGTAGGCACTGATCATGCAGGTATTCCTCAGCTCCTCGCAAACTCCACATTGCCTCAGAATTTAGAGTTACACGGGTTTTCAATAGCTGTATTTCCCTTAATCGCCGCTGCTAAGCAGTGGAATGCAGCCCTAAGTGATAGGCGGAAATCGGCCAGAAGTGGATATTCCTAGCTGGCATCAGCAGCAGACTAGAGCTGCGTCAGGACTATGGTATGCATTAGGAAACGACGTTCTTCATAAACCGCGTTACATCATCGAAGTCGTTTATGTAGTCATACTTTTGGTTGCTATTGAAGATCGCATAATCACCCGCACTGACAGTGACAGGGCCCCCTTCGAGTTCAATGGCGACCCGAATTTCCCGGTTGCCGACCAGACTGCAGCGATGAACAAAAGTCGCCGCACATCCAGGACGAAGGGCCTTCGGGCGAGGTGGCGCATGGCCGCTATGCTATCTACACTCAGTGTTCCAACACAATGCAAGGAGAGTAGATATGCGCAGGATCTTGGCTTTAATAATGATGTTGTCGTTGGGGGGGTGCGAAACTCTTACGGTCGCTATGACAAAAAAGATAGAGCCGCAAGCAGACGAAGCTGATGTCGGGATTCTTCAAGTAGTAGCGACTCCGGAAATCGAGAATCCTTTATGGGGAATTGGCGGCAGTGACTTAAAGAAGTACTGCACTGCTGGCGATCAAGCATTTGTTGAGGCTGTTTGGGTGCCGATTGTAGTTAATTTGGCAATTAAGGCGGGTGGGGCAGTTGCAAGTAAATACGTCAAAGGAGTCAAGGAAGGCTCATCTAGATCCACAAAATTTAGAGCGTTTGTTAATAGTCAAACTTTGAAAAATGCAAGTTGCTTGATTGCATATCGCGGGCCGGAAGTATTGATGGAAGGCCAGGTGGCCCGCAAGGAAAGTGAGCCGAATGCCCTTGTGGTAATGAAGGTGGAACGCTATGGGAAGGCTATGCGACTGGTTCCAGTGTACGCATCCGCCAGAAACAGTATTTCACTGACGAAGTGCACTGATAATTGCGGTGACGCTAAGTTAGCGGAAGGGAAGATAAACATTGCTGTTGCAGTTACAGGTATTGCCGCGATACCTAATCAGTTGGGTGATGTCAAGCTTCAAGAGCTTGGTACCGCCACAGTGACTGTAAAGAAAGTCCCATTGCGTAAAGAAGTTAAGAAAAGAACCAGCGTGAGAGTTAAGACTGCGGAAGGTGAAAAGGAGGAGGAGGTTGTGAAGCCAGTTGGTGCTCCATCGGACATCATTGCTTTACCCATCGATGATGTGGGGGTTCAGTTGACAGTTGTGATGTCTGAGATCGGCGATGCAGCTGGCGACCCCGATGTAGCTGAAGCTGAAATCCAAGCAGCAGTTGAGTCGCTCAGCGTGGGTGCCGAAGCTGAATTAAAAGCCCATTACGAAAGGAAAGCGGAAGAATGATAGGAGCAGCCCAGTACAGGCTGGGCTGTTTTCTGTGTGCTCCTCCCTCTTGACCCCTCCAGTATTTCCCACCTCTCGAGACTCGCTAGCAAGTTGAGCCGTGTACTCAGCGGTGCGCGGGGCGGCGACGCTTGGAACTGCCCCCCTGCGACCATGGCGATATATGGCGGGACAAACATGAATCCAAGCGAGTTTATCCAGCAGCCCTTCTTGATAGGGCGCTCCCGGCCAAAAGCAGAACATGGACACGCTGCTGCTCCGTCAGTATTGTGTTGGTATGTCATGTCGTTTTTCCTCGTTTCAGCATGTTGTGTTTCTGGCGCGATATTTAAGTGAAGCAAGATTGCGTATGAGAGGGGAAGATACAAGCTAAGCAAACGTTAAATCATATATATCTGCTTATGGTTGGTCGTCAGGAGAGGAAATGAAGTTTCCAGAAATTATTTATAAATACACAGCCGCTAGTACTGCAAAGATAGTGTTGGAAACAGGGCGTTTGAGGTGGCAAAGTCCTTGCCAGTTTAATGATGTTGGTGAACTTCAGCGGATGCCAATATTGTCTCCAAGCTTTGAAGATTCAAAATCGATTTGCGTTAAGGAGCTCGTTGATGTTGAGTATTCAGAAGCGGATGTCAATCTATCTTTTTACTCTCTGTGAACACAGAGCATTGTTGGACTGCTGCAAGAGCTAAAAAAGCAAGGCGTATATCCAGATATAGCCTTAAAGAAAATCGAATCAGTTGTTCCGCAAGGCACAGAAAACTTAGAAAATGTTTTTAGAAAAAGTACAGAGCTGAATAACGATGGCAGCCTTCGCTGCTTCTGTCTGACTGAAAGTGAATGTAACGCCTTAATGTGGGCGCATTATGGTGATAGTTATAAAGGCTGCATGCTAGGTTTTCAACATATTGACGAACTGTCAACTCCATTCGCCGAAGCCGAGAAAGTAAGGTATGCCGATGAAGCTCCAGTCATTGGCAGTGCTGTCGATTTTTATCTGTATGGCGCTAGCCCAAAACAAAATAAAGAAACAAGGCTGGCCATTTACTATACAAAAGCAAAGGATTGGGAGTGCGAAAAAGAGTGGCGTGTGATTTATAAAGTAAATCCTATTAAAGGTGCTTTGTATACGGATTTTAAATTTCATCCCGCAGAATTTGAATAAATTACGTTTGGTTTGAAAATTAGCCAAGAAATCAAAGCTGAAATTTTTGAACTGGTATCCTCTCAGTATTCTCATTGCAAGCTATATCAGCTTAGAATGATTGGAGGTGTAATACATCGCATGAAGTACGATGGCTAAAGATTTACTTAATTTGCTAAAGTTTATGTGGCCAGCTCTTAACTTAATGATTATGCAGTCAGCGCCATAAATGATGCCTGAATGGCTGGGTGAACGAACCCCGTGAGAGGACATCGCTATCCTCTTACGATAGGGCTGGGTAAATATCTATATTTATAACTAATTGCAATAATCAGAGTGTTGAGCGTTTCTTCGTTATTTACCAGTCATCGTCGCCTGCTTCTGGCCGGCTGTTATTGCTCGGGAACGGCAGCTTTGGGGCGATTCTGTTGAAAAAGTCGGTTTGCAGAAAAGGCTCGAGTACTGATGGGTGAAAACACCTCTTTTGCACGTAGCTACGTGAAGCCCGAGTCCTGAACTTTCTGTCCGGAACGCAGATTTAAATCTCAGACGTGTAATTTTCCGCCGTGGGATTCTAAGCTGACTTTTTCAACAGTATTGGTCGATAGCTGCCGATGGTAGACGGCCTCTGCTCTTGGTGGCGGACAGCTAGATAGCCACTAAGAACTAACTCATGCAGAGTTGGTGGCTTGGTAAAAGCGCACAACGCGCGTATTCCTTGATTTCCTATCCCTCTGACCAGAAGCTTTCCAGCTTTCCAGCTTTCCAGCTTTCCAGCTTTCCAGCTTTCCAGCTTTCCAGCTTTCCAGCTTTCCAGCTTTCCATCTGTACAAGGGATCTCCATTGCTTTCATGGACCAGGCAGTTTTTCGGCCAACAAGCCCGCAATTACGAAGAACGATTTGACCAAGCCTTGAAGCGCAGCAAAGTCTGGGGACTGGCGCCCTCGGGATTCACTAGCACCCAAGAGCGGTTTGCCAGTGAGCACAACCTCCAGGTTTTCCAGCAAGTGGTGGCAGCACACCTATGCCATTACCACGCTGAAGAAGTTTCGCAGCAGTGTTTCGCTGTAACTTTAATGCTGAAAGCCTAATCGGAAGAGGCTCTGGAGATGCCGCTTGCTTTCACCTTAGGGTACGTCGAATACAACGGCTGCAATGTTTTTCATAGCAATGCCTGGGAGCTCAAGATGATGTTGAAAAAAGGAGTACCTTTACCGGCGCTGTATCTGCATGCGTGGCTCATGGTGCCAAGCCACGAGGTTATTGATATGACATTCGGCACCACGTATGGCGTGGTGAACCAAATACCGAGCGTTATTGGCAGTATGTGCTTCCTGCATCCGGATGATATGACGGCCGATATGCAGTACCACCCGCAGCTGGTCGGGGAGGATTCTCTGGAACGAATCGGTGCTACGCACATTTTGTTGATGCTGTCCTAATCCTCAATCACGCTATAAGATCGGCCGCTTACTAGGGATTCCATGCTCCTCCACGACAAGTTTGATTGGGCCCGCTTCTGGCAGATAGGCGCCATCTGTGAATAGCTGCATTCGGCCAACTTCAGCTAATGCTGACCGGCAGATAAGGTGCGAAAGTGGACGTTAGTAGTGCATGTGCATGTGCATGTGCTAGGGCTCAGGTGAATTGAAGGGAGAAGAGCAGGCATTTTCCACGTCTATTTGAAGTGTTTATCCAAGTGCTCTGTCTAGGGGATTAGACATGGCCGTGACACTCATCGAGTTCAGATAGTCGCTCGATGAATTGCAGCAATATCTGCAGGGCGTCGACACCCTCGCTAAGTCGAACGATCGGGCAAGAGCAGCCCTGGAGGTCGGGCGTTTCTTGGGGCCGTCGGACGAGCACAGTAATCCGTACCAATCCAACGGGCGCCCCAAACTTCACAGCCCCCACGCCACCTTCAACCCCTCATAAACCGCCTCTTCCACCGTGCGCGGCGCCAGGCAGTCTCCTATACGGCGAAACTCCACCAGCCCCTTTAGCTGTTCACCCAAGTCATCCACCGATTGATGCCCCTGGCACAGCACCAGGCTGTCGATGTTTTCCAGCAGCATGGGTTCGCCGCTGGCGGTGTGTTGCAGGTAGACGGTGTTGTCGTCGCAGCCGTAGAGGCGGGCGTAGGGGATGATCGGGATGGCCAGTTTGTGCAGTTCGCCGGCCAGTTGGTCGCGCACGTAGAGCGGCAGGCTTTCGCCGCAGTGGGTGCCGTTGACCGCCAGTTGCACTTGGTGCCCGGCGCGTACCAGACGCTCGGCGATGCCGGGGCCGATCCAGTCGCAGCGCCAGTCGACCACCACCACGCTGCGGCCCAGTTGCACTTCGTCCCGCAGCACTTGCCAGGCGTCTACCACTTGCAGCTCGCCGCCGCGTTCGAAGTTCGGCCAGTAGGGTTGGGCGCCGGTGGCGATGATCACCAGGTCGGGGTGTTCGCGCTCGACCAGGGCGCGGTCGACTCGGGTGTTGCGCACCACCTCGACGCCGGCCAGTTGCATTTCCCGTTGCAGGTTGGTGCTGGCGCCGCCGAACTCGCTGCGCCGTGGCAGCAGTTGGGCCAGCAGCACTTGGCCGCCGAGTTGGGAGGTGGCTTCGTACAGGGTGACCTGGTGGCCCCGTTGTGCGGCGACGGCGGCGGCTTTCATGCCGGCCGGGCCGCCGCCCACGACGAGGATGCGTTTGCGTTGGGCGCTGACCTTGAGCTGGCCGTAGATCAGTTCGCGGCCGGTTTCCGGGTGCTGGATGCAGGAGATCGGCAGGCCCTTGTGAAAGTGGCCGATGCACGCCTGGTTGCAGGCGATGCAGGCGCGCACGTCTTCGGCGTGGCCGCGGTGGCTTTTGTTGGGCATCTCGGGGTCGCAGATCAGCGCGCGGGTCATGCCACAGACGTCGGCCTGGCCCTTGGCGATGATGGCTTCGGCTTCTTGGGGCTGGTTGATGCGCCCGGTGACGAACAGCGGGATCGACAGCCCGGCCTTGAAGGTGCCGGCTTCCCGGGCCAGATAAGCCGCTTCCACCGCCATGGGGGGGACGATGTGCACGGCGCCGCCGAGGGAGGCGGAGGTGCCAGCGACGATGTGCACGTAGTCCAGTTGCCCTTGCAGCAGTTGCACGGCGGCCAGGGATTCGTCTTCGGTGAGGCCTTCGGGGTCGCGTTCATCGGCGCTGATGCGCAGGCCGATGATGAACTCGGCATCGGTGCTGGCGCGCATGGCGTCGAGGATTTCCCGGATAAAGCGCAGGCGCTGTTGCAGTTCGCCGTTGTAGCCGTCGGTGCGGCGGTTGACCCGGGGGTTGATGAATTGCGCCGGCAGGTAGCCGTGGCTGGCCACCAGTTCCACGCCGTCCAGGCCGGCCTGATGCAGGCGCCGGGCGGCGTCGGCGTAGCCCCGGATGATCTCGTCGATCATGTCCTGGTCCAGGGCCCGGGGCATCACCCGGAAGCGTTCGTTGGGCACTGCCGAAGGGGCGTAGGCCACCGCCAGCAGGCCGTCGGCGGACTCCATGATTTCCCGCCCGGGGTGGAAGATCTGCGACAGCACCACCGTGCCCTCGGCATGGCAGGCCTCGGCCAGTTGCCGATAGCCCTCGATGCAGCGGTCGTCGGTGGCCATCAGCACGTGGCTGGTGTAGCGCGCACTGTCGTGGACCCCGGCCACCTGCAGCACGATCAGGCCGACGCCGCCTTTGGCCCGGGCGCGGTGGTAGGCGATCAGTTGTTCGTTGACCAGGTTGTCGGTGGGCATCGAGGTGTCGTGGCCGCTGGACATGATGCGGTTCTTCAGGCGTTTGCCACGGATCTGCAAGGGTTCGAACAGGTGGGGAAAGGCGCTGGTCATTGCGGTGACTCCAGGCGGGCCGACGACGACGGGGCGACGCTTCGGCGTTGTTATTATGAGGCTATGAAAATTTACCTGTAGTAAAAAATCAACTTGTTTTTTTACTGGCTCTTGCAGTAGTTTCGATCTGCGCCCGCTCCCGGGGCGAACCTCAAAACAATAAAAAAGGGCTGCGCACGCCTGGGCGTCGTGGCACCGCTACGAGGAACCACAGATGAAAGCGATTTCCTGCAAGCATGCTGTCTATCCCCTGGCGCTGGGCCTGGCCATGGCCTTGGGCAATGCCTGGGCGGCACCGGACATGGTGGTGGTGGGTTACGGCGGCGCCGGGCAGAAAGCCCAGGACGTGGCGTTCTTCCGGCCCTTCAGCCAAGCCGACGGCAGCCAACTGATCCAGAGCGAATACAACGGCGAGATGGCGCGGATCAAAGTCATGGTGGACACCGGCAACGTCGATTGGGACCTGGTGCAGATCGAAGGCCCGGACCTGGCGCGCGGCTGTGAAAGCGGCATGTACGAGCGCCTGGACTGGAAGGCCCTGGGCCATGCCGAGCAACTGATTGCCGATGCCGCCCAGGAGTGCGGTTCGGCGGCCCTGGTGTGGAGCGTGGCGATTGCCTACGACCGCAACAAGCTGGCCCAGGCCCCCACCTCCTGGGCGGACTTCTGGGACGTCGCCAAGATTCCCGGCAAGCGCGGCCTGCGCAAGCGTGCGGTGTACAACCTGGAGTTCGCCCTGTTGGCGGACGGGGTCAAGCCCGAAGACGTTTACCGAGTGCTGGCCACGCCTGCGGGGGTGGACCGAGCCTTTGCCAAGCTCACGGCGCTCAAGCCTTACGTTCAATGGTGGGAGGCCGGTGCGCAGCCGGCGCAGTGGCTGAGTGCGGGGGATGTGGTGATGACCTCCACCTACAGCGGGCGCATTGCCGCTGCCGCCCAGGCGGGCGCGCCCCTGGCGGTGGTCTGGCCCGGCAGCCTGTACGGCATGGATTACTGGGCGATCATCAAGGGCTCCAAGCACGTGGACCAGGCCAAGCGCCTGATCACCTTCACCAACCAGCCCGAGAACCAGGTCCGCTACGTGCAGCAGATTCCCTATGGCCCCACCAACACCCTGGCTGCCGCCCAGCTGGACCCCACGCTGGCCCAATGGGTGCCCACCGCTCCGCAGAACCTCAAGGGCGCCCTGGCCATGGACGTCGAGTTCTGGGTGGACCACGGCGAGGAACTGGAAGAACGCTTCAACGCCTGGGCCACGCAGTAGCCCGATGTGACGTCAGCCCCTGGATCTCGGGGCTCGCCACACGTACCAAGAAACGCCGCCGATCGGTCAGTACCGGTCGGCGGCGTTTGTGTGTCTACAGCAGTTTGAGCAACGCCTCGGCAGTGGCCTCCGACGAGCCGGGGTTCTGGCCGGTGACCAGCAACCCGTCCACTTCGACATGGCTGGCCCAGTCTTCGCCGCTGGAGTAGCGCCCGCCATTGGCCTTGAGCATGTCCTCCACCAGGAACGGCACCACGTCGGTGAGTTGCACCGCCGCTTCCTCACTGTTGCTGAAACCCGTCACGGCCTTGCCGTTGACCAGCGGTTTGCCGTCCGGCCCTAGGGTGTGGCGCAGCACGCCCGGGGCGTGGCACACCGCGCCCACGGGTTTGTTCAAGGCACTGAAGCGCTCGATCAGGGCGATGGAGTGGGCGTCTTCGGCCAGGTCCCACAGCGGGCCATGGCCCCCTGGGTAGAACAGCCCATCGAAATCGTCGGCCTTGAGCGTGCCCAGGGGCAGGGTGGCCGCCAGGGCCTGCTGCGCCGCCGAGTCTTTGTAGAAGCGGTCGGTGGCCGCGGTTTGGGCGTCTGCGGCGCTGCTTTTCGGGTCGATCGGCGGTTGGCCGCCCTTGGGCGAGGCCAGGGTGATTTGTGCGCCGGCGTCCTTGAACACGTAATAAGGCGCGGCGAACTCTTCCAGCCAGAAACCGGTCTTTTGCCCGGTGTTGCCCAGCTCATCGTGGGACGTCAGGACCATCAGAATCTTCATGGGAACTCCAGTGCAATGTGCGGCGCAGGGAAAAAGGCGGAGCGCCTGGCGGCTGTCCGGGGGCAGGGCGGTGCAACGCCGCGCCCATGGATAAAGGACCCTGGGCCCGCGTCGGCGTTCCTTGGCTGTTGGGCCGCAGCGACGGGGAGGCAGCCAAGGCCCATCAACCGTCGGTCTTACTGCCTCAAGGCGCCGAATAAAAAAGATTGAATATTCACATGAAATGTTATTTAAATAACAAAACAACAACGCCGGCAGCCGCCCGGCCAAGCCGTACAAGGTGGAAAGAAATGGGCAGGATCGCAGTCATCGGCAGCAACATGGTGGACCTGATCACCTACATCGAACGCATGCCCGCCCAGGGCGAAACCCTGGAAGCCCCGAGTTTTGCCATGGGCTGTGGCGGCAAGGGCGCCAACCAGGCCGTGGCGGCCGCCAAGCTCGGCGGCCAGGTGCTGATGCTGAGCAAGGTGGGCGACGACGCCTTTGCCGACACCACCCTGGCCAACTTCCAGCGCTTTGGCATCGACACCCGCTATGTGCAGAAGGTGCCTGGGGTGTCCAGCGGCGTGGCGCCGATCTTCGTTAAGCGCGATTCCCACAACAGCATCCTCATCGTCAAGGGCGCCAACGCCCACCTGCTGCCGGCGGACATTGATGCCGCCGAGGCCGACCTGCGCCAGTGCGGGCTGATTGTCCTGCAGTTGGAAATCAACCTGGAGACGGTCTATTACGCCATCGAGTTCGGCCGTCGCCACGGCATTCCGGTGCTGCTCAACCCGGCGCCGGCGGTGCCTGACCTGAGCCCGACTCACCTGGCGCAACTGGACTTTTTGATCCCTAACGAATCCGAACTGGCACTGATCAGCGGCCAGGCCGTGGACGGGCCGGAGTCGGCGCTGCTGGCGGCGCGCTCCCTGGTGGCCCGGGGCTTGCGCCACGTGATCGTCACCCTGGGCCAGCAAGGCGCGCTGTACGTGGGTGAGGAGGGCGAGTTCCAGGTGCCCGGCCTGCGGGTCGACGCGCGGGACACCACCGGCGCCGGCGACGCGTTTATCGGTTGCTTTATCAACGACTGGAGCCGCGACCGCGACATCCGCGCCGCCATGACCCGGGCCGTGGCCTATTCAGCCTGCTCGGTGACGGGGCTGGGGACCCAGAGTTCGTATGCGGATGTGCAGGAGTTTGCAGAATTTCAGCGGCAGCAAGGGGCTTGATAGGGCACTGGCTGCACGCTGCAAGCGACACGATAAAAGCGATATCCCCAAAAAAAGTACCTATTCACGGAGAACAATAATGACTAAGCCTCCGCTGCAACAGACGCCTGACGGCTTCTACCTCAACCGCACCCCCTGGTTCGCGTTCATTTTGCTGTGCAGCATTTTCGCCCTGTGGGCGGCAGCGGCGAGCATGAATGATGTGCTGATTGCCCATTTCAAGAAGGCCTTCCTGCTCAGCGATTTCCAGACGGCCTTCGTGCAGTCGGCGTTCTACCTGGGGTACTTCTTCGTGGCCATTCCCGCCGCGTTGGTGGTGCGCCGCTTCAGCTACAAGAGCACCATCCTGATCGGCCTGTTGCTGTACATGTTCGGTTGCCTGCTGTTCTTCCCGGCGGCGTCCAGCGCCAAGTACGGCATGTTCCTCCTGGCGCTGTTCGTGATTGCCGCGGGCCTGTCGTTCCTGGAGACCGCCTGCAACACCTATTCGACCCTGATGGGCCCGCGGGAAACCGGGACCCGGCGCCTTAACATCTCCCAGACCTTCCACCCGTTCGGCGCCATGGCCGGGGTGTACGTGGGCAGCTTTGTGATGTTCAAGGAAACCGACGCCACCCACGAGCAGCTCACGCAAATGAGCGCCTCGGACGCGGCCATCGCCCAGTTGCAGATGATCCAGTCCACCTTGCTGCCCTATAAGTGGATGATCGCGGTGCTGGTGCTGATGTTTATTCTCATCGCCATCACCCGCTTCCCGGCGTGCAAGGGCAATGCCCCGCGCAGCCAGAAGACCGCCAGCCTCGGCCAGAGCCTGGGTCGCCTGTGGCGCAACCCGCGCTTCACCTTTGGCGTGCTGGCGCAGTTTCTCTATGTCGGCGCCCAGGTTGGGGTGTGGAGCTTCACCATTCGCCTGGCCATGCAGATGGGCGGGATGAACGAGCGCAGCGCCTCGTGGTTCTTGCTGACCACCTTCGCCGCCTATTTCGTCGGCAAGCTGATTGCCAACCTGCTGATGCGCAAGCTGCACCCGGCCAAGGTCTTGGCCATCTACGGCGTGCTGTGCATCGTGTTGCTGGCCTACACCATCCTGGTGCCGAACATCAGCGCGGTGTACGCGGCGGTGGGGGTGAGTATTTTCCTCGGCCCGTGCTGGCCGACCATTTACGGCCTGACCATCGACGGCCTGGGTGAAGACACCGGCGTCGGCGGTTCGCTGCTGGTGATGAGCATCGTGGGGGGCGGGGTGATTCCGATCTTCCAGGGCCTGCTCTCCGACGCCACCGGCGGCAACATGCAACTGGCCTACAGCGTGCCGCTGCTGTGCTTTATCGTGATCGTCGCCTACGCCTTGCGCTGCCTGCGCCAGGCCCGGGTCGAACCGGCACCGGCCGGCGCGGCGGTGGCCTCATGAGTACCCGTATCCCTTTGTATGGCGCGCTGTTTGGCGAGCAGGAAAAGTTGCTCCTGGAGTCCGCTGCGTTCACCGTGCGGGCCTGGACATACCCGTCCGGCGTCCGCGCCCTGAGCCTGGAAAACAGCCGGGGCCGGCTGGTGGTCCTGCCGTACCAGGGGCAGATGATCTGGTCGGCGGTGTTCGACGGCTGCGACCTGACCATGAGCCACCTGTTCAACCAGCCCCGGCCCAGCCCGACGGTGATCGGCACCTACGGCTGCTTCATGTTCCACAGCGGGCTGTTGCGCAACGGCTGCCCGAGCCCGGCGGACGACCATGCGCTGCACGGCGAACTGCCGTGTGCGCCCATGGACAGCGCCTGGCTGGAGATTGGCGAAGACGCCTCGGGGGCCTACCTGCGCCTGGGCGGGAGCTATGAATACGCCCAGGGTTTTGGCGACCGCTACCTGGCCAGCCCCAGCGTGACCCTGCGCGACGCTTCGGCCCTGTTCGAGATCGCCTTGCAGGTGCGCAACCTGGCGAGCAAGCCCATGGACCTGATGTACATGGCCCATATGAACTACGCCTATGTGGAAGGCGCGCGGCTGGTGGAGCCCCTGGGCGCCGAGCGGATTCGCCTGCGCAGCAGCGTGCCGGCCCACGTCAAGCCGACCCCGGCCTGGAGTGCCTACATGGAGCAGTTGAGCCAGGACCCGGCGCAGTTGCAGTGCCTGGATCAGCCGCAGCTGTACGACCCGGAAATCGTCTGCTTCTTCGGCGGGGTGCAGGCCGATGCCGGCGGGCGGGCGCATTTTCTGCTCAACCACCCCGATGGTGCGGGGTTTTACACCGGCTATCGGCCCGATCAGTTCGACCACGCGGCGCGCTGGATCCTGCACAACCCCGACCAGCAGGTGGCGGCCTTTGTCTTGCCCGCCACCTGCGAGCCTGAGGGCTACTTGGCGGAGTCCGCCAAGGGCCATGTGCGCTCACTGGCGGCCGGGGCCACGGCAGACTTCAGCGTGACCACCGGCTATTTGAGCCCGGCCGAGCGCCAGGCGTTGGAACAAACCCTGGTGCGTTGAGGGCGGGGCCGCTCAGAGCACCAGTTCGGCGCCCTGGGCGGCAATGGCTTCGCGGTAGGCCTTGGGGATTTTCTTGTCGCTGACCACGTACTGGAAGTCTTCCAAGCGGCCGAAGTGGGCGGTGCGCACACTGTCGAACTTGCTGTGGTCGGCCAGCAGCATGCGGTGCTGGGCCTGGCGCAGGACCTTCTGCTTGACCTCCACTTCGTGGAAGTTGAAGCAGGTGACGCCGAATTCCTGGCTGACCCCGGCGGCCGACACCAGGGCCCAGGTCAGGCGCACGCCATCGAGGATGCCGGTTTCGGCGCTGTTCTCGAACACCTGGTTTTTGCGGTGGAAGGTGCCGCCGCAGAGGACGATGGAGCAGTTGGGCTTTTGTTGCAGCTTGAGCAGTACGTTGAGGGAGTTGCACACGGCGGTGAACTCCAGTTCGTCCGGGATGAAGTCGACGACGAACGGGGTGGTGGTGCCGCAGTCGAAAAACACCGTGTCGCCGGGCTGGATAAAGCGCGCGGCGAGTTTGCCGATGCGGCGTTTTTCCTCGACGTGGCGGGTGTCCTGTTCGGCCACCCGGTAGTCGCTGCCGTCGTTGCCGTCGAAGGCCCGGGTGATGTAGCCGCCCAGCAGCCGCAGTTGATCGCTGTAGATGCTCAGGTCGCGACGCAGGGTCATTTCGGAGACGTCCAGCAGGGCGGCCATTTCCCGCAGGTGAATGGCGTTCTGGTCCTGCAGGGCTTGGAGGATGAGCTTGAGACGTTCGGCTTTTTTACTGTCCACAGGCATTCCGGGGGTTGAATGTTGGTGTTATTTAAGTAACATTATTTGTGATTATTGTAACGTATTTGTGCAGGTGACCAGTGAATGTTGGCGCAGGCGCATCCCCATAGACAAGCTGGAGCTGACCTGATGACCGACCTGAAGACGCGTCTTGAACCCGCCGCCTTGGCCAAATACATCGATCATACCCTGTTGGCCCCCCAGGCTTCGCGGGCGCAGATTACGACCCTGTGCGACGAAGCCCGCGAGCATGGTTTTTACTCGGTGTGCGTGAACTCGGCCCAGGTGCCCCTGGCCGCCCAGTGCCTGCAAGGGCAGGACGTGGTGGTGTGCGCGGTGGTGGGCTTCCCCCTGGGGGCCGGGTTGAGCGCGGCCAAGGCGTTCGAGGCCGAGCAGGCGATTGCCGCCGGCGCCCGGGAAATCGACATGGTGTTGAACATCGGCTGGCTCAAGGAAGGTTTGCTGGCCGAGGTCAGCGACGACATCGCCCAGGTCCAGCGCGCCTGCGGTGCGGTGCCGTTGAAGGTGATCCTGGAAAACTGCCTGCTGAGCGACGCTGAAAAGGTCAGCGCCTGCGAAATCTGCCGTGAATTGGGGGTGGCCTTCGTCAAGACCTCCACCGGTTTCAGCCAGGGTGGCGCGACCCTGGAAGACGTGGCCCTGATGCGTCGCACCGTGGGCACCGGGGTCGGGGTCAAGGCCTCCGGCGGTGTGCGCGACTACCCCACGGCCATCGCCATGATCGAAGCCGGGGCCACGCGTTTGGGTTCCAGCTCGGGCATCGCCATCATCAGCGGCGCCCAGGCGTCGGGTTCGGGTTACTGAGGCCGCGTCGGTCCCGTTAACAAAACCCAGGCTCAAAAAAGCGCCCCATGACACAGGCCGTGTCATGGGGCGCTGTTGCGTCGGGCCGGGTTCAGCCGCCGACGTGCCGGGAAATGTCCCGATAGGTGCGTTTGTCCGTGGCCGCCAGCAATTGCCGGCCATCCTTGAAGGTGCCGATAAAGGTCACCTCGGTCTCGGTGCCGGCTATCAGGTAGCCGGCCAGGGCCCCCACCGGCCCCAGGAGCATGGCCCCGGCGATGCCGAAGCTGAGGGCGTCGTTGCTGGTGACGGAATCCTCGGTGGCGATTTCCAGGGTTTTGAAGGCCGAGGCCTTGATCTCCACCCCGGGCGAGGCGTTGAAGGCGGTTTTCAACTTGAAGGTGCCTCGGCGGTATTCGCCGTCACCCTGAAGAAAATCACCGGATAGAACCTTGATCGTTGCCATGTTGAATCATCCTTGTCCAAGCATTGCCAGACCGGCCATTGGGCTCTGCCTGGGGGGGAGCGTCAATGGCGTCGCGATGAAGGGCGCTACCCTCAGTCGGATGGCGCCGCAGCCCCGAGCTTCTGCGCCTGCCCGAGGCCGCGCACTGATCCACGTCAGTGGCCGGTCAGTGTTGCAGGCTCAGGGACGCGTCCTCGATCTGTTGCGCCAGGCTTTTCAGGTTGCTGCCCAGGGCCGGGCTTTTGGCGTGGCCCAGCAGGAAGCTGAAGCTGGCCTGGTAGTCGGTGGCCGGCTTGCTGCCGTCCGCCGCCACGCTGGCGTACACATGGCAACCCAGGCAGCTCGTGTGATTGGTCTGGAGGAAGGTTTCCAGCACCGGGTTGATCAGGGTGTCGTGGTTCGGCGTGCCACTGGGCGCCGGTGCCGTGGCCCCGGGCTGACCGATGGCTTGTGGCGAAGTCGGCCATTGCACGTCCACCAACTGGTAGTACTGCAAGGCGGAGCCCGGGGCCTGCTGGGCGATCAGGTTCTGCATGTATTGGTTGATGTTCTGCGCCTCTGGCGTCGGCGGGAAGTTCTGCACCACCTGGGTCGGATTGCTGGTTTTGTCATTGGGCTGGCACTGGGCCGGCGCGCACTGCGGGTTGTTGAACGAGTAGTGCGCCCCTGGGGTGGCGCCGGCCACCGTGGGGGCGTTGTCGAGCTGCTGGAAGGTCGCCCAGAACCCCTGGTTGAACGCGCTGGAAGGCATCTGGAACACATGCAGCCCGACCAGGCCCACGGTCACCGGCGTGCTGCTGCCCGGTAGCAACGCTTGGGCGGTGAGAAAGCGCTGGGGGTTATCCGGGGCGCTCAGCACCTTCCAGGCGGCCTTGATCTCGATGGAGTTGTTCGGCAGCACGATGCCTTTTTGCTTGGCATAGAGGTTCTGCTGGGCGGGGTTGTACAGCTGGTTGTTGTAGATGAAGTCGAAGTTGACCTCATTCACCAGCATTTCGTAGTACACCGGGCTGCCGGCCTGGTCGTAGAGCACGCCGCCGCCGACCTGCTCGATTTCCCGTAGCGCCGGGGATTCGTTGGCATTGGCGGCGCGAAAGACCTTGCTGGTGCTGTTAAGCAGGCGGATCGACGGCAACGCCCGTGCCACGCCTCGGGTCTGCAAGCGCTGCACCGACAGGAAGTTGTCGTTCCAGGCTGGCGGTTGCTGGCCATTGGGCAGGTACAGCTCGTTGTAATCCTTGTAGGTCTGCCAGACGCTGGGGCCCGGGCTGCCCAGGCTGGCGGCGGCATTCGGTACGCCCCGTTGGCCTGGGGTGGCCGGCCAGTTGAGGTAGACCATGGTTTGCCACATGAAGCAGTCCACCGCGCTGTCGCTGGCGCTGAAATTGGGGTTGGCGAGTGTCGGCTGCAGGGTCGGCGAGGGGACGAACGGGCTGCCGCACAGCGGCGCGCCCATGGCCTGGGTGGCCGGTAAACCGAGTAGCAGGGCCAGGCCGAGTAACACCGTGGGACGACGGCGCATGATGATTCCTCCTTGAATACATGGATCAGCGAACGCCTGGAACAGGCCGTGACGGGCAGCACCAGGCTGCCCGCCACGGTCAGTGAGGCGGGCATTGCAGGTGGGCAGGGCTCAGCCGCGACCGCGACGGAAGTTCGGCTTGCTCGGGCCGGTCTGGGAGGTGACTAGGGTCGGGCCGCCGACGGTCAGCAGGCCGATCGCCGCCTGTTGGGTGCTGGCCATGCCAGGCACGCTGGCGAGAACCGTGCGATCCCCCGGGGCGGCGTTGGCGTCGGCGCTGATGCTCACCAGGTACAGGCTCATGTCCAGCCCCGGCAGGTCCTGGGTGCCGGTGATGCTGATGCTGACGCCGCCTTCGACCACGCTGAAGCTGGCGCCGTTCGGGGTCTGGCTGGTGTTGAGCAGCAAGGCGATGTTGTCCACTTGCTGCCCGGGGCGGATGGCCAGGGCCAGGATCGGAATCGACAGCGCCTGCTCGTTGCTGGCCAGTTCCTGGGCCCGGTAGGCGTTAAACACCGACAGCGGTTGCAGTGCCGATACCGACGGGCTGGGGTTGTCGCTGTCCAGGGTGCCGGCCACCGGTTGCTGGGTCACGCCGCTGTTGCCAAACACCGTGGCCATCAAGCCCATGGTGATGGTGCCGGCGATCTGCGAGGCGTACTGGATTTTTGCACCGTTGATGCTGATGTCGCTGACGGTAAAGTTTTTGCCCGCAGGCACACTGAAGGTTGCGTGGAGGATGCGGTCGATGTCGTCCGAGGTTTGCGCCAGGTGGCCTCGGTTGATGGTCCAGCAAGCCGCCGCCGGGCTGCCGTCGGGGGTGGTGTAGCCGCTGAAGTCCGGGGTCTGGATGTACAGACCCGGCGGGTTGGTCAGGGTCGCCCGGACCTCGGTCAGCCCAGAGGTGTAGTTGACGTACTGGTTGACGTTCTGGCCGATGGTCGGGTCGCTGTGGCGGCCGATGCGCCCGTAACGGGCGTAGCACACCAGTTGCGAGGCCGAGGTCACCGGTTCGTTGTTCAGCTCCCGGGGCATGGTCGCGGCGGCCGCCAGGTCGTACTCGGCGCCCAGGGTGTTGGGCGAGCTGGTCAGGTGCATGGCGCCGCCGCTGCCGGGCAGGGTCTGGGTGCCGCTGTTCCACTTGTTCAGCGGGTTGTAGCACGGCGCACCGGTCACCGGGTCGACCACCGTTTGGCCCTGGGCGTCCTTGAGGCTCAGGTCAGCCAGTTGCACTGCCGGGTTGATCAGTTGCTGGTAGCGCTGCAGCACTTTGCCCGGGTCCACTTGCCACAGGGTCATCCAGTACTCTGGGTTCTCACAGGTGAACATCACGCTGGTGATCTGCCCGGCGGCGTTGCGGGTCACGCTCCATTCACAGTATTCGTCCTGCCAGCCCCGGGGGCCGGTGGGCGAGTAGGGCGCCGCGGGGATGCTCTGCTGGGTGCAGAGGTTGGTGGTGACGTTGGCCGGCACGCCCTGGTCGGCCCATTGCAGCCAGTTCGCCGACTGGTTGGGGAACAGCGCGGGGATGCGCCCGGGGAAGGCGTTCCAGGTGATGGGGGCATTCACCGAAGTGCTCGGGGTGTCGGTGTCCAGAGGGTTGTAGAAGGCCGGGCGCGGGCCGTAGTTGATCAGGTCCCAGACGTCGCCCACCAGTGCCGCGTTGACCCAGCGATTGATGTTGCCGCTCCAGGCGGCGTTCATCCGCTCTTGCTGGGCGGGGCTGTCACTGAAGTCCTGGATGTCGGCGGGGGTGGAAAATTGCGTGAGTTTGGCCATGGTGCAAACACTCCTTGTTTGTCTTGTGTCGATCGCCTCCCACTGCATGGAAAGCGGGGGAGTGCTGAACGCTAGCCGAGGTTGGGGGGGATTCAAGGGGCGGGTTAAATCAGTTGGCAATATCAAACAGCCATTACCCGCTGCTTTGGCTATTGAAAGGCTCAGGTGCCGGGTGTGACGGATCACGAGCCGATGTTAAAAAATGTTAGATTGAAAAATAACTTCACATAATCCGTTCATTGGTGGATGATCTGCCACAACCTGTAAAGCACCCTGATAACAACATAAACAGGATGGCTACCATGTTCGACAAGGCCCTTTTACCTCTGCCGAGTGACCCCGTTACTCCGCCTGCGCCGGCTGCTCTTTGCGGTGCGTCCTTGCCTGCCGGCTACGCTGAATGCCTGCTGGCCGCCGCCTTCGGCGTGCCCCTGGCAGTCCTCGATCAAGCCCTGCTGCACCTCGAATCTTCCGCCTTGAATGCTGTCGCGAGCCCTGTGCCGGCCAGCGTTTCGGCGCCGAACAACGTCTATTCCCTCAATGCGGCCCGCCGCCTGCGCCTGGCTGGGCAGAACCGGTCGCAGCTTTCCACTGGAGTCCCCCATGAATAACAAGAATGTCGGTGTTGTCGGTCTGGGCGCGATGGGCCTGGGCATTGCCCGCTCGCTGTTGCGCAGTGGCTTCAATGTGCATGCCTGTGACGTCCGCGCTGCGGTCACCGAGCAGTTCGCCGCTGAAGGTGGCGTGGCCTGCGCTTCGCCGGCCGCCATGGCCGCTGAATGCGATGTGATCATCACCGTGGTGGTCAACGCCGATCAGACTGAAAGCGTGTTGTTCGGTGAGAACGGTGCGGTCGCCGCCCTGCGTCCTGGCAGCCTGCTGATCGGTTGCGCCACCGTGGCCCCGACCTACGCCGTGGAGTTGGGCCAGCGTCTGAGCGATCTGGGCCTGCTGTACCTCGACGCGCCGATCTCCGGTGGCGCCGCCAAGGCCGCCGCGGGCGAGATGACCATGATGACTTCCGGCCCGGCCGACGCTTACGCCAAGGCCGAGGCGATCCTCGGCGGCATGGCGGGCAAGGTGTATCGCCTGGGCGACGCCCATGGCCTGGGCTCCAAGGTGAAAATCATCAACCAATTGCTGGCCGGGGTGCACATCGCCGCGTCCGCCGAAGCCATGGCCCTGGGCCTGCGTGAAGGCGTGGATGCCGATGCCCTGTATGAAGTCATCACCCACAGCGCCGGCAATTCCTGGATGTTCGAAAACCGCGTGCCGCACATCCTCAAGGCCGACTACACGCCGCTGTCCGCCGTGGACATCTTCGTCAAGGACCTGGGCCTGGTGCTCGATACCGCCCGCGCCAGCAAATTCCCGTTGCCGCTGTCGGCCACCGCCCACCAGATGTTCATGCAGGCCTCCAGCGCCGGTTTTGGCCGCGAGGACGACTCGGCAGTGATCAAGATTTTCCCAGGCATCGAATTGCCGACCGCCAAGCCTGAGTCTGTTTGAGGAACGCCCCATGAGCACATCCACCGCACGCCCGTTGCTGGGCTGCATCGCCGACGACTTCACCGGTGCCACCGACCTGGCCAACATGCTGGTGCGCGGCGGCATGCGCACGGTGCAAAGCATCGGTATTCCGAGCCGCGAAACCGCTGCCGGGCTTGATGCCGATGCCATCGTCATCGCCTTGAAATCCCGCACCACGCCGGTCCAGGACGCGGTGGCGGAATCCCTCGCGGCCCTGGCGTGGCTGCGTGAACAAGGCTGCGAGCAGATCTTCTTCAAGTACTGCTCGACCTTCGACTCCACCGCGGCCGGCAACATCGGCCAGGTCAGCGAGGCCTTGCTCAAGGCCCTGGGCAGCGACTTCACCCTGGCGTGCCCGGCCTTCCCGGAAAACGGCCGGACCATTTTCCGTGGCCACCTGTTTGTCCAGGACCAGTTGCTCAGCGAATCCGGCATGCAGCATCACCCGCTGACGCCGATGACCGACGCCAACCTGGTGCGGGTGCTGCAAGCCCAGACCCAGCTGAAAGTCGGCCTGCTGCGCTACGACAGCATTGCCCAAGGTGCCGAAGCGGTGCAGGCGAAGATCGCCGAACTGCGCGGCCAGGGCATTGGCATGGCGGTTGCCGACGCCTTGTCCGACGCCGACCTCTATACCCTGGGCGCCGCCTGCGCCGGCTTGCCGCTGCTGACGGGCGGTTCCGGCCTGGCCCTGGGCCTGCCGGAGAACTTCCGGCGCGCCGGCAAACTGCGCGACTTCGATGCCTCGACCCTGCCGGCGGTGTTCGGCGGTGAAGTGGTATTGGCGGGCAGCGCCTCGGTGGCCACCATTGGCCAGGTTGCGGCCTGGCTGGAAGCCGATCGCCCGGCCTTGCGCATTAACCCGCTGGCCCTGGCCGCCGGTGAGCCGGTGGTGCAACAGGCCCTGGCCTTTGCCCGGGACAGTGGTGAAACCGTCTTGATCTACGCCACCAGCACGCCGGATGAAGTCAAGGCCGTGCAACAGCAACTGGGCGTCGAACGCGCCGGGGCCCTGGTGGAAAACGCCTTGGGCGAGATTGCCCAGGGCTTGCGCCAGAGCGGCGTGCGGCGCTTTGTGATTGCCGGTGGCGAAACCTCCGGCGCTGTGGTCAAGGCCCTGGGCGTCAGCCTGCTGCAGATCGGCGCGCAGATCGACCCGGGCGTGCCGGCCACCGTCAGCAACAGCGACGAACCCCTGGCCCTGGCCCTGAAATCCGGCAACTTCGGTGGCCGCGACTTCTTCGACAAAGCCCTCAAGCAACTGGCCGGAGGCGCTCAATGAGCCGCGAAAGCGAACTGCGCGAAGAGATCTGCGACGTCGGTCGCAGCCTCTACCAGCGCGGCTACACCGTGGGCAGCGCCGGCAACATCAGCGCGCGCCTCGACGATGGCTGGCTGATTACTCCCACCGATGTCTGCCTCGGTCGTCTTGATCCGGCGGCCATCGCCAAGGTCAACCTGGCGGGGGAGTGGGTATCCGGGGACAAGCCGTCCAAGACCCTGGCCCTGCATCGCCAGGTCTACGACCGCAACCCGGGTGTCGGCGGCGTGGTGCACACCCACTCCACCCACCTGGTGGCGCTGACCCTGGCCGGCGTGTGGCAGGCCGATGACATCCTGCCGCCGCTGACCCCGTACCAGGTGATGAAGGTCGGGCACATCCCGCTGATCGGCTACCAGCGCCCGGGTTCGCCCAAGGTCGCCGAGCAGGTCGCTCGCCTGGCCAACAGCGTGCGCGGCGTGATGCTCGAACGCCTGGGCCCGGTGGTCTGGGAAAGCTCGGTATCCAAGGCCAGCTACGCCCTGGAGGAGTTGGAAGAAACCGCGCGCCTGTGGCTGATGAGCAACCCCAAACCGGCGCCCCTGGACCAGGCGGCCCTGGACGAGTTGCGCGAAACCTTCGGCGCCCACTGGTAAAAAAAGTTTACGCAGGCTTGGCCCGGGAGGCGGCGTTTTGGCTGTTTCCCCAGGGCCCGGCTTGCCCGTAAAAAACAATAACAACAGGACATCCCAGCATGAAAGACATCGACTGCGGTAGTTTCGGATCCACCGGCAACACGGCTTCACCGACCCGTTGTGGGGGGCTGACGCAATGAGCCCACTTCTGCTTATGCTCACCGCCGGCGCAGGCATCGCCCTGTTGTTGTTCCTGGTGCTCAAGTACAAATTCCAACCCTTTGTGGCGCTGATGCTGGTCAGCATTGTGGTGGCGCTGGTGGCCGGGGTGAAACCCGCCGACCTGGTGGCCACCATTGAAGGCGGCATGGGCAAGACCCTGGGGCACATCGCGATCATCATTGCCCTGGGCGCGATGATCGGGCGAATCATCGAGCTGTCCGGTGGCGCCGAGGCGCTGGCCAAGACCCTGATCGAACGCTTCGGCAACCGCCGCACGCCTCTGGCGCTGACCATTGCCGGCTTCATCATCGGCGTGCCGGTGTTCTTCGAAGTGGGTGTGATCATCCTGATGCCGCTGGCCTATGGCGTAGCCCGCAGTGCGCGCAAGCCGCTGCTGGTGTTCGCCTTGCCGATGTGCGCCGCGTTGCTCACCGTGCACGCGTTCCTGCCGCCGCACCCGGGTGCCGTGGCCGCTGCCAGCCAACTGGGCGCCGACCTGGGTCGGGTGCTGATGTTCGGCCTGCCGTTGACCGCGTTCCTGTGCTACGTCGGCTACCGTGTGGCCGGGCGCATGACCCGTCGCTTCTACCCGATGACCGACGACATCCGCGCTGAAGTCTATGGCCCGCACGTCACCAACCAGGACCTGGAAGCCTGGAACAACGGTTCCAACCAGGCGTCGGTACAGGCCACCGCGGCGGTTTCGCACATGGGCCTGGAAGAGTCCACCAGCGCCATCGTGTCCAAGCTGCCACCGGCGCCGCCACCGGGTTTCGGCCTGATCGTCAGCCTGATTCTGCTGCCGATCATGCTGATTCTCCTCGGCACCCTGGCCACTTCGCTGTTGCCGCCTGAGTCCACCCTGCGTGGGGTCATGACCGTGCTCGGCGCGCCCCTGGTGGCGTTGCTGATCGACACCTTGCTCTGCGCCTGGCTGCTGGGTTCGCGCCGCGGCTGGAGCCGTAGCCAGGTGTCCGATGTGATCGGTTCGGCCTTGCCGGGCGTGGCCATGGTGATCCTGATCGCCGGTGCCGGCGGTGTGTTCGGCAAAGTGCTGGTCGACACCGGGATCGGTGCCGTGGTCTCCGACATGCTGCGCACCACCGGCCTGCCGGTACTGGCCTTGGGCTTCCTGCTGACCATGTTGCTGCGTGCGGTACAAGGCTCCACCACCGTGGCCCTGGTAACCACCGCCGGCATCATCGCGCCGCTGATCGCCACCCTGAACCTGACCCCCAACCACATGGCCCTGCTGTGCCTGGCCATGGGCGGTGGCGGGTTGGCCATGTCCCACATCAACGACGCCGGCTACTGGATCTTCACCAAGCTGGCCGGACTCAACGTGGCGGACGGCCTGCGCACCTGGACCGTGATCACCACCTTGCTCGGTACCTTGGGCTTCTTTATAACCCTGTTGATCTGGCCTTTTGTCTGACCCTTTGCCTCAGGAGTTCACATGCCTCGTTTTGCTGCCAACCTCAGCATGCTCTACCCGGAACACGAGTTTCTGGAGCGTTTCGCCGCCGCAGCGGCGGACGGTTTCGAAGCGGTGGAGTATCTGTTTCCGTACGACTACAGCGCCCAGGAGCTCAAGCAGCGCCTGACGGACAACGGCCTGGAACAGGCCCTGTTCAATGCGCCGCCGGGTGACTGGGCGGCGGGGGAGCGGGGCATTGTCAGCTTGCCGGGGCGTGAGGCTGAGTTCCGCGCCGGTTTCGAGCGTGCCCTGGAGTACGCCGCCGTATTGGGCAACTCGCGGATCCACGTGATGGCCGGCTTGCTGCCCTCGGAAAACGACCGCGCCCGGCATCACGCCGTGTACCTGGAAAACCTGGCCCACGCCACGGCCCAGGCGGCCAAGTCGGGGATCACCGTGTTGCTGGAACCGATCAACCCCCGCGACATGCCGGGCTTCTTCCTCAACCGTCAGGACCAGGCCCAGGCCATCTGCCAGGAAGTCGGTGCCAGCAACCTCAAGGTGCAGTTCGACTGCTACCACTGCCAGATCGTCGAAGGCGACCTGGCGGTCAAGCTGCGTCGGGATTTCGCCGGCATCGGCCATATCCAGATCGCCGGCGTGCCGGACCGTCATGAACCGGACCTGGGGGAGCTCAACTACCCCTACCTGTTCGAACTGATGGACCAGCTGGGTTACGACGGTTGGGTGGGCTGTGAGTACCGGCCACGGGGCAACACCTCGGCCGGCCTGCAATGGCTGCGGGACTGGAAAACCCGCTGATCCAGGCAAGGTTGATCGCAATACCCCCTGCGCAGGCCTGCGCGGGGGGTTCTTATAAAAACAACAACAGGACTCATCCCATGCAGCGTTTCGCTTCCAGGCCCGCTATCGGGCTACTGTGCTCCCTGCTTTTTACCGGTTCGGCCGTCAGCGCCGCACCGCTGCCGGCCGCCACCGAGGGCGACTGGGTCGCTCCCGAGTTCACCTTTCACAACGGTGAAAAGCTCGCCAACCTGAAACTGCACTACGTCACCCTGGGCAACCCGAAGAACCCGGCCATCCTCTACCTGCACGGCACCTATCGGCCAGGCAGCGATGTGCTGAGCAAGGATTTCGGCGGTGAGTTATTTGGCCCGGGCCAGCCCCTGGATGCCAGCAAGTACTACATCATTTCCACCGACGGCATTGGCGTCGGCCAGTCGAGCAAGCCGTCCGATGGCTTGCGCAGCCGCTTCCCGGCGTACAACTACACGGACATGGTCCAGGCCCAGTATCGGCTGGTCACTGAGGGGCTGGGGGTCAAGCACCTGCGGCTGATCATCGGCAATTCCATGGGCGGCATGCAGACCTGGATGTGGGGCCAGACCTGGCCGCAGATGATGGACGCCCTGGTGCCCATGGCGTCCCAGCCCACCGAGATGTCGTCGCGCAACTGGATGATGCGGCGCTTGCTGGTGGAGTCGATCAAGCAGGACCCGGCCTACAACAACGGCAACTACACGGCTCAGCCGCCGTCCCTGCGCCTGGCCAATGCGCTGTTCAGCGTCGGCACCAGCGGCGGGACTCTGGCCTATCAGGCGGCAGCGCCGACCCGGGCCCAGGCCGACAAACTGGTGGACGAGCGCCTTAACGCGCCACAGACCGCCGATGCCAACGACTTTATCTACCAGTGGCAATCTTCGGCGGACTACAACGCCGCGCCGGGGCTGGGCAAGATCCAGGCCCCGGTGTTGGCCATCAACTCGGCGGACGACGAGCGTAACCCGCCGGAAACCGGCACCCTGCAAGCCTCGCTGGGCCAACTGAAAAATGCCCGCCTGTTACTGATCCCCGCCAGCCCCGACACCCGTGGCCACGGCACCACCAGCATGGCGAAGTTCTACGTCAAGGAACTGGGCCAGTTCATGCAGCAAACCGAAAAAAGCCACTGAGCACCCCTCGTTGTAGGCGCTGGCTCGCCAGCGATCACGCCCTTGAATCGGTAGCGGATTCACGGGCCCCATCGCCGGCAAGCCGGTTCCTACAAGGGGGGCAGGGTGGCGCAGAGCGTGGGAACGGTCACTAAGGCCGCCTGCTCGTTCCCACGGTCCGTGGGAATGTCGCCGCAGACGCTCCGCGTCCCGTCCAGCCAAGCCCAGGTAGGAGCTGGCTCGCCAGCGATCACGCCCGCAAGAACGATACAAAATTCACGGGCTCCATCGCCGGCAAGCCGGCTCCTACAGGGGGAGCAGCAATTCCACGCCTTGTTTGCGAATTCCGTCCGCCGCCGCTGGGGCCAGGGCGGCGTCGCTGATGATGATGTCGAACTGCTCCAGGCCGGCGATTTTGTACATGCTGAAGGTGCCGTATTTGGAGCTGCTGGCCACCAGCACCACCTGGGACGCCGACTGCATCGCCACCTGCTTGACTTCGACCTTCAACGCCGACGGCGTGGTGATACCGCGCAGCAGGTCCCAGGAGCTGGTGGACATAAAGGCGATGTCCGTCACCACCTGGCGCAAGGTCGCCACGGCCAGCCCGCCGACGCAGGAATGGTTGGAATGATCCAGCTGCCCGCCGGTGTGGATCACCGTCACCTGGGGCGCTTCCATCAGCGCCTGGACCACACCGAAATCGTTGGTCACCACGGTCATGCCCGACAACGCCTTGATGTAGGGCACGATCTCCAGGGTGCTGGTGCCGGCGTCCAGGTACACCGTCATGTCCGGGTGCAACAGGCCGGCGGCCAGCTTGGCCATGGCCTGCTTCTGCGGCAGCTCCACCACCGCCTTGGACTGGTGGCTGGGCTCGCTGTGCAACTGGCTGGCAATGCGCACCCCACCGGTCACCGAATAGGCTCGGCCCTCTTGCTCCAGCAGGGCGATATCCCGGCGCACGGTCATGTGCGAACAGTCGAACATCTCCATCAACTGATGCACGCTCAACACCTGGTGCTTGCGCAACTGGCGCAGGATCTGCTCGCGGCGCTGCTCAGGAATCATCGGGGCGCCGCTGTCGGTGGCGATGTCCTTGGGAGTGGGCATTCGGGCTCCAGATTGGCTTGGCTGTACAGGCAGGAAAGAGGGAAGACATAGTAGCGAATCCGGCCGTTGGGGACGAGTTCTTGTACCGCTAGGGCCTGAGGAAAATCGTCACAGCAGGTTATGATCCGCGCCCTCGACCCGCGCCAAGGAATGTCCCATGACCGATGTGAACACCTACCACGATGGCCGCCTGGAAATCCGCCTGACCCCCCGGGAAATGCGCATGAGTCACTGGGTCCACGCACCCAAGGTCACCGACCTGGAAACCGGCCGCGTGCTGCTGGACCTGAGCGATGGGTTATGGGACTTGATCCGCGCCGTCGAATCGCCCACCGAACTGCAACTCTGCCTGCGCCGTTACCCCGGCGATCGCCCGGCGCTGACTCTGGTTGTCCGCCTGGCGGACCGCAGTCTCTGGCTTGACGGTCGAGAGCTGGCGGGGCACAGCCTGGACGCGGCGCTGAATAACGCTGGGGCCTGACTCAGCGTGGGTTTTCGATCAACTGCGCATAGGCTTCGGCTTCCAGTTCACCGCTGCCGCTGATGGCGTCGCCGTCTTCATTGAGCAGGCGAAAGTCATGTTGCTCATCGCCGATGCAGGCGGCACCGTCCAGGCCCAGGAGCAGGCCGTAGAGCTGGTCGGTCAGGGCGCCGTCGAGCAGGGCAAGCACCTCGTGCCGTTGCTCGGGCGACAGGTTCATGGCCCGTAACCGCTCGCCGACCTGGCATTGGTCGAGGTGTTCCAGGTAGCGATCCTTATCCAGCTTGCAGTGGGCGACCAGGGTCTTGGCGTCCATGTTCGGGGTGCTCCTCAAGGGGTTGTTCAGCTTGAAACATGCATGGGTTCAGCTCAGCAAACGCTTCAGTTGGCGGGCCACGGCCGGGCGTGCCTTGCGGGTTTTGAACAGGGTCGGCACGTGCCTCAGAAACCTGGCCCAGCGGTAATGATCCGGTCGTCGGCGGTCCGAGAGCAGGTAGTCCAGCAGGTCGTTTGCCGCCTCGCGGTTGTAGGCCCACAGCAACTGGCCTTTGTAGGTCAGGGAAAAGTACGCTTCCACTGGCCATTGCAACAGGTGGCGGGTACGCAACCCGCAATGCTCGCACGTCACCGACCCGAGGCACCCGTTCACGTGGGCGTCGGGGAGGTAGGTCTTGACCCAGTCCTCACCCTGATAGCCCTCTGGCAGGTTGTGCAGCGAACGGCGTGGGTCGCCGTGCAGGCCGGGAAAGTAGCGCGCCCCGTGCCAATGTTGCCCTGATTGGTTGGTCAGCAATGTGTACTCAAGGCTTGGATGCTGCTGGAAGAAGGCAACGTCCTGCTTGAGGGGGATGGCCCTGATCGTCGCGGCGTCAAAGCGCGCCAGGCCCCGGCAATGCGGGCAGCTCACGTCAAGGTGGTGGGCGCTGGGTCGGCTGCCGCAGTGCGTACTCATCGGTGGGGCCTCCGAGTGAGCGCGCAGGTGGCGAGGTGGAAAAATGCGTGTCGCATGGGGGGACAGTCCTTTGTTTTACGGTGCCCGGCGCGTCGGGTTTTGCGGCATAGGGCGGGTTCCTTGTGGCACCCCTGTGTCGGCGGTTCGGGGTAAAAAATAAGTCGAGCGATGGAACCAAAATGCCACTTTGCAATCTGCAAGGAGGCCTCGGGGATTTCGGGGCTTTTCCATGGCAAAACAGGATGATCAGCATGTTGATGAAAAGGAACGGGTTGGCGCTGCTTTTGGGTCTGTGCCTGAGCGCTTCGGCGCTGGCGGCGACCGACAACGACCGCCCGCCAGTGGCCGATAAGATGGTGGCCTTCAGCGGCGAGCAGGGTATCAAAGTCTCGACCCTGAGGTTCGGTGAGCGCGCCGCCAATGAAGCGCTGGTGATGGTCGACGGCATCGACCACGACTGGCAGCGCAAGATCCAGAAAATGCACGTGGAAAAAACCAGCCGCGACACCCGCTATTCGACCCAGGTCAACGGTAAGCCCTACGTGGTGCTGATCGTCAACGGCAACTACGGCGAACTCTACCTGCCGGGTGAAACCCGTGAGCTGCGCGTTGGCTATGACGCCAGCCTGTCCGAGCAAACGCCGCCCCAGCACTTCCTCACCGACTACCTGGAACAGGCCGCCAAGCCCTGATTTCCCGGTGATGGGCAAGGCCCCGATGGACGACAGCTGTCGTCTGTCCGGGGCGCTGCGGCTCGGGCCTGCCTGTTGTCCAAGTGACGCTGGCGGGCAGGGCTGAAAAATCGGCGCTGGCCCGGCATACTGGCGCCGCCCATTTGCAATGGAATTGCCCCCATGCCCGTTATTTCTCCGTCCGCCGTCCTGGCGGGCGTTCTGTTGTTCGCCGCCAGTGCCGCCCAGGCCAGCAGTTTCGATTGCACCAAGGCCGCCAGCCCCAGTGAAAAAGCCATTTGCAACGACCCCTACACCGCCATGCTCGACGGTGAATTGGGTGAGCGCTGGCGTGTGGCCCTGGCCCAGGTCGGCGACCCCAAGGCCCTTAAGCTCGATCAGCGCCAGTGGCTCAAGACCCGCGACCAGTGCGCGGCCGACGTGGGCTGCCTGCGCCGGCGCTACCTGATGCGCATCACCGAACTGGGCTATGTGGCTGCGCCCTTCAACTGGACCGCGACCTGGCAGCGGGTGCCCGCCAGCGAGTCCGACGGTGCCGAGTTGCAAACCCGGCAGCGTGGGGCAGGGCTGTTGGACTTCGATCTGAGCGCTGCCAGCGGCGGCAACTCCGGCGACCTGCAGGGCCAGGCCCGGCTGCAAGGCGGCACGGCGAGTTTTGCCGAGGCCGATTGCCAGCTGAAGTTCGTGCCCCTTAACGGGGTGCTGCAAGTGGAACAGGCCGGCGGCGATTGCGGCGCCGGCATGGGGGTCTACTATGCCGGCCGCTACGTGGCCTCGAAGACGCCGTTGAAGGTGAATTACAACCTGCTGGACCTGGGCCTGCTGGACACGCCGCAGCAGGATTGGGCGCTGCGCCAGTTGCTCAAGGACGATTACTCGGTTCTGGTGCAGAACGCCGGCTCCATCACCAGCCCCGAGCCGGCCGCAGAGATGCCCGGGGCCAAGGTGCAGGAGATGTGGCTGCGGGGCCTGGCCAGCAGCAATGCGGCGATTCTCATGACGGGCCCGAAGGAGCAGTTCTGGCTGGTGTTGCTGGTGTTTGACGCCCAGGGCCAGTCCCGGGCCCGCTATTACAGCAACGTACCGGCCTGGAAAGGGCGTATGCCCGCGACCTTGCAGCGCTGGTACGAGGAACGCGCCGCCCAGGCTGCGCTGCCCCTGGAGGTGATGCCTTGACCCCGGGGAGCGGGTGTTCGCCGTCGACAAAGGTATGCCGCGAGCGCGGGTAATGCTGTAATAGCCGCCGCTTATTCTGATGCCGGTGTTCGGCCCCGGCGAGAAGCGCGCCACCCCCGGTCCATGGGCGGTTGGCCAATTGCGTGACGCGCGGGCATTCCGAGCGTCTATGACTTGAACAAGTGACGCTGCTGGCGCCTGAACAGGCGCCTGGCATATTGAAATTGGGAGATTGTGTATGGTCATCAAACCCCGCGTTCGCGGCTTTATCTGTGTGACGACCCACCCGGTTGGCTGCGAAGCCAACGTCAAGCAACAGATCGAATACGTCACCCAGCAAGGCGCCATCGACGCCGGCCCGAAGAACGTGCTGGTGCTCGGTGCCTCCACCGGCTACGGCCTGGCTGCGCGCATCACCGCGGCCTTCGGCTGCGGCGCCAACACCCTGGGCGTGTTCTTCGAACGCGGCAGCTCTGAAGGCAAGCTCGGCACCGCCGGCTGGTACAACAGCGCAGCCTTCCACAAGTTCGCCGAAGAGAAAGGCCTGTACGCCAAGAGCATCAACGGCGACGCCTTCTCCGATGCGGTCAAGGCCGAGACCATCGCCACCATCAAGCGCGACCTGGGCAAGATCGACCTGGTGGTCTACAGCCTGGCGGCGCCGCGTCGCACCCACCCGAAAACCGGTGAAGTGCTGAGCTCGACCCTCAAGCCCCTGGGCAAGTCCGTGACCCTGCGCGTGTCGACACCGACAAGGAAATCGTCAAGGAAACCACCCTGCAGCCGGCCACCCAGGAAGAGATCGACGGCACCGTCGCGGTCATGGGCGGTGAAGACTGGCAGATGTGGATCGACGCCCTGCACGAAGCAGGCGTTCTGGCTGAAGGCGCGAAAACCACCGCCTTCACCTACCTGGGCGAGAAGCTGACCCACGACATCTACTGGAACGGTTCCATTGGCGAAGCCAAGAAGGACCTGGACCACAAGGTCATCGGCATGCGCGAGCAGCTGTCCGACCTGCACGGCGATGCGCGCGTTTCGGTGCTCAAGGCCGTGGTCACCCAGGCCAGCTCGGCGATCCCGATCATGCCGCTGTACCTGTCGCTGCTGTTCAAAGTGATGAAAGAGCAGGGCAGCCACGAAGGTTGCATCGAGCAGGTCTACGGCCTGTACAAAGACAGCCTGTACAACCCGAAGCCGATCATCGACGAAGAAGGCCGCCTGCGCGCCGACTACAAGGAACTGCAACCGGAAGTGCAGGACCGGGTGAAAGCCTTGTGGGACCAGGTCACCAGCGAAAACCTTTACGAGATGACCGACTTTGCCGGTTACAAGCAGGAATTCCTGCGCCTGTTCGGTTTTGAAATCGCTGGCGTGGACTATGAAGCCGATGTCGAGCCGGACGTGAAGATCAGCAACCTGATCCAGCTCTAAGCCCGCACAGCGTCACCCCCAACGCCCCTCCTTCGTGAGGGGCGTTGTCGTTATACCCGGCTACTCCTTAGGAGCCGGCTCGCCGACGATGAGGCCTGCAAGATTGACGCAGGCCTCAGGCCCGCCATCGCTGGCAAGCCAGCTCCTACATAGCCCGGTCGATCCACACCCTTGTAGGAGCCGGCTTGCCGGCGATGAGGCCGGCAAGATTTGCGCAGGCCTCAGGTGCGCCATCGCTGGCAAGCCAGCTCCTACATAGCCCGGTCTACCCCCCCCTTGTAGGAGCCGGCTTGCCGGCGATGAGGCCCGCAAGATTTGCGCAGGGCTCAGGTCCGCCATCGCTGGCAAGCCAGCTCCTACATTGCCCGGTCGATCCCCCCCTTGTAGGAGCCGGCTTGCCGGCGATGAGGCCCGCAAGATTGACGCAGGGCTCAGGTCCGCCATCGCTGGCAAGCCAGCTCCTACATTACCCGGTCTATCCCCTCCTTGTAGGAGCCGGCTCGCCGGCGATGAGGCCGGCAAGATTTACGCAGGGCTCAGGTCCGCGCCCGCGCCCACACAAGCCTTTGCTGGCGGTGGGTTTGAAAGTGCGCAAGATTGTTCAAGCCAGGCGCGGCGGTGGGTGGCACAGTCTCGGTCCGTTCTCTGTGTGCAGGGTGTTATGTCCAGCGTTCTCTTACCGCGTGCCGCGTTCTTGCGGGGCGCCATTGCAATCATGCCGCTGTCCCTGGCCACTGCGCCCTGGGGGCTGCTGGCCGGTTCCATGGCCATCGAGGCCAATCTCACGCCGCTGCAAGGCCAGGGGCTGTCGAGCATTGTCTTTGCCGGCGCCGCGCAACTGGTGGCCATCGGTATGCTCAAGGGCGGTGCGGGGATTTTTTCGATCCTGCTGACCACCTTGCTCCTGACCTCCCAGCACCTGCTCTACGGCATGAGCATGCGCTCGGTGATTTCACCGCTGCCGGGGCGGTGGCGCGTGGGTCTGGGCTTTCTGTTGACCGACGAACTGTTCGCCCTGGTCAGCACCCATGACCGGCAGCAGTTCGACCGCTGGTACGCCCTGGGCGTGGGCCTGACCTTCTACGTCGCCTGGAACCTCTTCACCCTGGCCGGCATTCTGCTGGGCAGCAGCATTCCCGGCCTGGAACACCTGGGGTTGGACTTTTCCATCGCCGCCACCTTTATCGCCTTGATCACGCCCCTGGTGCGCAACGTGCCCACGGTGGTCTGTGTGGCGGTGTCGTTGTTTTGTTCGGTGCTGTTCAGTTACTGGCAATGGGGTTCGGCCCTGGTGCTGTCGGGGCTGGCGGGCATGACCGCGGGCTTTATCTGCAACAAGCTGTATCGGGGGCGCACATGATGGTTTGGGCCGTGATTATTGGCATGGGGTTGCTGGTGTTTCTCAACCGCTACGTGTTCCTCGAGCCACGTTTACCGCTGCGCCTGAGCAGCAATGCCCGGCAGTTCCTGGGGTTTGCCGTGCCGGGCATGTTGACTGCGATCTGCGGGCCGATCGTGTTCATGCCGGACCACCAGCTCAACCTGAGCCCGGGCAACCCTTATTTGCTCAGCTCGCTGGTGGCCATCGCCCTGGTGATTTACACGCGCAATACCTTGCTCAGCATGCTCCTGAGCATGGGTGTTTTTTTCCTTCTGCGGTGGTGGTTCTAGGGCGTCGCTGGGTTAGGCTGTGCGCCTGATTTTCAACGGCAATGGATGCTTGGCATGCGCGACTTTCCCCACGATATCGACCTGGCAGCGTTCTGGGACTCGGAACCTGGTGACGACATTCACGATGAGCCGGCCAGCGCTGCCCTGATCGCCGAGATCGAGGCCGACCTGGGCTACCGCCTGCCGCCGTCCTACGTGGCGTTTATGCAGCGCCACAATGGCGGCCGGCCGACCCTCAGTTGCTGCCCGGTGGACGATGGCACCAGTTGGTCCGAGGACCATTGCGCGATCGACTGTTTCCTCAGTATCGGACGGCGCCGCACCTACTCCCTGGGCGGCGAGCTCGGCAGCCGCTTCATGATCGAAGAGTGGGGCTACCCGGACCTCGGCGTGTACATCTGCAGTTGCCCATCGGCGGGCCACGACATGATCGCCCTCGACTACCGCGCCTGTGGCCCGGAGGGCGAGCCGCAGGTGGTTCACGTCGACCAGGAAGGCGACTATCGGGTGACCTTCCTGGCCCAGGACTTTGCCAGCTTTGTCCGCAGCCTGGTGTCCCCCGAGGTCTACGACACCTCCGAGCAGGACTTCCTCGATGACCAGGCGATGATTGCCGACGCGCCGTTCTCCGAACCCCTGGCCGAGTTGCTGGAGCACTTTGCCCCGGTCCCCGACCTTGGCGCGCGCATCCGCGTGATCTCGCAGCAGATCCTCGAAGACAAACGCTACTTCGCCCTGCACGCCGACCCGCTGTCGCACCTGCTCTACGACCTGCAGTTCTGGCTCTACCAGAACCGCCACGGCGCCACCCGAGGCGAGGATTATCTGGCCGCCTACAGCGCCTTGATCGCCTTCGGTAAAGGTTTTGGCACCGGCGGTTATGCCCCCGGTTTTATCACCGACTGGTTCCAGGCCCGGGTCGATGCCGGCCAGTTGCAGGAGCGGGAAGGCGCCTTCGTTTTCAACCCCGCCTTCACTGCGCAATTGCTGGAACGGCTCAAGGACTTTCCACCCGCCACGGCCCTGAATGAGGAGCGCCCATGAGTGCCAGCCCGGTCCGCATCACTGCTGAAGAAACCCTCTCGACCAACTGGTACATCCTGAAGAAATACAGCTTCGACCTGCGCCGTCGCGATGGCCGCTGGCAGGCCCAGCAGCGCGAGGTCTACGACCGCGGCAACGGCGCCACCATCCTGCTCTACAACCTGGAGCAGCGTACGGTGTTGCTGACCCGGCAATTCCGCATGCCAGCCTTCGTCAACGACCACAGCGGCTACCTGATCGAGGCCGCCGCCGGCCTGCTGGACAACGCCGGCCCCGAGCAGCGCATTCGCCAGGAAGCCGAGGAAGAGACCGGCTACCGGGTGGGTGAGGTTCGGCAGATCTATGCCGCGTTCATGAGCCCGGGCTCGGTCACCGAGCGCATCCACTTCTTTATCGGCCAATACCGGCCCGGCGATCGCATCGGCAGCGGCGGCGGCCTGGAAGAAGAGGGCGAGGACATCGAAGTGCTGGAGCTGGGGTTCGAACAGGCCCTGGCCATGGTCGAGGCCGGGGAGATTGTCGACGGCAAGACCATCATGCTCCTGCAATACCTGGCGCTGAACCTGCTGCCGCGCAGCCGTCTGCTGCTGTTGCTGGGCCCTGAAGTGTCGACGCTGGCGTCGTGGACGGCCGGGCTGTTCGCGGCCGGGCATGTGGCACTGAGTGCGCCGTCGTTACCGGACGCGGCATTCCAGGCCAATGCTCAGCGCCTGCTGCAACGCTGCGATGGCCTGCTGCGCAGCGACGGACCGTGTGCCCAGGCCGATGCGTTGGTGGCCATGGCCCTGCGCCTGGGGCTACCGGTCTATCGCAGCCTGGCCGAGGTGCCGCCAGCGCCTTAGGGCCACTCGGTTACGCGAAGTTGAACCCCTCAGGGCAGGTGATCGGCGGCGAAGTCAGCCTCTGATCGCGCCTTCAGGCGCCCCTTGCGACAGGCGTATTGGAAGCGTTCGAAATCCTGCTCATTTTGCTGGGCACAGGCTTGGGCGTACTTCCATAGCGCGTCGGCCAGGGTCTGGCTTTTGCCGATGTAGCCACTGATCTGCGCCGCATTCCCCGAGGCCTTGGCATGGGCGCGGGCCAAGGCTCGGCCGCAAACCCGGGCGTAGGCGGCAAAGGTGTCGGCGTCGAAGGTTTCCAGCTCCGCCGAGACTTTCATGTCGCGCAGTTGGCGCACATAGAAGTGCCGGCCGCTGGGGCCGGTGGTCCAGCCGAGGAACAGGTCGCTGGCGGCTTGCATCAGGCGCTGGCCCTCCACCACGCGCTGGCCGTTGTGACGCAGGCGTGACTTGCCGCGCACGTAGTCGGCGAGCACCGAACGCCGGGCTTCCTTGAACTGCAGGAACAGCGGGCGTTCCTGGCTGTCGGTCAGCAGCGCCACCAGGCAGCGGGTGCCGACGCTGCCCACGCCCACCACCTTGAACGCCAGGTCCCGGGGCTCGAAGCGCGCCAGCAGGGCCCGGCGATCGGCCTGCAGGGTGTTGCGGTAGTCGCCCATCAAGGTGTCGTACAGCGGCCGCCAGTCTTCCAGGCGCATCCAGTCGTCATCGGCGTCGAGCAGGCTGGTGGTGGTGTGCAGGTGGAAGATTTCCGGCAGGTCGTCGCGAATCAGCAAGTCGCCCCGGGCATCGCGTTCGCTGATTTTGGGCAGCAGTTCGGCGTGGGTGCGACGTGCCGCCTTGTCCATGGCGCGCTGCACGTGTTCAACGATGTTGCTGTTGTTTTGCGCCTGCTCCAGCAGGTCTTCATAGGTCAGGGCGTCGTACCAGATGTCCAGGGCGCTCTGTTCGGCGCAGTGGGCCATGCTGCGCTGATAGGCGCCCACCAACTGGCGGCACACCTCTTCTTCGACGCTGGCGCCGTGGCGCAGGTCGCGGGTGGCCACCAGGAAGCTCGCCACCAGGCGTTTCAGGTCCCACTCCCAAGGGCCGGGGTGGACCTCGTCGAAGTCATTGACGCTGAACAGCAGGTTGCGTTCCGGGGTGGCAAAGCCACCGAAGTTCATCAGGTGGCAATCGCCGCAAATGGTCGAGACCAGGCCCATGTTCGGGGTGCCGGCCAGGTCGTGGGCCTGGAGCAGGGCATTGCCGCGGTAGAAGGTGAAGGGCGACACCAACATGCGCCCGTAGCGCAGTTCCACCAGGGCCCGGACCCGCCCCTGGCTGGAGGCTTCGATCAAGGGCAAGGGATCGCGCCGGGTCTGGCCGACCTCGGCCTGAGTGCTGCGGGGGCAATGCTTGCGGGCATCCTTGCCCTGTTTGAGGCGTTCTTTGACGGTGCTCATCAGGTCTCTTCGGCGGTGGTAGAGGGCGGCGATGGCAGCCCTTGAGCAGGGCGCTCGCGGTGCTGAAACGCTAGCAGGGATTGGTGCATTCGCCAGCGCGTCGCAAGGGGCCGAGGACGCGTCGTTCAGGGCTGGCGTTCCAGGCTGTCGGTGATCAACTCGGCGAGCAACTCGACCACGGCCGGCGGTTGCTCCAGCCCTCGGTGCAGCACGTAACCCAGGCTGGGCAAGGGCGGCAGGTGTTCAAGAACCTGCAGGTGCGCGGGCAGGCCGATGCGGCTGCGCAAGGTCACGCCCAGGCCCGCAGCCACGGCGGCCCATAACCCGCCGACACTGGGGCTGGTCAGGGCGATACGCCACGGTTGCTGCGCCTGGTCCAAGGCGTGCAAGGCCAAGGTGCGCAGCACGCAGGGCGCTTCGAACAGCACCAGCGGCAGTGGCTGGCCAGTCGGCGCGCCGGGCTGCTCGCGGCTGCCGATCCAGTGCAGGGCGGTGCGGCCGATGGCTGTTGAATAGGCGGTGCTCACACCGCTGTCCCAGGCCAGGGCCAGGTCCAGGCGGTTGCCCTCGATCAGGCTCAGCAGTTCGCCATTGCGGGCAATCCGCACCTCTAGGTTGACCAACGGGTGGATCCGCGTGAAGCGCCGCAGAATGTCGCTCAGCAGGTGCTCGGCAAAGTCCTCCTGCAGGCCCAGGCGCACTGTGCCCTGTTGCCGGGTCTGTTGCAGGCTGGCGAAGACCTCGTCATTCAGCGCCAGCAATCGCCGGGCGTGGCTCAACAGGGCCTCGCCCAGGGCGGTCAGCACCAGGCCGCGTCCGGCCTTGACCAGCAACGGATGGCCCACGTGTTCCTCCAGCTTTTTCAACTGCGCACTGACCGCCGAGGTGGAGCGCCCCAGGCGCCCGGCGGCCTTGGCAAAACTGTTGCATTCGACACCGGTGACAAAGGTGCGCAAGACGTCGAGGTCAAAGGTCGGGCGGCGCATGGGGATCGTCCACTTATTCGGGATTAATGGCGGAGGATTATCTGATATTCGGGATTGTATGCGCTTGTTAGTTTTGCCAGGCCCTTAACCGATGCCGGAGCCTTGCCATGCCTTTTGCCCGTATTTCCCTGCACCGCGGCCAGTCCGATGATTACCTTGCACGCCTGTCCCGGGGCGTCCATGAGGCCCTGGTGGAGGCCTTTGAAGTGCCGCTCGATGATTGCTTCCAGGTGATTCACCAGCACGCGCCCGGGGAGTTGATCTACCACCGGCACTACCTGGGCGGGCCGAGGAGCGATGACTTTGTGCTGATCGCCATCACCGCCGGCCGGCCACGCAGCCATGCCACTCGCCAGCGTTTTTACCAGCAGTTGGTGCAACGTCTGCAGCAGGCCCTGAACCTAGATCCGGAGGACGTGATGATCGTGATCAATACCACCGAGGCCCAGGAGTGGTCCTTTGGCGGCGGGCGCGCAAACCTGTGAAGTGGCGAGGGCCCAGGTTGGGCATCCCGGAAGTACCCTGAAATAATTTGGAACCTTAAGGAAAATCCTTAAAAAATCCGGTTTTTTCCAGTCAGATCGATTCTTTTAAAGCCACCATTTTGTCGGGTGACCGGCGGATTAAATTGACTCATTGGTTAGCTTTGTCGTGCTAATGGACTGTGTGTTTTGAGTCTGACTGGGCGGTCGGATTAAGGGTTTTCCTTATATTGATCGCAAAATGCCATCGGTAGTATCGCGCCCTTCGAGTAAGGCAGCGGATGCAGGCAATGGGGATCTATCTAGGAGTTTGGTCGGGACTTGCGCTCTGTGTGGCGGGGCTGTTGCTGGGCTCAGACACTCTGATGATAGTCGCGTTACTTCTGGTCGCCACCTTGCTGATTGGCCTGCGCCCACGCCAAGCCCAGCGCTCCGAGCCCGCCCTCAGTTCCCCGGCCGCCGCCCGTGCCGAGCAGGACCCGGCGTTGCAGAACCTGTTGCAGGCTGTGGCACCGAACTGGAGCGACAGCCTGGGCCGTACCCGGGAGTTGCTGCAAGGCAACATCGGCGCGCTGTTCGAGAGTTTCCAGCGCATCACCACCCGTCTGGACGGCACCCTCAGCAACTCCGAAGGCATCCTGGGCAGCAACGGCGTCGGCGAGAGCCTGCGTGATGCCAACCAGCGCCTGCATGACGTCAGTCAATCCTTCCAGACCAGCAGCCAGCGCCAGCAAGAGCTGCTGGGCACCATCAGCCACCTCGACAGTTACACCAGCCAGTTGCAGCAGATGGCCAAGCGGGTCCAGGACATCGCCAGCCAGACCAACCTGCTGGCCCTCAACGCCGCCATCGAGGCCGCCCGCGCCGGAGAATACGGCCGCGGTTTTTCCGTGGTCGCCGACGAGGTGCGCAAGCTCTCCAGCCTCTCGGCGGAAACTGGGCAGGGCATGGACGCCAAGGTCAATGAGATCAACCACGCGATCCAGAGCACCATCGCCGCCGCGGCGGAACTGGGCAGCAGCGAGCAGAACAACCTGGACTTCCTCAACCAGTCGGTGACCGAAGTCATGGCCCGCCTGGGGGACAACCTCAATCAATTGTCCGCCGCGTCCGGCGCCTTGCAGCGCGACGCCCGCGACACCCAGCAAGACATTCAGGCGGTGATGGTCAGCCTGCAGTTCCAGGACCGTACCGACCAGATGCTCGACCACGTTCAGGTGGACCTGCAGCAGTTGCTCGATGCCATGGCCGAACAGGCCCCGAGCCTGCAGGACCCCAAGGCCTGGCTCGAGCGTCTGCGCCAACGCTTTACCACCGATGAAGAACGCCACGGCCAGGCCCCCAGTGCGGCGGCCAGCGAAGTGACGTTTTTCTGAGGCCCGGATTCAACCTTCAGTTCCAGGGAGTGACACATGGCCAAGACCATTCTGATCGTCGACGACTCAATGTCGATGCGCCAACTCGTGAAAATGACCCTGACCGGCGCCGGTCACCAAGTGATCGAGGCCTGCGACGGCCGCGATGCCCTGGCCAAGCTCGACGGGCGCAAGGTCAACCTGATCATCAGCGACGTCAACATGCCCAACCTCGATGGCATCGGCCTGGTGAAAGCGGTCAAGGCGCGCAACGAATACCGCTTCACGCCGATCGTCATGCTCACCACTGAAAGCGAACAATCGAAAAAGGCCGAAGGCCAGGCCGCCGGTGCCCGGGCCTGGATCGTCAAGCCGTTCCAGCCCCAGCAGTTGCTGGCGGCGGTCGAAAAGCTGCTGGGCTAGGCCCGTGTTCACCCTCACGCCTTCGGCGTTCGATGGCCCGGCGCGGTTGCAGGTGACGGGCGACTTGACCATTTACCAGGTGGCCGAGGCCCGGGCCGAGCTGCTGCAGTGGCTGCCGTTCGACGCCCCGGCGTGGCAACTGGACCTGAGCGCGGTGGAGGAATTCGACAGCGCCGGTGCCCAGTTGCTGCTGGCCTTGCAGCGCGCCCTGGGGCAGAGCGGCAGCCCGGTGCGGGTGGTCGCTTGCGCGGCCAACGTGGCCGAGCTGATCGAGCTGCTGCGCCTGGAATCCTTGTACCCCGAAGTACCAACCGAGGATTGAGCGATGCTCAGTGGCGATCAGTGGAATCAGTTGCTCCAGGGGTTTCTCAGCGAAGGCCGTGACCTGCTCAAAGAAGCCGAAGACAGTCTGCTGTGCCTGGAGCGCGCGCCCGACGACCAGCCAGCGATCAATGGCCTGTTTCGCGCCGTGCACACCCTCAAGGGCTCGGCGGGGATCTTCTCCCTGACGCCCCTGGTCAACCTGACCCATCACCTGGAAAGCCTGCTGATGTCGGTGCGCGACGGCCAGCGCCCGCTGACCCCGGCCCTGACCTCGCTGATGCTCAGCTGCATGGACGAGCTCAGCGCGATGATCGAGCGGGTGGACCCTGACAGCGGCTTGCTGGAAGTCGATGAGGGGCCGCAAGGCGTACTGCTGGCCGCCTTGATGGAAGCCCAGGGGCAGACGGTTGACACTCCGTTGCCCAGTGATACAGCGGCGCCTGGGCAGGCGGCCGAAACGACCATTGAACCCGCACGCCTCTGGCAGATCTCCATTGCCTTCGCCGAAGACCTGTTGCGCAACGGCTTCGACCCTGCGGCCTTTGTCCGTTACCTCAAACGCCTGGGGGATATCGTCAACCTGCAGACCCTGAGCCAGGGCTTGCCGCCCCTCGACAGCCTCGATCCCGAAGCCTGCTACCTGGGCCTGGAACTGACCCTGCGCAGCGCCGCCGACGAAGCCGAGATCGCCGAGGTGTTCCAGTTTATCGACGACTTCTGCCAACTGAGCATCGTCTGCCTTGAGCCCGAGCCCGAGGCGCAGTGGCAGCCTGCTCAACCCATTCCGGCAACCGACGCAGCCGCACCCAACCCCCTGGCGTCGGCCTTGTCCCAAGCGGTGTCTTCCCTGGCAAGCCCGGCCCCGAGCCCGTCTACCAGCCGCGAACGGCGACCCCAGGACACCGCACTGGTCAAGGTGGCGGCGCACAAGCTCGACGAGCTGATCAACCTGGTGGGGGAACTGGTGATCAGCACCGCCGGGGCGCAGATGCAGGCGCGGCGCAACGGCGACCCCGCCTGCATCGAAAGCACCCTGGCAGTGCACCAGCACGTGGAGCAGATCCGCGAAAGCGCCTTGAAGCTGCGCATGGTGGAAGTCGGCGAGACCTTCAACCGCTTCCACCGGGTGGTGCGCGACGTCAGCCAGGAGCTGAACAAGAACATCCAGTTGAGCATCCGTGGCGGCGAGACCGAACTCGACAAATCGGTGATCGACAAGATCGCCGATCCGCTGACCCACTTGGTGCGCAACGCCATCGACCACGGCATCGAACCGGCCAGCGAACGCCTGGCCCTGGGCAAGCCCGCCGCCGGCAACCTGAACCTCAACGCCTACCACGACTCCGGCATGATCGTGCTGGAAATCAGCGACGACGGGCGCGGTTTGAACACCGCGCGGATCCTCGAAAAAGCCATGGCCAAAGGCATGGTCGAGGCCGACGCGGTGCTCAGTGACCAGGCCATTCACCTGCTGATTTTCGAGCCTGGGTTTTCCACCGCCGAGCAAGTCTCCAACCTCTCCGGGCGGGGTGTCGGCATGGACGTGGTGCGCAGCGCCATCGACCAGTTGCGCGGGGTCATCGAGATCGACTCCAGCCCGGGGCAGGGCTGCACCTTCCGCATTCGCCTGCCCCTGACCCTGGCAATCATCGACGGCTTTCTGGTGGGGGTGGGCCAAGACCATTTCGTCATCCCCCTGGACATGGTCACTGAGTGCATGGAAGCCGGTGCCGAACCTCTGGAACAGGGTTACGGCTACCTCAACCTGCGGGGCCAGCCCTTGCCGTGCATCGCCCTGGACCGGCACTTCGGCCTCCAGGGCCAGCCGGCGCGGCGACGCAATATCGTGGTGGTCAGCCAGGGCCGGCAACAGGCCGGGCTGATCGTCGACCACTTGCAGGGGGAGTTGCAGACCGTGATCAAGCCCCTGGGCCAGATGTTCCAGCACCTGCGGGGCATCAGCGGCTCGACCATCCTCGGCTCTGGCCAGGTGGCGCTGATCCTCGACATCCCCAGCCTGTTTCGCCATCTGCAAGCCCTGCTCGACCAACCGACCCGCAACGGCCTCGCCGAATCCCTTGCCTAGCCTTTCAGGAGATACATCATGCAGTTCATTCGCAATATGAAAATAGGCATCCGGCTGACCGCGGGGTTTCTGCTGGTGGTGGCCCTGACCGCAATCATCGGCCTGATCGGCATTCGCAACCTGGACCAGGTCGATCAGCTGTCGGACCGGATGTACGACATCGATGTCACCGGCTTGAGCCAGATGCAGGAAGCCAATATCCAATTGATCGTCGCCGGTCGCGCCATGCGCCAGAGCCTGCTGTCCACCAGCGTGACCGCTCGTGAACAGTCCGCCCTGCAGGCCAATGATGCCCTGGAGCGCACCCGCCAGTTGATCACCAAGGCTCGGGCCAGTTTCCTGACCAAGGAGGGCCTGGCCCAGATCGACCTGCTGGACGCGCCGCTCAAGGAATACACCGGCCTGGTGCAGCAGATCCTCAGCCTGCACCAGCAGTCCGGCGATCTGCAGGAAACCAGCGACATCACCAACCTGTTGCCCAAGGCGATTGCCAGCAGCGATCAGGTGGACCGCCTGCTGGGCGACGTCACCAACCGCAAGCAGGAGCGGGCCAGCGAAGCCAATCAGCAAATCAGTGAAATCGCGGCCAATTCCCGGGTGCAGATGATCACCCTGGTGCTGGTGGCCAGCTTGATGGGCATGCTGATCGGCATCCTCGTGACCCGCAGTATCACCCGGCCGCTGAACGGCGCCGTGGCCGCTGCCAACCGCATGGCCGCCGGCGACCTGAGCCAGGATTTGGTGGCCAGCAGCCGCGATGAAACCGGGCAGTTGCTGAGCGCCATGCAGAACATGACCCAGCGCCTGCGCAGCATCCTCGGCGATGTACGCAGTGCTGCCGACTCCCTGTCCTCGGCGTCGGAGCAGGTCAGTTCGACTTCCCAGTCCCTGAGCCAGGCCGCCAACGAACAGGCGGCCAGCGTCGAGCAGACCAGTGCCTCGGTGGAGCAGATGTCCGCCTCCATCACCCAGAACACCGAAAGCGCCAAGATCACCGACGGCATCGCCGGTAAGGCTGCCAACGACGCGGTCCAGGGCGGCGGCGCGGTGAGCGACACCGTGCTGGCGATGAAGCAGATTGCCGACAAGATCAGCATCATCGACGACATCGCTTACCAGACCAATTTGCTGGCCCTCAACGCCGCCATCGAAGCGGCCCGTGCCGGCGACCATGGCAAGGGTTTCGCGGTGGTGGCTGCCGAAGTGCGCAAGCTGGCCGAGCGTAGCCAGGTGGCGGCTCAGGAGATCGGCCAGGTGGCGTCCAGCAGCGTGAACCTGGCGGAACAGGCCGGGCGCCTGTTGGGCGATATCGTGCCTAACATCCAGAAAACCTCGGACCTGGTGCAGGAAATCACTGCCGCATCCCAAGAGCAGAGCGGTGCGGCCGGGCAGATCAACATCGCCATGGGCCAGATGAACCAGATCACCCAGCAGAACGCTGCGGCCTCCGAAGAGTTGGCCGCCACTGCCGAGGAAATGAACGCCCAGGCCGGGCAACTGCAGGAGCTGATCGGCTTCTTCCGCTTCGAACAGGACAGCGCCCCGCGTTCCCCGTCGCGCCCCACGGAGGTGTTCGCCAACTCGACACCGGCCTGGAACAAAGGCCGCGCGACGGCGGATGAAGGCCAATTCGTCAGCTTCAATTGAGGGAGGCGAACATGACCCAATCTCAAGCCCTGGTGGTGTTGCCCGAACTGGACACCACGCGCATCCAGCACCTGTCGTTCCGGGTGCGCCAGGCGGCCTACGCGCTGCCCATCGAACTGGTGCGGGAAATCATCGAGTACGCCGAAGTCACGGCGGTGCCGATGATGCCGACCTTTATCCACGGGGTGATCAACCTGCGGGGCAATGTGGTGCCGGTGCTCGACCTGGCGGCGCGTTTCGGTTTTGAACTGACCCGCCCGGACAAGCGCACCTGCATCGTGATCATCGAACTGGCCCTGGGCGACAGCGTGCAGCCCATCGGCCTGGTGGTGGATGCGGTGGACGCGGTGCTGGACATCGACCCCCAGCAAGTGGTGCCGCCCCCGCCGTTCGGGGTGGGCATCCGTACCGACTTCATTGCCGGCATGGCCCGCAGCGAGCAGGCCTTCACCATCATCCTGGCGATTGCCCAGGTACTGTCCCTGGACGATATCCAGCAGCTCAGCCTTGCTGTGATGAATGGCCGCTGAGATGCCCGCGGCCTTCACGTTGCCGGAACTGGGCGACCATGAGTTCCGACGCCTGCAAGGCCTGATGCTGGAGGCGTCAGGGATTGCCCTGGCGGCCAATAAACGGCCACTGGTGGCCGGGCGGCTGATGAAGCGCCTGCGTCATCACGGCCTGCACAGTTACAGCCAGTACCTGCAGATGCTCGACCAGCCGGCCTGCCTCGACGAGCGCCGGCTGGTGGTGGATCTGTTGACCACCAATGAAACCTACTTCTTTCGCGAGCCGGTGCATTTCACCTTCCTGGCCCAGTGGCTGGCCCGCCGCAAAGGCCCGGTGCGGATCTGGAGCGCGGCCTGTTCCTCCGGCGAAGAGCCTTACAGCCTGGCCATGGTGGCCAAGGACAGCGCCCTGACCCAGGACTGGTCGATCGTCGCCAGCGACCTCAGCTTGAGCATGCTCGAACGGGCCCGCAGCGGGATCTACGACCTGAGCCAGGCCAAGTACTTTCCCGAAGGCTGGTTGCCGCGTTTCTGCCTCAAGGGCATCGGTGACATGAGCGGGCGCTTTCGCGTGCAGCCGGCGTTGCGCGAGCGGGTCAGCCTGCGCGAGGTCAACCTGGTGCAGCCGTTGCCGGAGGGACTCGGGCCTTTCGACGTGATCTTCCTGCGTAACGTGTTGATCTATTTCAACCAGGACGAGAAGCAGCGCATCGTCCAGCGCCTGATTCGCCAGTTGGTGCCCGGGGGGCTGTTGTTTATCGGCCACGCCGAGAGCGTCCACGGCTTCGATCTGCCTCTGCGTCTGCTCAGCCCTTCTGTGTACCAACTCTTATGAAATCGCCCCTGTTCCTGCACCCTGGTGAGTATTTTTTTGGCCGCCATGAAGGCACGGTCTCGACCCTGCTGGGCAGTTGCGTGGCGGTGGTGCTGTGGCACCCGCGCTGGCGCTTGCTGGCGTTGTCCCATTACCTGCTGCCCAACGATCCCCAGGCCCGCAATGGCCTCGACACCCGCTACGGCGAGGGCGTGTTCAAGCGCATCCACGCCGACATGCTGCGCCACGGCACGCGCCCCAGCGAATACCGCAAGGGCCTGTTCGGTGGCGCCAGCCTGCTGCGCCTGCAACAGACGGCGCGCACCATCGGCCCCAACAACAGCGCCTTTGCCCGGGAGCAGTTCAGCCTGCGCAATTGGCCGGTGGATTACTGCGACCTCAACGGCCAGCACTACCGACGCTTGCAGGTCGACGGCCGCAGCGGCCGGGTGGCCTGCCTGCGCAATCGGGTGACGCTGCCGGCCGAGGGGGACGCGTGAGCGAGATCAAGGTCTTTATCGTCGACGATTCGGCGCTGGTGCGGCAGGTCCTCAGCACTTGCCTGGAGAACCATCCGCGGATCCGGGTGATCGGCATGGCCGCCGACCCGTTGTACGCCATCGACAAAATGCGCCGCGACTGGCCGGACGTGTTGATCCTCGACGTCGAGATGCCACGCATGGACGGCCTGACCTTCCTGCGCCAGATCATGAGCGAGCGACCCACCCCGACCATCATCTGCTCGACCCTCACCGAGCAGGGCAACAATGTGGCCGTGGAGGCCCTGGCGGCGGGGGCGGTGGGGGTGTTCACCAAGGCCAAGCTGGGGCTCAAGCAGAGCCTGGAGCAGATGGCCGCCGACCTGATTCGCAAGGTGGAGGAGGGCGCCCGCTCGCGGCCCCGGGCGTTGCAGGCGACACCGTTGGCGGCTCAGGAAAGCAACGTCGCGCCGGCGCCGAGCCTGCTGCAAACCACGGAGCGGGTGGTGGCCCTGGGCTGTTCCACCGGCGGCACCCAGGCACTGGAATTCGTTTTGCGGCAACTGCCCCGTGACTGCCCGGGCATTGTGATCGTTCAACACATGCCGGAGAAATTTACCGCCGATTTTGCCCGCCGGCTCAACAGCCTGTGCCAGATCGAAGTGCGTGAAGCCAGGCATCTGGATCGCGTGCACAGCGGCCTGGCCCTGCTGGCACCAGGGGGCCTGCACATGCAGTTAAAGCGCAGTGGCGCACATTATCAGGTCGAGGTGATTGACGGGCCGCCGGTCAACCGGCACAAGCCCTCGGTGGATGTGCTGTTTCGTTCGGTCGCCCGGCAAGGTGCGACCAATACCCTGGGCATCATCATGACCGGCATGGGGGACGACGGTGCCCGCGGCTTGTTGGCGATGCGTGAAAGCGGTGCCCAGACCGTCGCCCAGGACGAGGCCAGTTGCGTGGTCTTCGGCATGCCCCGGGAAGCCATCCGCCTGGGCGCGGCGCAGCAGGTCGAGCCTTTGGCCAAAGTGGCCCGATTGATCCAGCAGTTCGCCTGCGGCCCTCGTCACGGCTGAACGTCGCTTGCCTGCCCGATGGACGTCGCAGCGCGGCGGCTCATCGGTCTTGTGCCAACGCCCCACGGGCCGGTGTCGCTCTCGCGACGCCGGGCCCGGCTTGTTTAGTTCCACTCCGGGCTTGCCCGGCTGGCCCATTGCCAAGCACGGATTTTGGCAGGGTAGCCCCCATCCAGGCGACGACGCCCGCAATAAAACACTGCAACGCCTTGGCGTTGTGCCCGTATTTCTATGACTGGGCTGAAGCCTATGCTGTGTCGAATTTTGCTTGCCAATGATTACCCACTGGTCCGTGCCGGTATCAGGGCATTGCTGGAGAAAAAGCCGGAATACCAAGTGATCGCTGAAGCCAGCGACGGCCTGAGTGCTATCGAACAGGCTTCGCGCCTGCTGCCGGAAATCGTCCTGCTGGACCTGGCCCTGGAGCGCCTGGCCTGCATCGAGACGCTCAAGACCTTGTCCCTGAGTTCGCCCAACAGTCGGGTGCTGATGCTGTCGATGTACACCGACAGCACCTTTGTCATGCAATGCCTGCAAGCCGGTGCCCAGGGCTACCTGCTCAGGAGCGCCAGCGTGGTGGAGCTGGAACTGGCCCTGCAAGCCCTCAGCCAGCAAGGCCAGTACCTGTCATCGGCGGTGGTGCCGCTGGTGATCAACCACGCCATCAAGCACCACCATGAACCCAGCCTCAAGGCGCCGAGCAAGGTGCTCACGGCGCGCCAACTGGAAATCCTGCGTTTGATCGCCCGAGGCGAAAGCACGCGCAACATCGCCCTGGGGCTGGGTTTGAGTGTGAAGACGGTGGAGGCCCACCGTTCGCAGATGATGCACCGCCTACGTATTCACGACATCGCCGGGCTGGTGATGTTTGCCGTGCGCAAGGGCATTGTGCAGCTCAATGACTAGCCGGGGCGGGCGGGTCGGGGACCCGTCCGCCGGCGTGTTTCAAGGCAGGTGTACGTCGTTGCCGTAAGGCGTTTGCAGGTCCCGCTCGGGGATTTCCCAGACAATCAGCTTGGGTGGCGTCTGCTTGAATGCCGGGCTGTCGAAGTAGGCTTTGGCGGCCCCGGAGAACTCGCCGCCGTCCTTGGCGAAGTTGCCCATGGGGGCGCCGAGGGCCAGTTCGAGGAAGCCGAGGAAGTTCGAATTGCGCGAGAACGAGGTGCCGATCACCGCGGTGTTCGGCAGGTTGCTGTCGCCGAACAGGTCGTCGAGGCTCTCTGCATCACCACTGGTTTCCACGGCGCGGGCCTTGACCTCGGAAGCAGCGACGTCTTCCCCGGCAGGTTGCAAGCCCAGGGGCAGCCAGTCGATCCCCGCCAGGCGCACCAGGTCCCCGGGACGGCGGGCGCTGGCATGCTGGGTCAGGTCGAAGGCCTGCTGCGGCGTCGGGCTGAACTTCAACTCGGCCACCGCCTGGGCGATGCGTTGGGCACCGGCCTTGGCCCCGGCTTCGCTCCAGTGGGTGTCGGTGCGCAGGTAGGCCTGTGCTGCCAGGGGTTGCAGGGCCGGCGCCAGGTCCACACTCGGTACGCCGGCGCCGCGCAGCAGGCTCAGCCACTGCTCGGTGCGTGGTGCCAGTTGTGCCGGTCGGGACAGTGCGCAGAGTTCGGACGCGGCGATCCGGCTCTTGTCCGGCACCACCGCCACCAGCAGTTGAATGCCGCGCTTGGCCAAGCCTTGTTGCAGCTCGATCACCGCCTGGGCCTTGGCTTGGGCGTTGTTCTCGGCATGCCGGTTCAGGCGCAGCTCATCGGTGAGGAACAGCCAGCCTGGGCAGCCCTGGCGTACCCGTGGGCCGAGGTCTTCGAAGACCAGCCAGCTGCCGCCCCGTTCCAGGTCGGCGACCTGCTTGGGCAGCGGCGCGTCGGACAGCTCCTTGGCAAAGCGATGGGTCACGTCGCCGTGCAGCAGCATGTCCTGGGTCACCACCTTGGGCACGAATTCGATCGGTCCCTTGATCATCAGCCACAGGCACGACAGCAGCCCGCCAGCGAGGAACAGGGCGAAGATCACGCCGGCCAGCGGACTGACGCGCAGCGCCAGGTCGGAGGGCGGCGTGGGCGCGGTAGACGGAGATTGCGTTGGCTTGGTCATCAGAACTGAAAGTACAGAAAGGGCACGGCTTCACGGCTGGCGATCAGAGCGAACGACAGGAGGAAACCAGCCACAGGCCAAAGGGCCGCTGACAGCGCGAACAGCGGGTTGTCGGCGAAGCGTCTTTCACAACGGGTTTGCAGCAGCGGGGCGAGGATGCACACCACCCCCAGCAACGCGGCCAGGCCGTGTACCGGGCGCAGGGTCACCGCCAGGGCGTCGCCCAGGGCGAAGCCGTGCTGGCCGAACTGGCCGCCGTACATGCTCAGGGCCGTGGCGAAGTCCGGCGAGCGGAACAGGGTCCAGGCCAGGCACACGAACAGCAGGGTCGCGGTGTGGCTGGCCCACAGCGGAATGCTCGGCAGGCTGGAGCGCGACCAGGCGCGGTCGACGCACAGGGCGATGCCGTGGGCCGAACCCCAGAGCAAGTAGTTCCAGCTGTCGCCACCGTGCCACAGGCCGGCGATGGCCATGGTCAGGAACAGGTTGCGGTAGGTCTTCCAGGTGCCTTTGCGGTTGCCGCCCAGGGCGATGTACAGGTAGTCCCGCAGCCAACTGGACAACGACAGGTGCCAGCGCCGCCAGAAGTCCTGGATGCTGTAGGCCAGGTACGGCCGGTTGAAGTTTTCCGGGAAGTGGAAGCCCAGCATCAGGCCCAGGCCGATGGCCATGGCGCTGTAGCCGGCGAAGTCGAAGAACAGTTGCAGGGAGTAGGCCAGGCAACCGATCCAGGCATCGACGAAGGACGGGTTTTCCAGGTGGAAGGCCACATCCACCAGGGGCGACAGGGTGTCGGCCACCAGCACCTTCATGCACATGCCGATCATGAAGCGGCGGGCACCGAGGGCGAAGTTCTGCCAGTTGAAATAGCGTTGGTTGAGCTCGCGCCGCACCCAGTCATAACGAATGATCGGGCCGGCAATGGAGTGGCCGAACATCGAAATGTACGTGGCGTAGTTGATGAAGCTGCGCTCCACCGGCACCACGTGGCGATGCACGTCCACCAGGTAGGAAATCGCCTGCAGGACAATGAACGACAGCCCCGCTGGCAACGCCACCCGCTGCCATTCCAGGGGCATGGCGCCGTAGTAGGTGATCAGGTCGCTCCAGGTCCCGGCGAGAATGTTGGCGTACTTGTACCAGCACAACACCGCGGTATTGATCACGATCAGCGCCACCAGCAGGCGCATGCGACCTTTGCCGTCCTCCCGGGAGCGATCCACCAGCAACCCGCCGACCCAGGCCAGCAAGGTCAGGACCATGTGCAGGAACAGGAACAACGGGCTCAGCCAGCCGTAGAACAACCAGCTGCCGATCAGCAGAATGACGTTGCGCCAGGCCGGCCGTGCCACTGCATAGATCAGCAGGAAGGCCGGCAGGAACAGCGTCAGGAACTCCAGGGAGGCGAAGACCATGGGGGCGAAGTATTCCGATCAGTTGGCGACGGCGTCGGCGACGCTCAGGAGGTGTGGACCGCTCGCTCCGGGCACCAGCAGCAAGCTGTAGCGCTTGTTGGCTTCCAGGGCGCCGAGTTCCAAGGGCGCGCCGACGTTGGCGCCGCCACAGACCAGCTGCACGGCCAGGGCCGGGCGCGGGTTGAATTCCTGGCGCTTGGGGTTGCCCTCCGGGGCTTTCTGGAACAGGTCGGCATCACGTCCGGCCAGGTTGACCTTGGCCTCCTTGCAGCTCGGGTCGGCGTTGAACAGCGCCAGGGAGGCCTTGAGCTGGTTGGGTATGTCGAACGGCTCGTTGACCACCAGTTGGCGGATGCCCTGGGCGTCGTCGCTCAAGGCGAACACCGTGGCGAAGTCGCCGGCGGCGACTTGCACGTTCAGGGGCACGCTCTTGCCGTCGCGGCTCAGGCTGCCTTTGACCGGTTGGCCGCCGGGCACCGGGATAAAGTCGGTGGCCGCTTTACCGGCCTCCAGCTTCAAGGTCGCCTTGGAACCTTCCGGGGCCAGCTCCAGGGGGCTGGCCGAGACGTTGACGAAGCGCAGGTAGGCCGAGTCCTGGGACGGGCCGGTGGGGTAGAGGGCAATCTGCGCCCCCAGGGCGGCGCCGCTCAGCGCCAGGGCGGCCAGGCCGCCGGTCAGCAGCAGGGCGCGGCTCACTTCTTCGCCCCTTTCACGGCGTCTGCCGGGAGTTGGCCCAAGGCGCTGCCGATGGCACCGGCCCAGGATTTGTAGCCGGCGATGGTGAAGTGCTGGCCGTCGGAGGTGATCCATTGGCCCGGTTTGGAGAACTTGGTGGAGTCCACGTAGGTGCACGGCGCGACCATGTTGGCCAGGGTGCTGGCGACCAATTGGGTGCGCACCTGGTTCTTGCCGTACTGGTTTTCATTGGTGTTGCTGCCGTTGGCCTTGCCCCATGCCGGGCCGACCCACACGCACTTGGTGCCGGTGTCGGCGATCTGCTTGGTCAGGGCGGTGACGCTCTGGTAGGCCCAGACTTTCGGGAACGGCGTGGTTTTATAGGACGCCAGGGTGTCGCCGATGATCAGTACCACCAGGTCGGGTTTGTCCTTGGCGATCACGTCTTTGATCGGCTGGGTGTCCATGGTGCCGCGGCTCTGGATCTTGATCTTCTCGCCCGGTTCACGGGTGGCGCCACAGTCGAGCTTGAGCTTGGGGGTGACCCAGTCCGCCGCGTTGGCGCCACAGGCGCCGATGGCATGGACCTGGGCACCTTGCTGGGTCAGTTCGTCGTACAGCGGGTTCATCAGTGAGTCAGGGAAGCTCATGTGGCTCTCGCCAATCACAAGTAGGGTCAGACCTGCCAATACAGAAGAAGCCATGAATCATTCCTCGTTAAATCAATTCGAATAGGGGGAGCCGAAGGGGCTGACCGGGAGGTTCATCGGGCCGGTCATGTCCTCGAAGGTGTAGCGCAGGTACAGACCGCCGGCGTACTGGGTGTAGTCGCTGGCATTATCCACACCCAGGCTGGCGCCGAGGAAAAAGTTGGGTCGAACCTTGAACTCGCCGGCGGCGTTGAAACTGTAGCCGATGCCGGTTTTGCTCGAGCCTTTGTATTCGCCCAGGCTTGCGTTGCCGGCCCGGTCCTGCAGCACGTTGTCGTCCGGGAAGGCTTCGACGCTGTCTTGGCCGATGTACTGCACGCCCACCGAGCTCTTCAGGCGGTAGCTGAACCGATCGGTACGTTGCGCCCAACTGATGGGCACGCCGATGGCGAAAAACTTCTGCGGGCTGAAGTAGCCACCGTGGCCGTAGGTGTAGTAGCCCTGGTTCTCCGAGTAGCTCAGGGCCGAGCCGCTGACACCGAGGGTCAGGGTGCTGTCTTCGGCGTTGCGCAGGTACCAGTAGATACCGCTGCCCAGCTCCGCACGGTTGTTGGACTCAACGTTGTTGCCCAGCAGTTTGTGCGCCGAGGCATAGCCGTAGACGCCCATTTCCTGGTCGTCGTAGCTCAGCTCGCCACGCGCACCGTTGGCGGTGACGCCGCCCCATTTGACGCCTGTGCGTGGATCGCGGGAGCCGGCGAAGGAGGTCAGGCTGTCGGTGACCGAGCGCCGCGAGACATTGATGCCCCAGCGGTAGTCGGTGTCGCCCTCGAACGGCCGGTTGAGTTTGACCCCGCCGATGGGCGTGCTGTAGGTGAAGCCCACCGGGCTGACCCCGGCATCGGCTTCCAGGCCCTGTTCCTTGTCCTTGTAGGCCACGGCAAAGCCGACGCCGGTGTCGGTCTGGCGATCACTGAAGGTGCGCTGATTGCTCGGCCGAAGGGTGCCGTCGCTATTGAGGGCACTGGTGCCGAAGCGGTTGCTGGTGTCAGCGCTGATGCTGCCCGACGACAACCACACGGGTGTAATGCGCAGGGCCATGCTGGCGCTGTCTTCACCCAGGGGCAGACCAAGCTCGAACGGGGTTTCGATATCCGTCAGCTTGCCCAGGCCTTTTTCGCTGTTGTTGTTACGCACGGTAAAGCCCTGATTCACGTAACCGCTGCGGTCGGCGGCGATTTCGTTGAGGACTTTCTGCGCCGGGCTCTGGTAGCTCGAGGTGCGGCTTTCCGGGGCGTAGATGTCTTCGCCCAGGGCCATGCCTTTGCTGCCGGCCGGGTAGTTGGAGGCCAGCAGCGGCACCTGCTCGTCGCTGGCGCGGGTCTTGCCACGGCTGCGCTCGCTGGGCGAAGTCGATACCGGTGGCGGGATCAGGCTGGCGGTGGTCAGGGCCGTGGCTTGCTTGCGTTGGCCCGGCAGGCCGACGAAGGGGTTGAACGGCTTGGGCGCGGCATTGGCGGCGGGCGCCGGGTTGCTTGCCACTTGCTGGCTGCTCTCGATCTCCAGGGCCTTGCGCAGCAGTTTGCTGGCTTCGCCGGTCTTGCCCATGCTGCGGTAGATGCGCGCAGAGTGGGTCAGGGTCTGGGGTTCGCCGGGCTCCAGGGCCAGGGCCTTTTTCACCGATTTTTCTGCCAGGCCGTAGTCCCGGCCTTGAATGCCGATGTCTGCCAGGCCCAGGTACAGGCGGGCATTGCTCGGGTCGCCCTTGAGCAAGGGCGCGTAGAGTTGCTGGGCCTTTTCCAGGTTGCCGCTGGCGGCGTACATGCGCGCCAGAGAGGTCACGCCCTGGGCGTCGTTGGGGCGCTGGGCCAAGGCCGGGGAGAGCATGTCGTAGGCGGCCACCAGGTCGTTCTTTTCCCGCAACTGGTCGGCCTGCTTGACCCGGTACAGGTACACCAGGTCGGCGTAGCGCTTGGTGGCGCTGTCGTCCATGGCCTGGCCTTGCAAGTCCCGCAGGATGTCGCTGGCTTCGGTGTCCTGGTCGGCCTTGAGCAGCACCCCGGCATACAGCAGCTTGAGGTTGGCGTCGGGGGCGGTTTCCTGGTCCAGCAGGTCGCGCATCAGGTTCACGGCCTGCTGCGGGTTGCCGGCTTCGGCGTAGGCCGAGGCCAGCACTGCGACACGCTCGGGCTTGTTGCGGGTCAACGGCGAGGCGTTTTCCAGCAGGGCCCAGGCTTCCTGGCGCTGGCCGCGACGGGCCATTTCCACGGCCTGTTCGGTCTGCACGTGGAGGCGGATGTCCAGGTCCATTTCATTCATGTCGGGGCTGCGCTGGGCCGGCGGGATTTTCGCCAGGGCGCGTTGGGCCTTGGTCCATTCCCCCAGCTCTGCCGACAGCAGGGTGCTGGCGTACAGCGCGTCCGACGAGTCGGGTTGCTGCTTGAGCTGTTCGTCGATCAAGTCACGAGCGGTCTGGGCCTGACCGGAGCGCAGGTAGACCCGGGCCAGGCCGAAGCGCGTCCAGGGGTTTTTCGGGTCGTCGGCCAGGGCCTCTTTATAGGCCTTCTGCGCGGCGGGCAGGTCGCCACGGCGCTCGGCGATCTTCGCCACCTGGGTGGCACGCAGGGCGCGGATGTGCACGCTGGGTGCCAGGCGTGCCTGTTCGGCGGCCGGCAGGGAGTCGATCAGGCGCAGGGCCTCATCCGACTTGTTGGCCTGGGACAGCACGTTGATCAGCCCGCTGAGGGCATCGGCGTAGTCCGGGGTTTTTGCCAGGACCTTGCGGTAGCCGGCTTCGGCGGCGTCCAGTTGACCCATGCGCGCCTGCAGCCCGGCCAAGGCCGTGGGGCCGGCAGGGTTCTGCGGGTTCTTGGCGATGGCCTTGTCCACCGAGTCCCGGGCTTCGCTGTAGCGGCCGGCCCGTTGGGCGGTGTCGGCAGCGCCCAGGAGGATCCAGTAACGCACGTCTTCCAGGGCCGTGCGCCATTGCCCGCCACCGGGCAGCTGGGTGGCTTGCACCAGGTAGTTCTCGGCTTCCGGCAGGCGGTTCTGCTGTTGACGCAGCACGCCCATGCCGCCCAGGGCATCGAAGTCCCGGGGCTGATCGGTGAGGCGCGCCTGCAGTTCCTGCTCGGCGGTGACCAGGTCACCGGCGTCCAGGGCCTTGAGGCCACGGGCCACATGAGGGTCGCGTTGCCAGCCCGGGCCGTTACGGCCCTGGGCGATGCCTTTGTCCATCAGCGCGCGGATCTCGGTGTCATCCGGGTGCGCCTGCAGGTATTGCTGGAACAACGACACCTGGTCACGGGAGGGCGGGCCCAGCCATTGCAGGGCGAAGCGCCAGGTTTCGTCGGCGTTGCCGCCGATGTCCGGGTTGTGCGAGAGCTTGGCCAGGGCCTGGATGCCTTCGGGCCGGCTGTCCGGGTTCCGCGCCAGGTGCAGAGCCAGGAACAGCGCCAGGATCGAATCGTCCGGGCGTTGCTTGGCCAGGCGTTCGAGGCCGACCCGGGCTTCGGGCCAGCCACCGGTGGCGAAGCCCAGGGTGTTGTAGTACTCGCGGGCAATCAGCCCTTGGGGCGGATGGCCGTCGAGCAGTTGCTTGTACACGGCCACGGCCTTGTCGCGCTCGTCGGCGTCGCTCAATTCTCGCGCCTGCTCCAGCAGCGCCTGTTTTTCCGGCGAGCTGAGGGCGATGTCTTGCTGCAATTGCAGGGCCTGCAACGGCAGCGGCTTGAGGGCCTGCAGGCGGCTCAGGTAAGCCTGGGCCTCGGCGATGTTCTTCTGCTGGACCTTGATCAGCCCGAGGCCGTAGAGGGCATCGGGTTGCTCGGGGGCCATGTTCAGCAGCTTGCTCCAGGCCTCAGCGGCGCGGTCCGGATGCTCCTTGGCCTGCCAGTAGTAACCTTGCTGGATCAGCAGGGCCTGGGGGTCGCCGGCTTCGGCGGCGAAGCTGCCATTGGCGGCGATCGCCGCCCAGACAGCCAGGGCTAGGGTTTGCTTGCGCATGTGGCCTCCCACGACAATTTAACCGTTCCATCGGTGTTGAACTGGTAGCGGTTTTCGCTCCAGCCAAGGGAGAACAGACTGAGCATCACATGGTAGTACTGATGCAGGCTGTAGGCCGGGTTGCTCTTGTCGAGGTAATTGGCGATCGACTGATTGACGATGGCCTGTTGCTGATCGGCGGCCTGGGTCAGCCCCTTGGCACGCAGCAGCGGTACCACGGCCGCGGAAAAACCGTAGAAGCCGTTGCCGTCGATGGCGCGGGTCAGCACGTGCACCTTCTCGGGTGGCACGCCTGCCGCCACGGTGGCCTTGGCCATGCCGTCCAGGCCTTCAAGCAGGCCCTTGGTCAGCGGGTCGGCGGCGGGGGTCATGCCGGCCCAGAGGTAGGTACGAATCGCGTCGTAGCTGCCCAGGTCGCTGGTGAACGGGTCGGCGCCGAAGCGGCCCTTGTTGGCGCCCGTGCCGCGATAGCCGATCCAGTCCGGGACGAAACCGTAGGGGTTCATGCCCTTGTCGGCGATCATCTTCGCGGTACTGTTGGCCACTTCTTTCCATGGGCTGTCGGGGCTTTCCCGGGTGAAGCGGCGCATCAGCGGGATCGGCATGTAGCTGGCGTTGAAGCGCCACAGCTGGTCCGGGTGCTCGTAACCCACCGGCCCTGGCAGCAGCATCTTGCCCAGGCCCGGGATGTTCTTGACCAGGGTCTTTTCGACGTTGCTCAGGATCAGGTGCGCGTCGGCCCGGTACTCGGGCTTCTTCCACAGGCGGTCGGCTTCCAGCAGGGCGTAGGCGAACCACAGGTCGGCGTCACTGGCGGAGTTCTTGTCGAGGATGCCCCAGGCGCCCTCGGCGTTGGCGCCCCACAGCCAGCCCGGCAGGTTCTGGGCGATGTTGGCCCCGGCCATGTTGGACTTGGTCCAGCGCCAAAGGCGCTCGAAGGTCTGCGGGTCGTTGGCCACCAGGGCGAAGAACATGCCGTAGGACTGGCCTTCGGAGCTGCTCTGGTCGGGGTTCATGCTGGAGCCGAGCATGCGTCCGTCGTCCTGCACGAAGCGTTGTACATAGTCTTGCCACAGCGGCCAGGTCTGGGCGCTGCAGGAAGCTGCCTGGGCAGCGCCGGGCAGCAGCAACGCCAGCGCGGTAAGCACCGGCGCGGCTTTACGCCAGGGCAACTGCCGAAAACGCGAGAGACGTGGGGTCATGATTCTGTGTTCCATCAAGAAAGACGTTTTTTTAGCGCGGCTGCGCAGGCCCAGGTAAATCAGGCAGCTGACCATGGCCAGGCCCAGCACAGTCACCAGCAGCATCCACTGCGGGTTCTGCGAGAGCAGCCATTGCACCCGCTTGAACAGGCCCAGGTCACCGACGTAGTACTGGTCTTCAGCGACCAGGGAGGTGATCTGCTGGTCCTTGATGACGGCCAGGCTGCCCTGGATAGTGTCCTTGAATTGGTCACCGCCAATCAGCGCTGTCGTCGCGTCGGCCAAGGCCTCGGGTTTGCCGGCGGCAATCACCACCACGCTGCGCCCGGACTTGAGCGGCGACTCGAAGCCGGTCAGGTAGGTGCTGCTGTTGGCACCGGTGTAGGTCACTTGCAGCTGAGGTTTGCGTTGGTTGGCACTTGGATCGGTGCTCAGCCAGTTGCGCACACGCAGGGTCAGGTCAGACAGCGAGAAGCGATGGTTGTCGCCGTTGTTGACGGCCGGCAGGCGATCGGCCCACTCCTTCAACAGCGGCTGGTTGTCGCCCGAGGACAGCACCAGCAGGTCGCGGTCGGCCACGCTCTGCACGTCTTTGGCGCTGACCACTTTGACCGCGGCGGCCGGGTAGCCGCTGGCCTGGCCGAAGCGGCCGAGCACGGTCAGGTAGGCGCTCCATTCCGCCGGGCCGCTGCCGTCCGGCAGGACCACGGCGCTCTGCGACAGGTCGGCCATGCGGGTGAACGGGAAGCCGCTGTCGTTGAACACGCCGAGGTTGGGCAGGGCGATGTAGTGGTTGTAGGCGCTGAGGTCCAGGCTCGATTCCGGGTCGATCATGCCGCGCATGTTGTCGATGATGATGTCCTGGCATTCGCCCTGTTTGACGTAGTCGAACATAAAGCGGAAATGCAGCTGGGACTGCGGCGTGGCCGTGCCCAGGGGAATCAGCGCGGTGGCCTCGCGTGGCAGGCTGGCGTCCTTCTTGAGCATCTCCAGCAGGTTGTCGCCGCCCTTGAGGTTGGTCACCGAGGGCAGGGGCATGGACTTGACGAAGGTGTCGTTGAAGCTGATCAGCAGCGACGAGTTGGTCGAGACCTGTTGCGGGGTGTAGCGGTACTTGAGGGTCAGCGGCACCCCGGATTCACGCCAGTTGAACAGGTCTGGCGGCAGGTTCAGCGGCACCGTGATGTTGCCCGGGTTGTAGCCCGAGACATTGAGCTTGCCGGCCTCGATCAATTCGCCGATTTTCACCGGGCGATTGGTCGGCAGCCAGTTGGGCGCGTCGTACGGCTGGCGCGGGCTGATCGGGTCGAGCTTGTCGATGACCACGCTGGAGCCGTCCAGGGCCTTGCCGCCCACGGCCACGGCCTGGGCCGCGATTTTGATTTCGGCGTCATCACGGCCGCTGACGATCAGCAATTTGCCGTGGGCGTCCCGGGGGTTGCTCACCAGGGTCAGGGTCGGGCCCTTGGCTGCCGGCACTTGGATGCCGTCCAGTTGCACGGCTTCCTTGGCGTTGACCAGAACGATGCCGTTACCTTCCTTCGGCAACTGGCCGAGGCTGGTGGGGAAGGTGGCGCCACGGTAGGCGGCGAGGGCGCCGATCCACGACGACAGGGCGCCGGCGGCTTCCAGGTTGGCCTGGCTCGGGGTGCTGGCGAAGACCACCGGCAGGTCGACCTGGCGCGAGTCGCGGCGATCGAAGAACGGCAGCGGCAGGATCGACAGGTCGTCCTTGAGTTGCAGCTGGGCCACCTGGATCTTCAATTCACTGCTGTTGTTGATCTTGGCCCACAGGCTGCTGTGCTGCGGGTCTTCGCAACCCATGTTGTAGTGGCCGATGAACTGCAGGCGCAGGCGGTTGAACTCGGTGATCAACTGCGGCGGGATCTGCACCAGTTGCTGCTGGGGCGTGCCGGCACCGTCCTTGGGCAGGGCCAGGCTGGCGGCCACTTCGTCGTTGACCATGACGTTGATCTGCGACAGCTCGGCCAGCAGGGCCGGCGAATAGCTGTAGTTGAGCAACAGCTGGGCACCGGTCACCACCTGGTCGGCGCGGATGCCGAAGCTGACGCTGTCCGAGGCTTCGGTGCCTTGCAGGTTCATGGTGTCGCGCCGGCCCAACTGCTTGAGGGTCAGGCTGTATTCATTGCTGCCCACGGTCACTGGCGGCTGTTCCGCCGGGGCTATGGCCGGGGCGACTGTGGCCGCGACAGGCGTGACGGCGGTTTCGGCCCAGGCCATGGGCGTCAGGCTGCCCAGGCACAGGACGGACGAAGCCACGAGCAGGAAAGGCCGGCGGTTGTTGCGCGGTTCGGTGCTGGCGAATGAGATCGGCATCATGACTTGTCCATAAGAGGTTCGAGCGGTTGCGAGGAGGTTTTGGCGGCGCTGCGCTGGCGTTTGTGGATCAGCGCGGCCTTGAACAGGCCCATGATGCCCACCAGGCCGATGGCGCTGACTTCACGCAGGGCGGAGAGCGGCGTATCGAGCTTGCCGTTGCCCCAACTGGCGGCCCAGGTGTCGGCCCGCGAGAAGGTCAGGCGCACCAGTTCGCTTTGTTCGCGCAGGGTCAGCGGGTCGAACTGGGCCCCGATAAAAGGCCCGTTGCTGAACACCACGGTGGTGTTGAAATCACTGGTCTTGGCGTTGCGGAACAGCGACACCCGAATCCGCTCGCCGCGGGCGATGCTCACCCCGTCCGGCAGCTTCAGGCCCAGCCCGCTTTGCGAGAAGTCCTGGGTTTCGCCGAGCACTTCGCTGCCGTCGGCACGGGTCACCTTGACCGGCAATGCGGCGCGAACCCGTGGCTCGGCGCGCACTTGGCGGGTTTCCGAGGCCACCGCGACCGCGGCGCTGGTGATGATCAGGTTGTACACCGTCCAGGCCAGGTTGATCAGCACCGTGGTGGCGGTGCTCGGGTCGCCCCAGATCAACTGGTGGATACCGAAGCACAGGCCAGTGAGGTTCAGGGCCAGGATCACGATATAGGGGCGGGCGAGCTTCCAGTCGAAGAACTCGCGGTCGATGATGCCGCCCTTGTCGGTGACGTTGAAGCCGCCGAACTTGGGGTTGATCAGGGCCATCAGCACCGGCGGCATGATGTACCAGGCCAGCACCGTCTCGTACACCTCGTTCCAGAACGAGTGGCGGAAGCGCCCCTGGATCTTCGAGTTGGTCATGCTGGCGTGGAACAAGTGCGGCAGCACATAGGCGGTGATCATCAGCGCCGAGGCGTGGAAGATTTCAGCACCGAAAATCAGGTACGCCAGGGGCGCGGTGAGGAACACCAGGCGCGGCAAGCCATAGAAGAAGTGCAGCATGGCGTTGGCGTAGCAGATGCGCTGGCCGAGGATCAGGCCCTTGCCGGTCAGCGGGTTGTCGGTGCGGAAGATCTGCGCCATGCCCCGGGCCCAGCGAATCCGCTGGGCGATGTGCCGCGACAGGCTTTCAGTGGCCAGGCCGGCCGCCTGGGGGATGGCCAGGTAAGCGGTGTTGTAGCCGGCGCGGTTGAGCTTGAGCGCGGTGTGGGCGTCTTCGGTCACGGTCTCCACGGCCACGCCGCCGATCTCTTCCAGGGTGGTGCGGCGCAGGATGGCGCAGGACCCACAGAAGAAGGTGGCGTTCCACAGGTCGTTGCCGTCCTGCACCAGGCCGTAGAACAGCTCGCCCTCGTTGGGCACGGCGCGGAAGGTGTTGAGGTTTTTCTCGAATGGGTCCGGGGAGAAGAAGTAGTGCGGCGTTTGCAGCATCGCCAGCTTCGGATCCTTGAGGAACCAGCCCATGCCGATCTGCAGGAAGGAGCGGGTGGGCACGTGGTCGGCGTCGAACATGGCGATGTATTCGCCGTCGGTGACCTTGAGTGCGGCGTTGAGGTTACCCGCCTTGGCATGGTGGTTGTTGTCGCGGGTGATGTAGTTGACGCCGATGCGCTGGCAGAAGTCGCGGAACTCGTCACGGCGACCGTCGTCGAGCACATGGACCCGTAGCTTGTCCTTGGGCCAGTCCATTGCCTGGGCGGCGAAGATGCTCAGTTTGACGATGCTCAGGGCTTCGTTATAGGTGGGGATGAACACGTCCACCGTGGGCCAGGTGTTCGGCTCGCCTTCCAGCAACGCCGGGCGGCGGTGCAGGGGCCAGGCCGTCTGCACATAGCCGAAGACCAGCACCACCAGGGCGTAGAACTCCGCCAGCACCAGGCCATAGCCGAAGAAGGCGTCGAGCCAGGTGTCGAAACCCAGGGTCGAGGTCAGGCGCCAGTACATGTAGCGCAGCGACGCGATCAGCGACAGCACGATCAGCGCGAGAATCGGCAGGCGCCCCGGCAGGCGCTTGATCAGCAGGGCCGAGCCGAAGCACAGCAGGGCGAAGAAGCACTGGCTGTACAGGTCCAGCGGTGCGCTGATGGTGCTGATCAGCAGCAGCCCGGCAATCACCGAGCTGACAATGATCAGCGCCTGGCGCACCGGCTTGGGCCACTGGTTGATGCGGGCCAGCCAGGCGTTCACACGCACTTCGGTACGCCCCTGGATGTGGGGCGTGAGGTTGGGGTCACCGGTCATGATGGAATGGACTCTTCCGTGTCTTGCAGCATGAGCAGTTCGCTAAGCGATCCTGCGATATCGAGGATCTCTTGGCAGCCTCGGGTACTTGGGGTGTGCGCCAGCGGGTTGCGTTCGTAGGCCAGTGCCTCGCTGATGAAATGATCCTGGTGGACCACCCCCAGCAATTGGTTGCCGGCTCTTTTCTTCAACACTTCGGACATGTCGACGCTGAACGCGCGGCCATCGTCCAATTGGTTGATCACGTAATGGCACTGCGGTGGAGTGTCTTTTTGCAGGTAGGGTGCCAGCAGCCGGTCCATCTGGTTGAGGCTGGTGTAGGACGCGGCGTCGGGCAAGGCCACGATCAGCACCTGGTCGGCGATTTCCAGGGCTTGGCTCAGGTACGGCGTGGCGCCGGGCGGGGTGTCGATGATCACGGTGTCGTGTTCGCCCAGGCCCATGGCACTCAGATGGCGACCCAGCCAGTAAGGGTCGGCTTCCATGTTCTGTTCCAGGCTGCGCCGCTGCTGTTCAGTGGCCACGCCATAGGGCAGGCACTGGCTGCGGGCAAAACCGCTGTGGGCGATGGCGCGCCAGGTGCTGGCGTTGTCGTTGGCCTGGATCAGCCCTGGCTGGTCAGCGCTGACGCCCAGGTGCAGGCACAGGGCATTTTGTGGGTCGAGGTCGACCGCCAGGGTCTGGCCGCCGCTGCGCTTCAGGGCACTGGCCAGGGCACCGGACAGGGTGGTCTTGCCCACGCCGCCTTTGCTCGAGACCACGGCGATGACCTTGGCCTTGAGTATCGGACGTAGATGGGAAGTGGGGGACGACTGGCTGGTTTCACGCTTGTGCATGACTTCCGCCAACAGGCTGCCCAGGGCCGTGCTTGACGCGGCTGCCACCGGGGCTGCAATGGGCTCGGAAACTACCAGGGTCAGGTGCGCCGGTGCCGGCTCGACTGGGGTGGCGACCGGCTGCGGGGTGCTGGCTTGGGCTACCGCGACCACCAGCGGCTCGGGCGGCTTGACCGCGACCGGAGGCTCTTCGATGTAGTCGTAGGTGTGCTCGATTTCTCTATAACTGTCCGCGCTGGCCCCGAACCGGCTAAACAGGTTCGTAATATCGTCCGAACGATGCATGTGATTATCCCTTGGGGTCTTGAGCAGGTTTCGTCAAAAAGAAGGGACAAATGTTTGCCCGAACGCACGCGTCCTTGTCTTTTGGTATTGCTGGTTCCATTGATGGCAATGTAATACCGTCATTATTCTGTTGTCTATTTGATTTTCTTTCAGTGGTGTTCTTTTTTTGACGTTATTTTGGCGCCTAGAATTCCCAAAACCTTTGGCTTTGCCTATATAGCCTTGAAAGCATTGATCTAAAGCGCTTGGTCGGTGGCGCTGGCGGTCGTATTGTGCCGTGAATCGTTCGTCGGAAGTTGATTTGGATCCAATCTATCGGGAGCGATCGACGCCGGAAAATGCAGTTTTCGACCCATCCTCTGATATCGGCGGCGTTTTGGCGTTGTTTAGGCGATGCCCTGATAGGCGCGCAGAAGGCATCTTCTTTGAGGCACTCTGTGTCAATCGCGACACTTTTTTATACGCATTTGTGCCGAACGGCGGGTGTGGCTCAATCCAAAGCATGGCGCAGTGCTGTGGCAGGACGCTGACAATGGCCAAGTGCTGGTTACTTGGCGTGATGACTTCCCATTATAGAGAGCCTTGATGAAGACACTGTGGAGAATGGCGCTGTTCGTCGCCTTGGCATTCAACCTGGCAGCCCCGAGCCAGGCGCGGTCGCAGACTGAGGCGGTGGCGGGGGTCTTTGACTATTACCTGCTGAGCCTGTCGTGGTCGCCGACCTTCTGTTTGAGCCAGCCGCAAAACCCCCAGTGCCTGGGCAAGGGGTATGGGTTTGTCCTGCATGGCCTGTGGCCGCAATACGCCGCCGGTGGCTGGCCCCAGTCCTGCCCGCCCTTAACCGGGTTGAGCCGAGAGGCGCGAGCCAAAGGTTTGACGTTGTTCCCCACCGCTCGTTTGTTGCAGCACGAATGGAAAAAGCACGGCACTTGCAGCGGCCTGACGCCCCTGGATTACCTGGAGGTCACCGACAAAGCCTTGGCGGTGGTGCAGATCCCCGAGGCGTTGCAGCCGTCCGACCAGGTGCGTTACCTGGAGGCCCGTGAAGTGGTGCGGTTGTTCCGTCAAAGCAACCCGCAACTGGCCGAGAATGGCCTGGCCGTGGTGTGTCGCGGGCCTGAGCTTTCCGAGGTGCGTGTGTGCCTGACCCGCGACCTGGAGTTTGGCCCGTGCGGCCGTGGTGTGAAAAACCAGTGCCGCAGCGGTCCGATTCGCTTGCCGCCAGTGCGTTGACGGTTGCCTTGAGCCTGGGTGAGGCGTGTCGGCGATGGCGTCGTTGGCTGGGGCGCCATCATCGACAAGGTAGCGCCTAAAGACTGGCGCTGGCCGGGCAGGGCATAGGTGAGGGGGTGTGCCTGTCCGGAGTGAGGTCCAGCAGTGCCTGCAGGCGTTCCACGGTGGTTGGCAGGCAGCCTTGCATCGGTGCGCGCAATTCATCGCCGATCAGGCCCTGGAGTGCCAGGGCACTTTTCACCACCGCCGGGTTGGGTTCGCTGAACAGGTGCCGAATCAGCGGCAGCAGTTCGAAGAAGGTGGCCCGCGCCGCACTCAGTTGCTGGGCCTCGACCTGGTGCTGCAAACGCACGAACAGCGCCGGGCTGACCTGGGCCGAGGCGGCAATCGCGCCAGTGGCCCCCAGGCACAAGGCGTTGAACACCTGTTGGTCTTCACCGCACAGCACGTCCACGTCGCCACTGGCCAGCAGCGCCAGGGTGTTGTCCAGATTGCCCCCGCAGTCCTTGATTGCCACGATCCGTGGGTGACGCACGATGTTCAGCAGGGTGCTGATGTGGAACGTGGTGCCGGTGCGATACGGAATGTCATAGAGAATCAGCGGCACGCTGGAGGCGTCGGCCACGGTCGTGAAGAAGGTTTCCAGGGCGGCCTGGGAGGGCCGGATGTAATAGGGTGCCGGCACCAACAGCCCGGCCACCGGGCGTTCGAGGATGGCGCGCTGCATGGCCAGCAGGTCGTCCAGGTGGTTGCCGGCCAGGCCCATCACCACTTGCCGGGGTGGCGCCAGCTCCAGCACGGCGTCGAGCACTGCCAATTGTTCGGCCTTGCTCAGGGCGGCGGCCTCGCCGGTGGTGCCGCAGACCACCAACCCGGCCACGCCGCTGTCCAGCAGGTGCGCGGTCAGGCGCCGGAGCGCGGGAAAGTCGATGGCGCCCGCACTGAACGGCGTGACGATAGGGACCCAGATACCTTGAAACGATGACATGCGTATTCTCCTGAAGGTTGACCGTTTGGGTCGCCGCCAGAAGAGAAGAGGGAGGTCAGCAGGGGGGAAGGGTGTCCGTCGCGCTGGTGGTCCTGTCAGCTCATCTGACGGGACACAGCGCCCCGATCACATGAGCGACTGTTTCTTCGATTTAGAGGTGCAAGCCACGCGAACCCGGGCCTTGGCAATCAAGCCAATGGCGCAAAGGTCAAGGTCGCGAACGAAGGTCATAAAGGCCGGCACACTCGGAAATCAGGCGCACAGTTTTAAAAGTCGGCGGCGATTTTGTCAATCGCGAAATACCGAGAATGCCGCGCCCATGCGCCCATTGTGTTTGGCCTGGTACAGCAGCCGATCAACCTGCTCGACAAAGCCCAGGGCCGAGCCGTCGGCGGTGGCCTCCGTGGTGCCTACGCCGAGGCTCAGGGTCAGCAGGTTGGAGACGCTTGAGGCTTCATGGGTGATTTGTTGTTGGCGAATCAGGTGCAGGCATTTGTCCGCCACCTGGCGCGCGGCCTCGCCATCGGTTTCCGGCAGCAGCCAGACAAACTCTTCACCGCCGATGCGGGCGATAAAGTCCCGGGGCCGATTGGCCGCCTGTGCCAGCGTCTGGGCCACGCGGCGCAGGCAGTCGTCGCCCTGGATATGGCCGTAGCGGTCGTTGTACTGCTTGAAATAATCGATATCCAGCATGATCAGGCTCAGCGGCAGGCCGGTGCGTTGGGCGCTGGTCCATTCGCGCGCCAGCACGGTGTCGAACATGCGTCGGTTGGCGATGCCGGTCAGACCGTCCTGGAAGGAATACTCCTCCAGCTGTTTCTGCAGGCGCAGCAGATGTTCCTCGGTCTTCTTGCGTTCGCTGATATCGAACATGAAGCCGATCAGCGCCTGCACCTCGCCGTCCTTGCGCTCCACGTGCACCACATCGCGAATCCACACGTAGTCGCCGTCCCGGGTCAGGGCCCGGTAGTCGGCTTCGTGGTCGATGCCGGCCCGGGACTGGGACACGCAGAACTCCACCACATAGTCGCGATCGTCCGGGTGCATGCGCTCCACCCAGTCATTGACCCCGAGCCAGCTGTCCTGGGGCCAGCCCAGCAGGCGTTCGATCTGTGGGCCGATGTAGCTGAAGGTCATGGTCTTCCAGTCGATGCGCCAGGGAATCGCCTGTGTGGACTCCAGCAGGGTCTTGTAGACATCGCTGTCGGGTTCGGCAGTAGGAATGGCGGAGCTCATGACGGTCGGGGCCTCGGCGCGAAAAAAAACAGCCGCAGCATGGCGGCGATGCGCCGGGCGAATCAAGGCCTATTGCCAGCGAGGCGACGGACGCACCCCGGGCTTAGCTGGCGTGGTGGGCGGCGGCTTTGTGGGCGATCCAGGCGCCCCAGAACAGGCTGGAAAAAAACCGCAGCGGGGCATCGAACCCGGCGTCCTGCAGCAAGGCCTGGACCGCAGCTTCGGAGGCTGGCGGGTCGGCACCCTGGAGGATTTTGCCGAGTTTGGCCTGCACCTGATCGGCACTGGCGCCCTGTTGCCGCCAACGCTGGCCCCAGGCGGCCAGCAGCAATGGCTGACTGGCGTAGGCCTGGTGATTGCCGGCGAGGATCAGCGGCGCGCCGGGTTTCAGGCGCTGGCTGATGGCCTGCAGGATCTGCTGCTTGGCGTCATCGCCGGGCAAGTGATGCAGCACCCCGATCAAGGTGGCGGCGTCATAGGGCTCGCCGGGGGGCAGGCTGTCGAGGGTGCCCAGGTGCACCTCGGTGCGGTCCAGCAGCTGATGCTTGCGCAATTGCGCCACGGCGGGTTCGAGCATGGCCGCCGAAGGGTCGACGGCGGTGAATTGCCACCGCGGTTCCAGCGCCGCTGCGCAGAGAATTTCCTGGGCGGTTCCGCCCACGCCCACCACCAGGACGCGTGCCTCACGCCCTGTGCCCAGGCTCGCGGCCAGCAGGCAGGCGGCCAATTCATGGCAGGCTTCGTAGCCGGCCAGGGCGATGCGGCTTTGCTGGGCGTATTCGTCGGCTCGGGCGGCGTCGAACTTTTCTGCGCTGGAGGGGGTGCTGGCTGACATGGCGAGTCCTCGGGTTAAGGTCCGATGACGGTAGCGCCAGGGAAATAATAAATAAAATTCATCTTTCGACTGCACTGCATTCCTCTGAGGAATGCAGTGCGCAGAGCGCGTGACGCCTTCAGTCGAGGATCAGGTGCGGCAGGAAGCGGCTGGAGTCCTTGGTGATCAGGCTGTCGTCCTCGCGCACGCCGATGCCGGCGGCCTGGTCGCCGATGACCCAGGAGCCAATCAGGGTGTAGCTGTCGTCAAAGCGCGGCAGTGGCGCCAGGGCCTGGAGGATGTAGGGCGCATCGGTGTAGGGACCGTCTTCCTTGACCAGCAGGTCGTCCTCGGTGCGCAACTCGATGTTGGCGCCCTCGCGGGAGAAGAACGGTTTGCGCACCCAGCCTTTGGGCACGGCCCGGGACGGATGGGCATCGAGGTGGGTTTCCAGCAGGTTGGGGTGGCCCTTATGGAACTCCCAGAGCAGCGGCAGGATGCCTTTGTTGGAAAGGATGGCCTTCCACGGCGGTTCGAAAAACTGCGTGTCGCACTGGGCGATGGCTGCGCCGAACGGCTCGTGGAAGATGAACTCCCAGGCGTGCAGCTTGAACAGGTGGGGGATCCAACGCTCCTGCAGGTCGACGAAGCGCCCCTCGGCGTTGAGGCCGATGTCTTCGACGTCGATGTGCCGCGATTCGATGCCGGCCTTTTCCGCGATCAGGCGCAGGTAATCGGTGGTGGCCTTGTCTTCCACCGACGCTTTCATCGAGGCGAAGTAGAACGGCCGCTTGATCCCCAGATGGGCAAAGGCCTGGTGCAGGCGGGTATCGATGCTGTTGAACTGGTCGGCGTGGCGGGGCAGCAGGCCGCGCTCGATGTTCTGCTCCAGCCAGCCCCATTGGAACGCGGCGGTTTCGTAGAGGCTGGTGGGGGTGTCGTAGTTCAGTTCGAGCAGCTTGGCCGGGCCTTGGCCGCTGTAGGAGAAGTCCAGGCGCCCGTACAGGTGCGGGTGCCCCTCCAGCCATGAGGTGCGGATCAGGTCGTAGAACGCTGGCGGAATGCTCAGGCGCTCGAGCAATTCCTCGCTGTGCACCACCTTGTCCACCAGGTCCATGGACATCTCGTGGATCTCGGTGGTGGGGTCTTCCAGGTCGTTCTCGATCTGCTTGAGGCTGAACTGGTAGTAGGCGCTTTCATCCCAATAGGCTTCACCGTCGATGGTGTGGAACAGGAAGCCGAGTTTCTCCGCGGTCTGGCGCCAGTCCGGGCGTTCCTTGCAGGCGATCTTCTTCATGGCCGTGGCTCCTTAACTGCTCGAACGCCCGAAGCCCTTGCTCGACCCGCCGCCCCAGCCACTGCGGGCACTGGACTGGCTGCCGAAGCCGCCGCGGGAGGTGGCCGAGGACACGGAAATCGGCCGGGTGTTCTTGAAGCTGTTGCCGCTTTGCACCTGGCGCGACTTGCTGAACGTGGTGCCGTTGTCGATGCGCTGGTTCAGGGTCGAGTTGCTGTAACCGCCGCGGTTGTCGCGGTAGCGATAGACCGGCTCGGAGTAATAGTTGCGGTTGCCGCCGCTGAGCATGTTGCCGATCAGCAGGCCGGTGAGCAGGCCGTTGACCGAGCTGCCCGAACCCGAAGCCTGGCTGCCATCGGCGACGCCTGCGGCGCGGGCGGCGTCGACTTCGGCCTGGGTGAAAGTGCCGCTGGCGGCAATTTCAAAGCCGCCCATTTTCGGGATGAACTTGCCGCTGGAATCCTGCTGGCACCAGTCCGCGACAAAGTCGGCGTCGCAGTCGGCCTGGTTGTCATACACCGGCGCCTGGCTGCGGTGCTCGGCCATGGCCCTGATGTAGGCGTCGGAACAGATGTCCACCGCGATCTTGCCGTCGACGCATTCCTGCACCGACTGGAAGTTGAATTTCTGTTGCACCGAAATGCCGTCCGGCTCACCACCGCAACCGGAGATGGCCAGGGCCACCGAGGCGGCCAGGGACAGCTGAACGTATTGACTTCGTTTCATCGAGGGTTCCGTCCAGTCGATCAGTTTTGTGCGGGGGTCATGCAGGCGGCGTTGAGCAGGCCGACGCTGATGGCCACGGCGGCGACGTAGATGCCGGCGGCGAGTTCGCCCTGGCGGATGCGTTCCGAGACGCCCTTGAGCACCAGGCTGGTCATCAGGAACGCGAGCAGTTGCACCACGGCGGCGATCACTGCCCAGACCACGAAGTCCAGCAGGCTGATGGAGTAGGCGATCACGTTGCTGGCAGGAATCGCAAAGCCAATGATGGCGCCGCCCAGGGCAATGGCGGCCGACACGTTGCCGGCACGGATCAGCTCGAATTCCTTGTGCGGGGTCATGCGCGTGTAGACGAACTGGAACAGGGCGAAAATCACCGCAGCGCCGAGGATGTAGCTGAGAAAGCCGAGCACGGCGAACTTGTTCAGGGAAATGGAGAGTGCTTCAAGCATGGTGCGGGTCCTTTTTAGAGGAGGTGCCAATCAGATCGGGTACACGTCAGATGAGCTGCAAGTCGGTGCCGTACAGGGATATACCCAGGGAAGTGCTGAGGCTGATGCTGCCTTCGGCGTCTTCTTCGACGGAGAACAGCAGGAATTCACGACGGTCGGTGAGGCCGGTGTCCCGGGCATAGAGCATGGCCCGATGTTCGACCGTATACGCCTCGTCCGGGTTGCGCACCTGTTCCATAAAGGCCACCAGCTCGGTCTGCCCGGCTTCGGTGCCCCATTCGCGGGTGTATTCCACGGCGTCATGGTTGTAGCTCGGCAAGCCGATCAGGCTGTCGGGGCCGGCCAGGCGACGCAGCTCGGCTTCGCTGCTGATGGTCACGTAGCTCAGGTAGTTGAACAGGATCACCGATTCGACCTGGCCATCGGCCGCGCCGCTGGTGTGCACCTGCAACCAGTAGTCCTGGTCGTTCAGGTAGTAGCGCGAAAGCCAGTTGGACTGGCCCAGCTCGACCCGGCCTTCGGCCCAGATCTGCTGGCTGTCGGGGATCACCACGGCGCTCTGGTCGTCGAGCAGCAGCTTGAGGGTCGGGTCGAAGCTCAGGCCCAGGCCCTGGCGCAGGCCAAGGGGGCCGGCGCTGGGGGCGACGGCCTGGGTTTTCGGGGCTTCAAAGCCCAGCAACTGTTTAAACCATCCCATTGGTTGAAGTCCTTGAGGCGGGTGGAGGCGATATCCGGTGCGGCGCGTGGCCGTTATCGGGCGGCATTAGACATCGGCCGGGCTCGGGATAGAAGGATTTTTGCAGCGATAAAGCCGGCGAAGGCTCCGGCCAGGTGCCCCTCGAAGGACACCCCGGCCCGTGGCAGGAAGCCGAACACCAGGCCCGAGTACAAAAACAGCGTGACCGCAGCGGCCAGCAGGCTGCGCCAACTGCGTTCGAACCAGGCCCGGGACAGAATGTAGCCCCACAAACCGAAGACCCAGCCGCTGGCGCCGACATGCACGCCGCGAAAACCGAACAGCCAGACCAGGGCACCGCCCAGCAGGATCACGACCAGGCTGACGCTGACGAAACGCTGGCGACCTTCGGCCATGACCAGGCCGCCGAGGATCAGGAACGGCACCAGGTTGGACGCCAGGTGCGCGAAGGAACCGTGGAGCCAGGGCGCCAGCACGATCCCCGGCAAGCCCTGGAGGGTGCGCGGGATCAGGCCGAAGTGGTTCAGGCTGTAGCCGCTGGCGCTGTTCAACACCTGCACCGCAAGCATCAACAGGGCCAGGCCGGCCAGGGTCTTGAAACCGTTCATGGGGGTTCCTTGAGCTAAAAAAAACGGCACGCGGCAAGCGCAGGTACCAGGCCCTGGCTTGCCGGGTGCCGCGGCCATCCTTACTGCTTGTTCTTCAAGCGCTCGAGAATGGCGTTGGCGCTGCCCTGGTCGGGAATGATGTTGGCTTCGCGCAGGCGGCGATCCAGATCATTGCCGTTGGCCGCTTCGGACAGCTCTTCATGGGCCTCCAGTTCGGCGGCGCGCTGATCCTGCTTGGCTTGCAGGCGGTTAAGGGTGCCGACGGCGGTTTCCAGCTTGCCGTTGGCGCCGCCGCTGGCGATGGACGCGCTGACCTGGGCCTTCTGCACGCTTTCCCGGGCCTTGGCCATGTCCACTTGCTGGCGCAGGCTTTTGATCCGCGCTTCGGCCTTGCTGATGTCCTTGCGCATTTTCTCGGCGTAGGCACCGAACTCGGCGGCTTGCTTCTGCTCGGCGTCGAGGCTGGTGGTCAGGCCGGAGATGGCTTCGGCCACTTCCAGGGCCAGGTCTTCACGGTTGGCCTGCAGGGCGGCCACGGCCTTGGTTTCCAGGTCGGCAATCTTGGTGTTGTACTCGGCCACGCGCTCCGAACTGAGCTTGTGCTTGGCCATGATGGTCACCAGCTCGCGCTTGGCGTTGGCCAGGGCGCCGTCGGCGTCGCGGATTTCCTGGTCGAGGATGCGCAGGGCCTGCTGGTCGACAATGGATTCGCCGACTTCGTTGGCGCCGCCGCGCAGGGCGGTAAACAGTTTGTTCCAGATGGATTGAGTCATGTGGCGTTACTCCAGGGGCTCGGCAATCAGTTGAAGAAGCTTTCGAAGGCTTCGGTGGCACGCTGCACGTTGTCCACCAGGGTTTTGATTTCGGTGACCACGTTGGTCAGGTTCGAGCCCGAACTCAGGGCGCCGAACATGTTGTAGACGGTCTGGCCGTTGGGCATGGACTCGATGCCGATGGACGACAACGGGAACATTTCGCGGCTGCGCAACACGGCGTCGTTGAAACGGGGCACGTCGTTGATCGACTCCAGGTCCACCAGCACGGTGTCGACGATGATCTGTTCACCCACCACCGCGACGTAGATCGGCAGGCCGCCGAAATCGTTCATGTCCAGCTTGATGCTCTGCTCGGAACCCTGGATCAGGCTCAGGGTGATTTCGTTCGAGGCCACTTCGTCCAGGGCCTGCAGGGCGCTGAAGAGGCGGTCGATGGTCCAGTTTTCACCTGCGATCATGTAGTTCTCCAATACCGGTGCGCCTGCCATCAGGGGTTGGCGCAGTTTCTTTTCAAGGTGCTTGAGTACGCTGCGGTTTTCCGGGAGTACCCAAGTTTCATGTTTCACATAACCGGCGCCACTCAGGCCCGCACGCATCTGCTTCATGTAGAAGCTCGACGGTTTCTTGCCGGTGGCTTTCGAGCGCGATCCCTGGGAATTCTCGGAGGGCGCTTGCGCAGCATCGGACGGGTTGTCGGGGCTTTTCATCAGGGTGACTCCGTTGGTCACGTATCACGTGTGAGAAATCTACGCCTGATTCTTCAGGTGGTAAATATCTCACGCGTGATATTTTTCAGCCTTGGGCCGGAAGATATGTGTCGGCACGTTGCACGTTTCAGAGGGCGCGTTGGTTGACCCGGCGTGAGAGGGCGTCGGCGCTTTCCTTGCGCTCGGAATAGCGGTCCACCAGGCAGTCCGCGCGGCCGCGCAGCAACAGGGTGAACTTCATCAGTTCCTCCATGACGTCCACCACCCGATCGTAATAGGCCGAAGGGGCCATGCGCCCGGCCTCGTCGAATTCGGCGAAGGCCTTGGGCACCGAGGACTGGTTGGGCAGGGTGAACATGCGCATCCAGCGCCCCAGGATCCGCATCTGATTGACCGTGTTGAATGACTGCGAGCCGCCACAGACTTGCATCAGCGCCAGGGTCTTGCCCTGGGTCGGCCGGACAGCGCCCAAGGCCAGGGGGATCCAGTCGATCTGTGCCTTGAACACCGCCGACAGGCCGCCATGGCGTTCCGGCGAGCACCAGACCTGGCCCTCGGACCACAGCACCGCGTCACGCAGGGCCTGGACCTTGGGGTGTTCCACGGGGGCGTCGTTGGGCAGGGGCAGGCCGCTGGGGTCGAAGATTCGGGTGTCGGCGCCCAGGTAGCGCAGGATGCGCGCCGCCTCCTCGGTCAACAGGCGGCTGAATGAGCGTTCCCGGGTCGAGCCATAGAGCAGCAGGATGCGCGGCGGATGGCTGAGGCTGGCCAGGCCTTCCAGTTGATGGGGCTGGGGTGGCGTGAGCAACTGCGGGTCGAGGTTGGGCAGGTGCGGGTCAACATCCTGATGGTGATTCATCCCAGGGCTCCGATCCGGTCCAGTTGCGCCTTGAGTTCGGCGCTGGACAGGCGCGGCAGGTCAAGGGCGAAGAAGGCGGCCAGGCGTCGGCGGATGATGCCTTCGGTGTGGGCGAACGCCGCCTCGACCTGGGCTTCGCTGCCCTGCACATCGGCGGGGTCGGCCAGGCCCCAATGGCTTTTTATGGCCGCCCCGAAGTACACCGGACAGGGTTCGCCGGCGGCCTTGTCGCAGACACTGATAACGACATCGGGCGGTGCATCGGCGAAGGCGTCCGAACCTTTGCTGTACAGCCCCTCGATGGACACGCCGGCCCGGCTCAACGTCGCCAGGGCCTGGGCATTGAGTTGGCCGCTGGGGAAGCTGCCGGCGCTCACGGCGTGCAGGCCGGTGGGGGCGAGGTGATTGAACAGGGCTTCGGACAACACGCTGCGACAGCTGTTGGCGGTGCACATAAACAGAATGTTCATCGGTGGCGGCTCGTATATATGAATATTCGAATATACGCATGCCAATGCGCGCTGCCAAGTCGCTCGCCGCACCTGCGGTGCCGGGTGCTACAGCACCTTGACCGCGCGCCCAATGAATTGCACCGGCCCGGTGGGTTTGCCGATCGGCGAGCCGTTGGGGTTTTCCAGGGTCAGCTCGAACAGTTGATTGGCTTGCAGCGGTGGCAGCCGATCCAGCGGCACCCGCAGCGGTTGGCCGGGCTTGACCAGCCCGAGGGACACCGGCCCCTGCCAGTCATCGGCCTTGGTCCAGAACTCCAAGGCCTTGTCGCTCGGCACCTCGATCACCCCCAGGGGGATCAATTGCAGTTCGCGTGGGTCGCTGGCCTGCACCACCCAGCCCGGGGCCTTGTCCTGGGGCGCCACCAGCACCACCAGGTAGTTGGGGGCAGGGGGCGCACGGGTCAGCAACAGGCTACCGAGCACCAGGCTCGCCGCCAGGCCGGCAGCCGCCAGACCGCGCCACAGGGCCAGCAGGTTCCACCAGGGCGTGGCGGCCTGGGCGTGGCGCCGATCCTGCTGCAGGCTGCGTTCGATGCGACGCCAGAGTTGCGGCGAAGGCTGCTGGGGCGGCACCAGGGCCGTCAGCGGATGCAGGCGTTGCTCCCAGGCATCCACCGCGGCGCGCAGGGCCGGCTCATAGGGCAGGCGTTGCTCGACCTGATCGCGCTGCTCCGCCGGCAGGCTGCCCAATACGTACTCGCCAGCCAGGGCCTGGAGTGCATCGTGGTCGTCATCTGCTGCACCGTTGTTCATCCCATGCACTCCCGCAATGCCGCCAGGCTGCGTTTGATCCAGGCTTTGACCGTGCCCAGGGGCGTGCCGGTCTTCTGTGAAATCTCCCCGTGGGAGTAACCGTCCACGTAGGCGTGGAGGATGCACTGGCGCCGCTCGGGTTGCAGTTGCTCCAGGCAGCGGTGGATACGCTGCTCATCGGCCATGGCGGATGGCGCGCCATAGACGTCCGGTTCCTGCGCCTCGGCTAGGGCTTGCAGGGCGCTTTCCTCACCGACGTGAACTTCCCGGCCGTTACGGCGGATCAGGTTCAGGGCCAGGTGCCGGGTCACGCTGAAAATCCAGCCCCGGGCGTCGCCCCGGGTCGGGTCGAAGCTGCCGGCGCCGTTCCAGATGCGGATAAAGGCGTCGTGGACGATGTCTTCGGCCAGGGCGCCGTCGCCCACCAGGCGTTTGGCCACCCCCAGCAGGCGCGGGCCTTCCTGGCGGTACAGGGCCTCCAGGGCGGGGCGCTCGCCACGGGCGCAGGCCGCCAGGCAGGCCGGGTAATCGAATAGGGCTTCAGGCAGGGACAAGGGTGGGGGCCGTCCAGGAAGAGCAGTAACCCCGGCCGGATGGCCGGGGCATCTGCACAGCAGCGTAGATCAGTTTTTCCACGGCTTGTCCGGCCTTTTGTTGCGGTTTATTTAGCGGCCCAGAACAGGTAGTCGGCCTGGTACTTGACCTGCTGGCTTTTGCCTTTCTCGGCGGCGGTGCACGGCGTGCTCGGGGCCACGCCACCCTTGAGGGCCACGCGCTGCACATAGGTCACGCCGCTCATGGCGCCCTTGCCTTCGGCGGGGTTGGCCTTGACCAACTGGTACGGCAGGTTGCCGGCGCTGGAGGGGGCCACGGCCACTTGGGTGCCGGTGATCTTCGAACCGTCCTTGGCTTGCCAGGTGGCTGGCGGGCCGAAGTAGTCGCCGACGGCCTTGCCGCTGCGGTCGTTGAGCACCGCCTTGGGACCGACGAAGGTCCATTCGGTCTGGCCGGGGGCGTTGGCTTTGTCGCGGCATTCGTAGGTGATCTCGCCGACGCCGACGGTTTCCAGGGCGATCTTGTGCCCGTCCGGCACCTTGATGCTGTCGGGCAGGTCGGCTTGGGCCTGGGCGGCGCTTAGCCAGCCGGTGGCGGCGAGGGAGAGGGTCAGGCTGAGCAGGGATGTGCGGTTCATGGACAGTGCTCCAGAAAAGGGGGATCGACTGCGCAGCCATTGGGCTGCTGACAGTACTACCCGCGGGGCACAGGGTTTGGATGCAGTCGGTTGAAAATATTTTTTCACTCAGGTTGTCGACGAGCTCGGGAGGCCCGGGCACAGGTACAGGGTGGCCGGGTAGCCGTCGGCCTCACAGGGCTGGCCAGGGCAGGGCTGGCCGCTCAGTTGTTCAAGCACCTGGCTCCAGAATGGTCGGGCCGGGCGATTGGCCTCCAGGTGCAGCACCTGCCATGGGCCGCTGTAGCGTTCCAGTAACTGCTTGACCACGGCGCGGCCAAGGCCCTGGCGTCGCCAGCCCCGGCAGATAAACAGGTAACCGAGGTTGTACTGCGCGCCGGCCACACGCAGTTGCTGATCCTGGGTGACGAAACCGACCAGTTGCCCGTCGACGCGGATCAGCCAGGGTAGGGTGCCGGCCGCTCGCCAATACGGCTCCATCGACTGCATGGCAAACAGCCCTTGGGGGCCCAAGGGCAGGGGCAGCCACTGGCTCAGGTCATGGAGGTAGAACTGCAGCAGGTTGTCCAGGCAGGACCAGTCGTCGCGTTGGGCGGCGTGCAGCTCGAAGGTGGGCATGACGAACTCCGACACAGAGTGGGTTGGGCAGTTTTCTTCAATACGCCGAGGGGCGCCGCGCCTAAGGTCGGCCCGGTCTTTCCTTGATTCTGTGAGCGTGAATGATGAGCGTAGTGTTTTCCATGGCGGCCTTTGCCCTGGCCGCATCCATTACCCCGGGGCCGGTGAACATCGTGGCCCTGGGTTCCGGGGCACGCTTCGGTTTTCGTGCGAGCCTGCGGCATGTAAGTGGCGCCACCCTGGGCTTTGTCCTGTTGCTGCTGTTGATTGGCCTGGGTCTGCATGAACTGCTGTTGCGCTGGCCGTTCCTGACCCGGGGCATCCAGCTGTTTGGCGTGGCCTTTGTGTTGTACATGGCCTGGAAACTGGCCGTCGATGACGGTCGCCTGGGCTCGGGCGATCAGGCCCGGGCGCCTTCGGCCTGGTACGGCGCATTGATGCAATGGCTCAACCCCAAGGCCTGGCTGGCTTGCGTGGCGGGCATGGGGGCCTTTGCCGCGGATGGCGAGCCGCGGCTGGTGTGGCAGTTCGTGCTGGTGTATCTGGTGATCTGCTACCTGTCGATCGGCTGCTGGGCCTACGCCGGGACCTTTTTGCGCCAGTACCTCAGCCATCCTACCGGGGTGCGCCTGTTCAATCGCTGCATGGCCTTGCTGCTGGTGGCCTGTGCCCTGTACCTGCTGCTGGCCTGAGACGCCGGCTCAGCCCCGGTATTGCCCCGGGGTCGCGGCCAGGTGCTGTTTGAACGCCCGCTGAAAATGCGCTTGGTCGGCAAAACCGGCTTCCAGGGCCACCTCGGCAATCGCCTGGCCCTGGCGCAGCCGGGCACGGGCGAACTGCACCCGCTGGTCCACCAGAAAGGCGTGGGGCGTCATGCCGTATTGCTGCTTGAAGGTGCGGATCAGGTACGACGGCGACAGGCCGCAGGCGTGGCAGATGGTGTCCAGGCTCAGGGCCTGGGTGCAGTGCTCGCGGATGAAGCGTGCCGCCTGTTGCAGCTTGGCGTTACTGTGCCGTGGCGCGGTCGCGGCCGGGTTCAGGCGCTGCTGCAGGTCGCTGAAAAAACTCAGTGCGGTGCTGTGTTTGTGCAGGGTGTCGGCCTGTTCATCCACCAGCACCTCATACAGTTGGTTGAGCCCGGCGAACAAAGCTGGGTCGTCACTGTAGGGCTGGGCGAAGGGGCGGTAGTCCTGGTCCGGGCTGAACCCCAGTTCATGCTGGAGCGCAGTCAGCCAGGGCGTATCCACATACAGCATGCGATAGGACCATGGCTGGTCGTCGATGGGGTTGCAGGCGTGGACCACGCCGGGGTTCATCAGCACCACCGTGCCCGCCGCCACCCGGTACTGCGCCTGCTCGTGTACATAAGTGCTTTGCCCGGCGGTGATGACGCCGATGGAGAACTGCTCGTGGGAGTGCCGTGAATAGCAGGCCAGGCGCCCGTCAGCGATGGACCGCGCCTCGATAAAAGGCAGGGCGGCATCACGCCAGAAACGCGGGGCCTGATCGGAGTGCTGGGCGCCGGACGACGTCATCGCGGGGCTTCCTGAAACGGACGGAGGGCAGGCAGTGTAAAACGCGCCGGGCCAGCGGATCGAATGTTTTCAGGGCACATTGCGAATGGGCCCTGTAGGAGCCGGCTTGCCGGCGATGGCGTCTTTGAGTCAAGCGCAAGGCTTACTGACGCCATCGCTGGCAAGCCAGCGCCTACAACCCATCCCGGATTACCCTGCATCTGTAGGAGCCGGCTTGCCGGCGATGGGGCCTTCGAGTCAAGCGCAAGGCTTACCGACGCCATCGCTGGCAAGCCAGCTCCTACAACCCATCCCGGATCACCCGCTTTTGTAGGAGCCGGCTTGCCGGCGATGGGGCCTTCGAATCAAGCGCAATGCTTACCGATGCCATCGCTGGCAAGCCAGCTCCTACAACCCATCCCGGATCCCCCCGCATCTGTAGGAGCCGGCTTGCCGGCGATGGCGTCTTTGAGTCGAGCGCAAGGCTTACCGATGCCATCGCTGGCAAGCCAGCTCCTACGACCCGCCACGGATCACCTTGCTCCTGTAGGAGCCGGCTTGCCGGCGATGGGGGCTTTGAGTCAAGCGCAAGGCTTACCGATGCCATCGCTGGCAAGCCAGCTCCTACAACCCGTCACGGATCACCTTGCTTCTGTAGGAGCCGGCTTACGTGGCCTAGAAGTCCCACTTGGTGGTGAGTTGCAGGCTGCGGGGCTCGCCGTAGAAGCCGGTGCCGAAGTTGCCCATGCCGGTGTAGTACTGCTTGTCGAAGAGGTTTTTCACGTTGAGGGTCGAGCTCAGGTGCTGGTTGAACTGGTAGCGGGCCATGGCATCCACCAGGAAGTAGCTGTCCTGGGTGATGCGCGTGTACTGGCCGAAGTTGACCGTGTCATCGGGGTTGGGCTGGAACACGTTGCCGTAGAACTCGCTTTGCCAGTTGACCCCGCCGCCCACCGTCAGCTTGTCCAGGTCGCCGCGCAGGCGGTAGGTGCTGAACAGCCGGGCCACTTGCTGGGGCGCGGTGGTTTGCAGCACCGAACCGTAGACGTAGTCGTTGTTGGCGTCGCGGGTGTGGTTATAGGTGTAGCCGGCACTGAGGTTCCAGCCTTCCAGCAGTTCGCCGGCCACTTCGAATTCAAAGCCCTTGGTGGTGGCACCCTGGATCGCCCGGTAGATGGCGTCGGCATCCTCACCGCTGATTTTCTGCGCCAGGTTGTCCTGCTCGATGCGGAACACGGCGAAGCTGGCATTGACCCGGCCACCCAGGTATTCGGCCTTGATGCCGGCCTCGTAGGCGTCGCCTTCAGTGGGGTCGAGCAGCTTGCGTTGGGCGTCCTTGCTCATTTGCGGCTGATAGATGTTGGTGTAGCTGGTGTACACCGAGTAGGTGTCATTGAGGTCGTAGATCACCCCGGCGTAGGGCGTGACCACCCCGGTCTGGTGGTAGTCGGTGCGGATGTCGGCCTTGGCTGGGTCGAAGAAATCGGTGTGGTCCGACGCCTTGAAGTTGCTGACCCGGGTGCCGAGGATCACGGCCAGGTCGTCGGTGGGCTTCAGGCGGGTGGCCAGGTAGGCGCCGGTCTGGCGCTCGACAATCGCGTCGGTGCCGGACTGGGGAATGTCCGGCTTGGCGAAGTGGCCGTTCCAGTCGTAGATGCTGCTGCCCAGCATTGGGTACACCGAGCCGTAGACCGGATCATCCTGGCGCGCGTGCATCGCCGTGAAGCCGGCCATCAGCTCATGTTCGCGGCCCAGCAGGGTGAAGGGGCCGCTGAGGTTGAGGTCGATATTGTCCTGGGTCTGGTCGCCGACGAACTTGCCCATGTACATGAACATGCCGTTGCCGGTGGCCGCGTCCGGGGCGCCGCCGCTGGCCGAGCCGAGCAGTGTGTCGTGCTCGCGGTGCTTGCGGTCGTAGCTGACCTTGAGCTTCCAGTCATTGGCCAGTTTCTGTTCCAGCGAGGCGAACAGGGTCTGGGTCTGGAAGTCGCGGCGGCTCCAGTCGGTGGCCGGGTTGAAGGAACGCGAGAAGTGGGTGCGCGAGCCGTCGCTGTTGTACATCGGGAAACCGGTCCAGCTGGCGCCCCGGGAGCGGGTGTTCTGCTGGTCCATGCCGAAGGTCAGCAGGGTGTCCGGGGTCAGGTCCATCTCCAGGATGCCGTAGGCGATGTCCTTGGTGTTCTGGTAGTGCTCCAGGTTGGATTTGCGCTCCTGATAGACCCCGACAAAGCGCCCGCGCACGTTGCCGCTGTCGGTCAGCGGGCCGGAGATGTCGCCTTCGCTGCGGTAGCTGTCCCAGGAGCCGACGGTGCCGGTGACCGAGGCCTTGAAATCCTTGGTCGGGCGTTTGCGGATCAGGTTGACCGTGGCCGACGGGTCGCCGGCGCCGGTCATCAGGCCGCTGGCGCCCTTGATGATTTCCACCCGGTCGAAGGTCGCCATGTCGGTGCTGGTGGTGCCGTAGTCGTAGACCCCGTCGTAGGTCGAGTTGACCCCGTCGTACTGGAAGTTGGTGATCGGCAGGCCGCGGGCCGAGAACTCCCAGCGCTCGCTGTCGTAGTTCTGCACGCTGATGCCGGGGGCCCGGCGCAGGGTGTCGGCGATGCTGGTGGAGCCCTGGTCGTCCATCTGCTGGCGGGTGATCACGGTCACCGATTGCGGGGTTTCCCGCAGCGACAGCGCCAGGCCGGTGGCCGACGAGGTGGCGCCGGTGGTGTAGGACTGGGTGCCTTCGGTGGTGGCGCCCAGGGTCTGGGCCGAGATGCTGGTGGCGCCCAGTTCCAGGGGGCCGTTGCTGCTCGGTGCGCTTTGCAGCACGTAGCCGCCGCTGCTCAGGGGCTGGGCTTGCAGGCCGGAACCCTGGAGCAGGCGCTGCAAGGCCTGTTCGACGCTGTAGTCACCGCTCAGCCCCGGGCTGCGCTTGTCGGCCGCCAGGTCGTTGTGCCCGGCGAGGAAGATTCCGGCCTGCTCAGAGAAGCTGTTGAGGGCGGCGATCAGGCTGCCGGGGGCGATCTCGTAGTGGCGCAGCGGCTGGCTGCCTTGCTGGCTTGGGGCTTCGGTGGCGTTCACCGACGGCGCGCCAAGGCACAGCAGGGCGGCGGGAATGGCCAGGGCCAGAGGACGCAAAGGCAAGCGCAGGCGAGAGAAGCGGGGTGACGGCATGGAAGTCCCTTGGGATCGGATCGATCGGCAATGTGAGTGCTGTTACCGGGTTAACCGAACCAGAAAACGAAAAGGGAACTGCCCCTGGAAAATTTTTTCAGGGGCCTGTCACGGCGGCTCAACACAGCGGTTCAACCCGCGGATGCAGGGCTGGCCGTTCAAGCCCGGGGTTCGAGGCTGACCCACCAATCCGTCAGGCGTTTGACCCGCACCGGCAGCGCCGCTTGCAGCAATGCCAAAGCCTGGTCGGAATCTTTCAGGGGGAAGGTGCCCATCACCGGCAGGTTGGCGATGGCCGGGTCGCAGCCCAGGTGCCCGGGGCGGTAGCGCCCGAGTTCGTCGAGCAACTGCCCCAGGGGCAGGTTGTCGGCCAGCAGCAGCCCACGGCTCCAAGCCTCGCGGGCGGCACTGGCGGGTTGCAGCGGCATCAGGCTGGAGCGGTCGAAGGCCAGTTGCTGGCCGGCGTTGACCACCTGCACCTGGCCACCGTCGGCGCAGCGCACTTCCACTGCGCCCTGGTAGACATTGAGCAGGCTGTGCTGGGGTTCCTGGCGCACGCTGAAGCGGGTGCCCAGGGCCCGCAACCGGCCGTGCTCGGTCTGCAGCAGAAACGGCCGTTGCGGGTCCTTGGCGGTGTCGATCAGCACTTCCCCCAGGTGCAGCAGCAACAGGCGCTCCACGGGGCTGTAGCGTACGTCCAGGGCACTCAGGGCATTGAGCCAGACGCGGCTGCCATCACTGAGCCGGGCTTCGTGGGTTTCCCCGGTGCCGGTGGCGTAGTCCGCGCGCCAGCGGCTCAGGGCCTGGGGCAGCGGGGTGCCGCGCCAGGTGCCCCAACCCAGTAGGCTGCCGGCCCCCAGCAGCAACAGGCTGCCCAGCACCTGGCGGCGCCCCGGGGCACTGCGACCGGCGCTGCGCAGGGCCTGGCTCGCGGCCTGTTGCCCGGCGCCGTCATGCAGGGGCGCAAAACGCTGGCTGATCCGCTCCACATAGCCCCAGGCCAGGCGGTGCTCCGGGCTCTGTTCGACCCAGTTGCGCCAGTGCTGGCGCTGTTGCTCGGTGACCTGCTGGTCGTGCAACTGCACGTACCACTGGGCGGCCTGTTCCAGGCTGGCATGGCTGAGTTTGCCGGGCTGGGCGTCATTCATCGGGGTCATTCCAGCAACAGGCCGTCGAGCTCGGCCTCGAGGATCGCGCAATGCATCAGCGCCTGGGCCAGGTACTTCTTGACCATGCGTTCGCCGACGCCAAGCCGTTCGCCAATGACCTTGTAGGGCAGGTCATGGAGCTGGGCCAGGAGAAAGGCTTCGCGCACCTTGGACGGCAGGCGCGCCAGCATGGCGTCCACCTCGTACAGGGTCTCGACGATGATCGCCTGGTGTTCCGGCGAGGGTTGCAGGGGGGCGGGGCGCGCGGCCAGGGCCTGGAGCCAGGCCTGTTCCAGCTGCCGCCGGCGCCAATGGTCGACGCACAGGCCGCGGGCGATGGTCGCCAGGTACGAACGCTGGTGTACGTCGCCGCTCAGGGCAGGCGGCCGCTTGAGCACCCGGACAAAGATGTCATGGGCCAGGTCGGCGGCATCGCAGGCGTTGTTCAGGCGCCGCCGCAGCAGCTCGTAGAGCCAGCGGTGATGGGCGTGATACAGGCTCTGGACCAGGGCGGAAGCGGGAGGTGGCGTCGAAAACACAGTGTCCATCCGGCGCCGGGCGCCTAGGGTGCAAATGGGAATTGATCGCGATTAAAGCAAAAAGCCCACTGGCCCTGCAAATGATATTGGTTTGCTTTTACGGAGCCGTGTCGGTGACCCCGGCTTGCCGCTAAACTGCGCGCCCCTGATGGTTTTGCAAGGATGCCGTGTCTTATGTTGATCCGCCCTGCGCTGGTGTTTGCCAGCCTGCTCTTGGCCACCTCGGCCGTTGCCGAGCCACTGGTGTACCGCCTCACGGACCCGGCGCAGAAATACGCCATCGAGCTGCGATTTGCCCAGGCACCGGCCACCAGTTATGACCCGGCGCCGGCCACCGTCAGCCTGCGTGACAAGGCCAGCGGCGAACTGCTGCAAACCCTGGTTTCGCCCGAGGCCTATGCCACCCTCAAGACCGACGGCAGCCTGTCCACGGGCCAGGCGCCGATGTACGGCGACCAGAGCGTGCTGTTCTTCGACGATTTCAACTTTGACGGCGAGCAAGACCTGGCCCTGCGCAATGGCAGCGAAGGCGGCTACGGCGGGCCGTCCTACGATGTCTATCTGTTCGACCCTGCCACCCGGCGCCTGCAATTGAGCCAGGCATTTTCCGACCTGACCCGCGACGGGCAACTGGGCATGTTCGAGACCGATGGGCAGCGCCGACGCTTGCACACCTGGACCAAAAGCGGCTGCTGCTGGCACCAGGACGCCAGTTGGGAGGTGCACAACAACCTGCCGGTGATGGTCGAAGAGCGCACGGAAGAACTTTACAACCCTCCCGAGCAAGAGGCCTTCATGCCTCGGGATTACTTCAACGTCAGCGTCCGCACCCTGGTCAACGGCCAGTGGCAGGAACATTCGCACCTTGAGGGGCCCTACAGCGAGGCGCCCGAGGTGTTCAGCGGCACCCTCAACGGCAAGCTCCCGGTGGAACTCTGGTGGCAGCGCCAGGGCGAAGTGTTGGTGGGTGAAGTGCGTTACCCCCGTGGCGGCAGCGGCAAGCCGATCCGCGTGGTGGGGGGCGACTATGAGACCGGCAGCGTGACCCTGGTGGAGTCCGGCGCAAACGGCGAGGTCAGCGGTACCTGGTATGTGCACACCGAAGACGATCCCCAGGGCAACCGCGGCGCGGTCTGGACCCACGGCGGCAAACGCTTCAACGGCAGCCTGCGGCGCGTCAGCGTCGAGGTCGCGCCGGACAAGCTCGGCTCGGTGGCCGACAACCAGCGCAGCGGTCGCTACCTGATGCGCGACGACGCGACCCAGCGCCGCGCCGAGTTGACCGTGAAGATCATTCCCGGCCCCAACCCCCACGACCTGGGCAGCGCCGATCTGCAATTGCGCCTGGAGCAGCCCGGGGCCGCCCCCTTGGTGATGCAGCAGCGTGTGCCCTTGACCGCCAGCAACCTGGCCATCGCCTGGGACCCTCAGGCCCGGCGCGGTTACCGGGTGCAGTTCCTCAGGGGGGCGCTGCTGGTGTCGGGCAACCATGAGGGCCGCGATATCGCTGGCACCTACGTCAAACAGCCGTGAACGCCTGTTAGCCCTCTTCCGAGGGGGCGCCAAAGTACAGGCTTTGCGGGCGTTGCACGGCTTGCCAGGCGCTGAGGTGGGTCAGCTCGGCCCTGTCCAGCCACAACCCCTGTTGCTCAATCAGCGGTGTGCCCGGCAGGCTCAACAGCTCGCTGAGGTTCAGCTTCAGCAGGCGGCCGCGGTCGTCGTCATCGTCGGCTTGCCAGTCGCGGGTGAACAGGCGAAGGCGCAGGCTGTCGCCGCTGAAGGCTTCGAACTGCGGCCGATGGTGCAGGCGCTGGGGCCAGGTGCGCAGGCAGTGGTCACGCACATCCAAGAGCAGCACTTGCCAGCCATAGCGATCCTCCTGCCGATCATCACGCTCGCTGCAATAGCGGGTCAGCGCCAGGTAGCGGGCGGCGGGGGACCAGATCATCGACGGCGCCAGGTCGCTCAGGGCACAGCCGGACGCGGTCAGCAGATGCCCGCCCAGGCGCGGGCTGCCGGGGCGCAGCCAACTGTCGGCGTAATCGGTTTCGCTGCCGAACAGCCAGGCGGCGTCCTCACCGTTGGCCGCCGGCTGGATAAAGTCGCCATCGGCGGTGGCCGACTGGGGCCGGTCCACTAGGCGCCAGCGGGGCAGCAGGCGCAATGAGTGATCGCCGACCTGCACCCGGAGTACTTCATAAAGCAGCCGTGAATCATCGCGGTCCTGGCAGAAGGCGGCCGCTTCCTCGGCGGGCGGAGCCGGTTGATTGGCTCGTTGCAGCGGCTGGCTGTGGCGCGGGTTGTCGAGGCGCCCGGTGATGGCGGCCAGGCTCAGGCGGCCGTCGCGAAAGTCCAGCAGGCGCGCGGGCAGCATCGGCGGCCCGGCCAGCAGACGGCGCTGCTGCAGATCGGCCACCTGGACCTGACCGCAGACGGCTGGGGCCTCGACAAAAGGCAACAGCGCCAGGTAGCGGCCGCAGTCCGAGACCCGGTGATCCAACTGCCAGCGCCCCGGCAGTTGCCAGTCGCCGATGCAGCAGCGATAGGCACCCAGGCCATCGCGGTTGTCCGCCAGCCAGCTCAGGCGGGCGCGCTGGCCGTCCAACAGCGGCGCGGACTCCAGGTCGCTGGCGCCGCGCTGGCCCAGGCTGTCCAGGGGCATGACCAGCTGGGTGCGAGCCAGGGGCAGGTCGGCGATCAGCATGCGGCCTTGCGGGTCGTGGCCGACTTGGGTGTCGGTGTCGCTGTGGATGCTGTGCAAGCGGTAGCCGTAGGTGCCGTGGTCCGGCTGGGCGCAGTCCAGGTAGGCGTCGATGCGCAGGTGCTGCTCGTCTAGGCTCAGCAGTTGACGCCAGTAGAAGGACGGCTCCGCAGGGCTGGCCACCCAAGGTTCGGGCAGCCGGCGCCAGCCCCGATCCTGTTGCCACAGCCAATAACCGCTGGTTTCCGGGTCGCTTTCCTGGCGGGCAAGACACGCCAGGGCACGGCCGTCGGCGCTCCATACGCGGCTGTCCTCGGCGCCGATCAGCAGGCCCGAGGCCTGGCCATTCAGGCTCAGTCGATAGGGCGGCGCGCGCAGCGGTTCCAGGGGTTGGGGCAACGAGGCGAGGCTGGCGGGCAGGGCCATCTGGCCATGCAGGCGCTGGGCGCCATCGGGGGATGTCTCTTCAAGTGGCGCCCCGGTCAGGCGCTCGTGCCAGGCGCCGGGCTCCAGCCACAGGTCGGCGACCGGCACCAGGTCCACGGCCTTGGCCCCTTGCAACAGTTGCTCAAGGCCGTGCTGGCGCGGGCTGTTGTCCACCAGCGGGCTGTGGCGGCCGTCCAGAGTGTCGTCAGCGAAGCTGTCCAGTTCCCAGAACTCGCTGTAGTCGCAGTGGTACAGGCGCCGCTGCGGGCGGTCGAGAATCAGCAGGCCCCATTGCTGGCGCGACGGCAGCGTCGCAGCGAAGTAGCGGCCATCGTTGGAGAAGCGCGCCGAGGAACCGACCCCTTGCAGCAACACGCCATCGGGAAACAGGTAATCGCAATAGGTGGGGCCGCCCATGGCGATTTCACCGTGGTTGAACACGCGGATCGGCTGGCCTTCGGGGGTGTGCTGGGGTTCGTCGCCGCCCCAGGCGCTGGGCCCGCCGCTGGCGCCGGCCTGGGAGTGTTTGGCGGGGCTCAGGCCCAGGCGACGCTCCAGGCTGGCGACGCAGGCCAATGCGGCGAACATGCCGATGGCCGCGCCGGCGATGTCCCAGTACGCCGGCAGGGCCCGGCCCAGGCTGAAACCGAAGCCGAAGGCCGCGCCGCTCATCACTCGCGCCAGGCCGCGGGCACCCCGGGGCCAGCCCAGCCGCGCTGCCAGGGTCATCAGTGCGGCGCATACCAGCAACGTCGCCAGCGCCAGCAGGGGCGGGAGCACGGTGACCAGGAAGATCGGCACCAGCAGCACCGCCAATTGCCACAACAGCTCCAGCATCAGGCGCGACAGGCTTTTTTCGGGACGGGAATCGGCGGGGCTGGCCACGGAGGCATCCTTGTGCGTGGAGAAGGAACAGGGCGCGCTCAATCTACGCGTTTGGCCAATAAAAAGGCAGCGTGGCAGGGGGCTGTAACAGGGGCCTTCCGTCGTCTTGTCCTGGGGCTTGAGCGTCTCGGTCGCAGGCCGCTGAGGGGATCGGTGCCGCGCAGGTCCAGGCTGAACTACGCTATTGCCCACCGCTACTTATGGAGAGTGTGATGCTAGCGCCCAGCAAACCCGCCAACGAAGCCGAACGCATCAAGACCTTGCAGGGCTTGAACGTACTGGACACCCCGGCCGAGGAACGTTTCGACCGTGTGGCACGCCTGGCCAAGCGTTTGTTCAACGTGCCGATTGCCCTGGTCAGCCTGGTGGACAGTGATCGGCAGTGGTTCAAATCGTGCTTTGGCCTGTGTGCCAGTGAAACCTCCCGGGACCTGTCGTTTTGCGGGCACGCGATTCTGGGGGACCAGATCCTGTTGATCCACGACGCCACCCTGGACTTGCGTTTCCATGACAACCCCTTGGTGATCGGCGAGCCGGGCATTCGTTTTTACGCCGGCTACCCGTTGACCGTGGGCCACGGCGCCAAGCTCGGCACCCTGTGCCTGATCGACGTCAGGCCGCGGGACCTGGACGACGAAGAGCGGGACCTGTTGCGGGACCTGGCGCGCATGGCCGAGCAAGAGCTGGCGGCGGTGCAGATGGCGAGCATGGACGAGCTGACCCTGCTCTCCAATCGGCGCGGCTTCGAGGCCCTGGCGCGGCATGCCCTGGCGGCCTGCCGACGCCTGGACCGACCCGCAACCCTGCTGTTTTTCGACCTGAATGAGTTCAAGCACATCAACGACACCTTCGGCCACGCCGAGGGCGATGCAGCGTTGAAAACCTTTGCCGATGTGTTGCGCATCGCCTTCCGCGAAAGCGACGTGATCGGCCGTCTGGGCGGTGATGAGTTCGTGGCCTTGCTGACCGGCTCCAACCACGTGGAAACCACGGCGATCATGGCGCGCCTGCAAGAGATCCTCGACGAGCGCAATGCCACCCTGCAGCGCGGTTATGACATCCGCTTCAGCGTCGGTCAGATCGAATTCGAGGCTGATCGCCACCTGGGTATCGAAGAACTGCTGGCGGATGCCGACAAGGCCATGTATTTGCACAAACACGCTGGCAAGCGCAGGCGCTGACGGCGCGGGGGGCGGCGTTGGCCAGCCCCCGTGTCGGCGGTTTTACTCGGCGCGGGCCGGCACCAGAAAGGCGGCTTCCAGCAGTTGCTGGGTATAGGCGTGTTGCGGGGTGGCAAAGATCTGCTGCGCGTCGCCTTGCTCCACCACCCGGCCTTGCTTGACCACCATCAACTGGTGGCTCAGGGCTTTGACCACCGCCAGGTCGTGGCTGATAAACAGGTACGTCAGGTTGTACTTGCTTTGCAGCTTGCGCAGCAGTTCCACCACTTGGCGTTGCACGGTGCGGTCCAGCGCTGACGTCGGCTCGTCCAGCAGGATCAGCCGGGGCTTGAGCACCAGGGCCCGGGCAATGGCGATGCGCTGGCGTTGGCCGCCGGAAAACTCGTGGGGGTAGCGGTGACGGGTTTCCGGGTCCAGGCCGACTTCCTTCAGGGCCTCGATGATCGCCAGCTCCTGTTCGGCCTCGCTGCCGATCTTATGGATGCGTAAACCCTCGCCAACGATCTGGCTCACGCTCATGCGCGGGCTGAGGCTGCCGAACGGGTCCTGGAACACCACCTGCATTTCCCGGCGCAGCGGCCGTACCTGTTGCTGGGACAAGGCGTCGAGCTGCTGGCCTTCGAAGCGGATCGAGCCCTGGCTGCCAATCAGGCGCAGGATCGCCAGGCCCAGGGTGGACTTGCCCGAGCCGCTTTCGCCGACGATGCCCAGGGTCTGGCCCTGGGGCAGGCTGAAGTGGATGCCGTCCACCGCCTTGACGTGGTCGACGGTGCTGCGCAACAGGCCTTTCTTGATCGGGAACCAGACTTTCAGGTCCTCGACTTCCAGCATCGGCGGGCCCACCGGGTTGCTGGCGGGGCCACCGCTGGGCTCGGCGCTCAGCAGTTCACAGGTGTAGGGGTGCTGGGGGGCGCTGAACAGCTGCTCGCACGACGCCTCCTCGACAATTCTCCCGCGCTGCATCACACACACACGATGGGCGATGCGCCGCACCAGGTTCAGGTCGTGGCTGATCAACAGCAAGGCCATGCCCAGACGCGCCTGCAGTTCCTTGAGCAGCTCTAGGATCTTCAACTGCACGGTGACGTCCAGGGCGGTGGTCGGCTCGTCGGCGATCAGCAGCTCCGGTTCGTTGGCCAGGGCCATGGCGATCATCACCCGTTGCCGCTGGCCGCCGGAGAGTTCGTGGGGCAGGGCCTTGAGGCGTTTGTGCGGCTCGGGGATGCCCACCAGCTCCAGCAGTTCCAGGGTGCGTTGGGTGGCGACCTTGCCGGTCAGCCCTTTGTGCAGGCCGAGCACTTCGTTGATCTGCTTTTCGATGCTGTGCAGCGGGTTCAGCGAGGTCATGGGCTCCTGGAAAATCATGGCGATCCGGTTGCCGCGGATATGGCGCAGGGTTTTCTCTTTCAGGGTCAGCAGGTCCTGGCCGGAATAGTTGATGGTGCCGGACGGGTGCCGGGCCAGCGGGTAGGGCAGCAGGCGCAGGATCGAGTGGGCGGTGACCGATTTGCCCGAGCCGCTTTCGCCCACCAGGGCCAGGGTTTCGCCCCGCTTGATGTCGAAGCTGATGCCTTCGACCACGCGCTGCTGTTGTTCGCCGACGACAAACTCGACAGCAAGGTCGCGGACTTCGATCAGATTGTCCTGATTCATCTCATTTCCTCGGGTCGAAGGCATCGCGGGCGGACTCGCCGATAAACACCAGTAAGCTCAACATGATCGCCAGCACGGCAAAGGCGCTGATGCCCAGCCAGGGTGCTTGCAGGTTGGATTTACCCTGGGCCACCAACTCGCCCAGGGACGGCGCGCCCGGGGGCAGGCCGAAACCGAGGAAGTCCAGGGCGGTCAGGGTACCGATGGCGCCGGTGAGGATGAACGGCATGAAGGTCATGGTCGAGACCATGGCGTTGGGCAGTATGTGGCGGAACATGATTGCGCCGTTCTGCATGCCCAGAGCCCTGGCGGCCCGCACGTATTCCAGGTTGCGCCCGCGCAGGAACTCGGCGCGCACCACATCCACCAGGCTCATCCAGGAAAACAGCAGCATGATCCCCAGCAACCACCAGAAGTTGGGCTGGACGAAACTGGCGAGGATGATCAGCAGGTAGAGCACCGGCAACCCGGACCAGATCTCCAGGAAACGCTGCCCGGCCAGGTCCACCCAGCCGCCATAGAAACCCTGCAAGGCCCCGGCGATGACGCCGATGATCGAGCTGAGGATGGTCAGGGTCAGGGCGAACAGCACGGAAATGCGGAAGCCGTAGATCACCCGGGCCAGCACGTCGCGGCCCTGGTCATCGGTGCCCAGCAGGTTGTCCGCCGAGGGCGGTGCCGGGGCCGGTACGCGCAGGTCGTAGTTGATGCTCTGGTAACTGAAGGGGATCGGTGCCCACAAGACCCAGGCGTCCTTGGCCGCCAGCAGCTCGCGGATGTAGGGGCTCTTGTAGTTGGCTTCCAGGGGGAATTCACCGCCAAAGGTGGTTTCCGGGTAGCGCTTGAGGGCCGGGAAATACCAGTCGTCGTCGTAGTGCACCACCAAGGGTTTGTCGTTGGCGATCAGCTCGGCACCCAGGCTCAGGCCGAACAGCACCAGGAACAGCCAGAGTGACCACCAGCCGCGTTTGTTGGCCTTGAAGCGCTCGAAGCGCCGACGATTGAGGGGGGACAATTTCATCTCAATGCTCCCGGCTGTCGAAGTCGATGCGCGGATCGACCAGGGTGTAGGTGAGGTCGCCGATCAGTTTCACCACCAGCCCCAGCAGGGTGAAGATGAACAGGGTGCCGAACACCACCGGGTAATCGCGGTTGATCGCCGCTTCAAAACTCATCAGGCCCAGGCCGTCGAGGGAGAAGATCACTTCCACCAGCAGCGAGCCGGTGAAGAAGATGCCGATAAAGGCCGAGGGGAAGCCGGCGATCACCAGCAGCATGGCGTTGCGGAACACGTGGCCGTACAGCACCTTGCGTTGGGTCAGGCCCTTGGCTTTGGCGGTGACCACGTATTGTTTGTTGATTTCGTCGAGGAAGCTGTTCTTGGTCAGCAGGGTCATGGTGGCGAAGTTGCCGATCACCAGGGCGGTCACCGGCAGTGCCAGGTGCCAGAAGTAATCGAGGATCTTGCCGCCCCAGCTCAACTGGTCGAAGTTGTTGGAGGTCAAGCCGCGCAGGGGGAACCAGTCGAAGTAACTGCCGCCGGCGAACACCACGATCAGCAGGATGGCGAACAGGAACGCCGGGATGGCGTAGCCGACGATGATCGCCGAGCTGGTCCAGACGTCGAAGTGGCTGCCGTGGCGGGTGGCTTTGGCGATCCCCAAAGGGATCGACACCAGGTACATGATCAGGGTGCTCCACAGCCCGAGGGAGATGGACACCGGCATCTTCTCCTTGATCAGGTCCACCACCTTGGCGTCACGGAAGAAACTGTCGCCGAAGTCCAGGCTGGCGTAGTTCTTGATCATGATCCACAGGCGTTCCGGCGCCGACTTGTCGAAGCCGTACATCTTCTCGATTTCCTTGACCAGGGCCGGGTCCAGGCCCTGGGCGCCGCGGTAGCTGGAACCGGCCACCGAGACTTCGGCACCGCCGCCGGCAATCCGGCTGGTGGCGCCTTCGAACCCTTCGAGCTTGGCGATCATCTGCTCCACCGGCCCGCCCGGCGCGGCCTGGATAATCACGAAGTTGATCAGCAGGATGCCCAGCAGGGTGGGGATGATCAGCAGCAATCGGCGAACGATATAGGCCAGCATCTTATTGCTCCGCGCCGGCTGCAGCGGCCGGCTCCTGAGGGCTCGGTTCGACCGCCGGCTTGGCATCGGGCTTGATCCACCAGGTGGCGGTGCCGACGTCGTACTTGGGCGAGACGCTCGGGTGGCCGATGTGGTTCCAGTAGGCCACGCGCCAGGTCTTGATGTGCCAGTTGGGGATCACGTAGTAGCCCCATTGCAGCACCCGGTCCAGGGCTCGGGCATGGGCCACCAGACTGCTGCGCGAGTCGGCGTTGATCAGGTCTTCCACCAGGGCGTCGATGGTCGGGTCCTTGAGGCCGATGAAGTTGCGGCTGCCGGGGTTGTCGGCGCTGGAGGTCTTCCAGTATTCACGCTGTTCGTTGCCCGGCGAATTGGACTGGGGGAAGCTGCCCACCACCATGTCGAAGTCCCGCGAACGCAGGCGGGTGATGTATTGCGAGACATCGACCCGGCGGATCACCAGGTCGATCCCCAGGTCGCTGAGGTTGCGTTTGAACGGCAGCAACACCCGCTCGAATTCGGTCTGGGCCAGGAGGAATTCGATCACCACCGGCTTGCCCTGGGCGTCGACCATCTTGTCGTCGACGATGCGCCAGCCGGCCTCCTGCAGCAGTTGGTAGGCCTGGCGCTGCTGGTTGCGGATCATGCCGCTGCCATCGGACACCGACGGCGCATAGGCCTCGCTGAAGACCTGGGCCGGCAGCTTGTCGCGCAGCGGCGCAAGGATTTTCAGTTCGTCAGGGCCGGGCAGGCCGGTGGCGGCCATTTCCGAGTTTTCGAAGTAGCTGCGGGTGCGGGTGTAGGCGCCGTTGAACAGCTGCTTGTTGCTCCACTCGAAGTCCAGCAGCAGGCTCAGGGCCTCACGCACGCGCACGTCCTGGAATACCGGGCGCCGGGTGTTGAAGACAAAGCCCTGCATGCCGGTGGGGTTGCCGTTGACGATCTGCTCCTTGATCAGGCGGCCCTGGGCCACGGCCGGGGTGTTGTAGGCGGTGGCCCAGTTCTTCGCGCTCATCTCCAGCCAGAAGTCGAACTGCCCGGCCTTGAGGGCCTCCAGGGCCACGGTGTTGTCGCGGTAGTAGTCGGTGGCCATGACGTCGAAGTTGTAGAAGCCGCGGTTGATCGGCAGGTCCTTGGCCCAGTAGTCCTTGACCCGCTGGTAGCGGATCGAACGCCCAGCCTTGACCTCCGAAACCTGGTACGGGCCACTGCCCAGGGGGATCTCCAGGTTGCCTTTGTTGAAGTCCCGGGTGGCCCACCAGTGCTTGGGCAGCACCGGCAATTGGCCGAGAATCAGCGGCAGCTCGCGGTTGTTGCTGTGCTTGAACTTGAACAGCACCCGCAGCGGGTCTTCGGCAATCACTTCGGCGACGTCGGCGTAGTAGGTGCGGTACAGCGGCGCGCCGGACTGGGTCAGGGTATTGAAACTGAACACCACGTCTTCGGCGCGGATGGGCTGGCCGTCATGGAAGCGTGCTTGCGGGCGCAGGTAGAAGCGCACCCAGCTGTTGTCCGGGGCCTTCTCGATCTGCCCGGCCACCAGGCCGTACTCGGTGAAGGGCTCGTCCAGGCTCTGGCGCATCAGGGTGTCGTAGATCAGGCTGATGTTGTCCGCCGGCACGCCCTTGTTGATGAACGGGTTGAGGCTGTCGAAGCCGCCGAAGCCGGCCTCGCGGAAGGTGCCGCCCTTGGGCGCGTCGGGGTTGACGAAGTCGAAGTGCTTGAAATTGGCCGGGTACTTCGGCGGCTCGCTGTACAGGGTCAGGGCGTGTTGCGGGGCGGCCTGGGCGATGCAGGCGACCCCCATCAGCAACAGGCCGCTGGTGCGCAGGAGCAGGTTACGCAAAGGCATCATTGGGCTTTCTCCGAAGCTTTCAGCCACCAGGCATTGAGGCCCAGGTTATAGGGCGGCGTGGTGACGAAGGCGAACCGGTTACGGTACGCCAGGCGGTGATAGTTGATGTACCAGTTGGGGATCATGTAGTGCTGCCACAGCAGGACCCGGTCCAGGGCCCGGCCGGCGGCCAGTTGTTCGTCGCGGCTCTGGGCGGCCAGCAACTGTTCCAGCAGGTGATCGACGATAGGGTTGTTGATGCCTGCGTAGTTCTTGCTGCCCTTGACTCCGACCTGGCTGGAGTGGAAGTACTGCCACTGCTCCAGGCCCGGGCTCAGGGTCTGGTTCATCGTCATGAGGATCATGTCGAAATCGAACTGGTCCAGGCGCTGCTTGTACTGGGCCCGGTCCACGGTGCGCAGGCGCGCGTCGATGCCGATGCTGGCCAGGTTCTCGATGTAGGGCTGGAGGATGCGTTCCAGGTTGGGGTTGACCAGCAGCACCTCGAAGCGCAACGGCTGCCCGGCGCTGTTCACCAGGCGCTGGCCGTTGAGGGTCCAGCCGGCCTCGCCAAGCAGGCCCAGGGCGCGACGCAAGGTTTCCCGGGGGATACCGCGGCCGTCGGTCTGGGGCAGCGTGAAGGGCTGGGTGAAGAGCTTGGCCGGCAGTTGCTCGCGGTAGGGCGACAGCAGCAGCCATTCGTGGCCCAGGGGCAGGCCGCTGGCGGCGAACTCGCTGTTGGGGTAGTAGCTGGTGGCGCGTTTGTAGGCGCCGCTGAACAGGGTGCGGTTGGTCCACTCGAAATCGAACATCAGCCCCAGGGCTTCACGAACCTTGGCGTCGGCAAAGGTGCTGCGCCGGGTGTTCATGAACAGGCCCTGGGTCTGGGTGGGAATCTGGTGCGCCACCTCGGCCTTGATCACGTCGCCGCGATTGACCGCCGGGAAGTGGTAGCCGTTGGCCCAGTTCTTCGCCTGGTGCTCGATGTAGATGTCGAACTCGCCGGCCTTGAAGGCTTCGAAGGCCACATCGCTGTCGCGGTAGAACTCCACCTCGACCTTGTCGAAATTATTGAAGCCGCGGTTCACCGCCAGGTCCTGGCCCCAGTAGTCCTTGACCCGCTCGAACACCAGTTGGCGCCCCGGCTGCACCTGGGTGATGCGGTAGGGCCCGCTGCCCAGGGGCGGCTCGAAAGTGGTGGCCTTGAAGTCGCGACCCTTCCAGTAATGCTGAGGCAGCACCGGCAATTCGCCCAGGCGCAGGATCAGCAGCGGATTGCCGCTGCGCTTGAACACAAAGCGGATGCGCTGCGGGCCGAGGATGTCGACCCGTGCCACTTCCTGCAGGTTGGTGCGGTATTGCGGGTGGCCTTCCTTGAGCAGCAGGCGATAGGAAAACGCCACGTCATAGGCGGTGATCGGCGTGCCGTCGTGGAAGCGTGCTTCGGGGCGCAGATTGAACACCACCCAGCTGCGGTCCTCGCTGTATTCCACGGAGCGCGCGATCAGGCCGTAGCTGGACGTGGGCTCGTCGCCGGAGGGGGCGTAGATACCGGTGCCCACCATCAGCGGCTCATTCAGCTCATTGACCCCGTACTGCAGGAAATTGGCCGTGGTGACCGGGCTGGTGCCCTTGAAGGTGTAGGGGTTGAGGGTATCGAAGGTGCCAAATGCCATGACCCGCAAGGTGCCGCCTTTCGGCGCTGCGGGGTTGACCCAGTCGTAGTGGGTGAATTTGGCTGGGTACTTGAGCGTGCCGAACTGCGCATAACCATGACTTTCGGTAATTGTCGCGCTTGCGGGAAAGCTCAAGGCCAGACTGATTAGTAGCGGGAGCAGGGGACGCATCAAGTCAGGGATCCGGTCCAGGCGGCTTGGGCTTTGTGGGCCGTACAGTAACAGCTTGTCTGGGCAGGAAAAAGGCCATCCCGGGTCGCCGGGTGCTGGTGTGTCAGCGAGGGGGGCAGGGCGGGGGTGGAATGCGGGGGAACGGGGGTAGAACGCAATCGCCGGCGAGCCGGCTCCTACAGGAGCGGGCTCGCCGGCGATCAGCTTAATGCGGTAGGTAGACCGTCAGCATCTGGCCCGGCTTCAGGGCCTGGCCGGCGCGTGGGTTCCAGCGCTTGAGGTGTTGCATTTCGACGTTGAAGCGCTTGGCAACCATGTACAGCGAGTCGCCTTGCTTGACCTTGTACTGGGTCGACTTCTTGTTGTTGGCCGCGACCACCGTGGTGCTGCGGCCCGAAATGCGCTTGCTTTTGTCCTGCATGACCAGGGTCTGGCCGACCTTGAGGTTCTTGCCGGTCAACTGGTTCCAGCGTTGCAGGTCCTTGACGTCGACCTTGTTGGCCTTGGCAATGGTGCCCAGGTTGTCGCCGCGCTTGACCCGGTAGGTGCGCTTGGCGCCTGCGATCTCGGTGCGGGTCGCGCCTTCGAACACCGGCTTGAGCGGACGCTGGCTGATGAGTTCTTCGGGGCGCATGGTCGACAGGCTGGTGGTCAGCAACTGCGCCTTGGAGGTTGGCACCAGTAGGTGCTGCGGGCCGTCGATGGTGGTGCGTTGCTTGAACGCCGGGTTGAGCTGGAACAGCTCGTCCTCGTCGATGTTGGCCACCGCCGCGACCTTGGACAGGTCCATGCGCTGGTTGATCTCGACCACCTGGAAGTACGGCTCGTTGGCAATCGGGTTGAGGTTGACGCCGTAGGCTTCCGGCGCCAGTACCACTTGCGACAGGGCCAGCAGCTTGGGCACGTAGGCCTGGGTTTCCGCCGGCAGCGGCAGGTTCCAGTAGTCGGTGGGCAGGCCGAGCTTTTCGTTGCGCTCGATGGCCCGGCTGACCGTGCCTTCGCCGGCGTTGTAGGCGGCCAGCGCCAGCAACCAGTCACCGTTGAACATGTCGTGCAGGCGGGTCAGGTAGTCCATGGCTGCGGTGGTCGAGGCGGTGATGTCGCGTCGGCCATCGTAGAAACGGGTCTGGCGCAGGTTGAAGTAGCGGCCGGTGGAAGGAATGAATTGCCAGAGACCCACCGCGTCGGCCCGGGAATAGGCCATCGGGTTGTAGGCGCTTTCAATCACTGGCAACAGGGCCAGTTCCAGCGGCATGTTGCGCTCTTCAAGACGCTCGACGATGTAGTGGATGTAGAGGCTGCCGCGTTCTCCAGCGTTTTCCAGAAAGGAAGGGTTGCTGGCGAACCACAGGCGTTGTTGTTCAATACGCGGGTTGACGCCCAACCCTTCTTGCAACTGGAAGCCCTGGCGCATGCGTTCCCAGACGTCCTGGGGGATTTGCGGGCTTGGCTGCTGGGTGCTCAACCAGATCGGTTTCTGCTTGATGCGGGCGTTGAAATTCTGAGTGTGCGTCGCTTCGCTCTGCGGGGCCGGGCCGGTGCTTTGGCACCCCGCGAGCGTAGCCGACACAGCCACGGCGATGGCCTGGGCCAAGCGCGTCAATGCGTCTGAACTGATGGAATTACGAATAGATGACGACATTGGCTGGAAGTAAGTTCCGGGCAAAAATGTCGGGCGATTCTAGGAAGCACCTCGGGTGCGGTCAACCATTCAGAATTTTTGTACCAATAGATAGCCTGCTTAGAACTTATCTTTCCAAGCGCGCAAGGCCGCAAAAACCGCAGTCTGCGACGGGTTATCCTGGCCATTCCGTTCGTCCGCTTTTTGTTTAACGGATGTTTCGGCCGTGCGCAGGAATGGGTTGGTGCGCTTCTCCAGGGCCAGGGTCGAGGGCAGGGTCATTTGCCCTTGTTCCCGACGTTCGATTACTTCTTGCAGGCGCGCCGCGATGTCTGCGTTGTCGGGTTCCACGGCCTGGGCGAAGCGCAGGTTGCTCAGGGTGTACTCGTGGGTGCAATAGACCCGAGTGTCGTCGGGCAGGGCGGCCAGGCGGGTAAGGGAATGGTGCATTTGCTCCGGGGTGCCCTCGAACAAGCGGCCGCAACCGGCGGCGAACAGCGTGTCGCCGCAGAACAGCAGGTCGCTGTGGTAATAGGCGATGTGCCCCAGGGTGTGGCCGGGCACGGCGATGACCTCGAACTCCAGGCCGAGCACGTTGACCCGGTCCTGGTCGCCCAGGGCCGCGTCGCGCCCGGGGATCGGCTCGTTGGCCGGGCCGTGGACCCGCGCCCCGCTGATTTTTTTCAGGGCTTCGACGCCCCCCACGTGGTCGTGGTGATGGTGGGTGATGAGGATGTCGCTCAGGACCCAGCCCGGGTGCTGTTGCAGCCAGGCCTGGACCGGTGCGGCGTCACCCGGATCGACCACCGCGCAACGCTGGAGGGTGGGATCTTGTAACAACCAGATGTAGTTGTCGGTGAACGCGGGCAGGGCACTGATCTGTATCATCGTCGGATTCGCCAAGGTGAAAACTATGGCGCATCTTAGAGCTTCTTGGCCCGTTGGAGAACGCAATGACCGATAAAGCCTTTGCTCAGGCCGATCCTGACTGGCTGGCGTTGATCAGCTCGGCCCGGGATTGGTTGTCCGGGCCCCTGGGGCAATTTTTGCTCGACGAAGAACGGCGCATGCTCGATGAAGAGCTGGGGCGTTTTTTTTGGTGGCTACCTGGTGCATTACGGCCCCTCGGCGGATGCCCCGCCCGTGGCGCCCCAGGTGCAGCGCAACGTGCGCCTGGGCGCGCCGTTGCCCGGGGTGGACATTGTCTGCGAAGAGCAGGCCTGGCCCCTCAGCGAACACGCTGCCGATGTGGTGGTGCTGCAACACGGCCTGGATTTCTGCCTGTCGCCCCACGGCCTGCTGCGGGAAGCGGCGAGCAGCGTGCGCCCGGGTGGCCATTTGCTGATCGTCGGCATTAACCCCTGGAGCAGTTGGGGCTTGCGCCATGTATTCGCCCATGACGCCTTGCGCCAGGCGCGCTGTATTTCGCCGTCGCGGCTCAGCGACTGGCTGAACTTGCTGGGCTTCGCGCTGGAGAAACGCCGCTTCGGGTGCTATCGTCCGCCGCTTGCGTCGTCCGCCTGGCAAGCACGGCTGGCCGGCTGGGAACGGGTGGCCGGCAACTGGCAACTGTCCGGCGGCGGCTTCTATCTATTGGTGGCGCGCAAGATTGCGGTCGGCCTGCGGCCGGTGCGCCAGGTCCGGCGCGAGCCTATGGGCAAGCTGGTCCCGCTGCCGATGGCCAAGGTCAACCGGCGTCACAGTGAGTCTTGACCCCCCACGGTTAATTTTTTAGCAGCGGCTGAGCGTGCTCAGCCCAGGCATCGCCGATCCTGGTCGGCGAGCCGCGTATTTTTGATGGAAGGCTTGGATGAGCGATAGCGTAGAAATCTTCACCGACGGCGCCTGCAAGGGCAATCCCGGCCCTGGCGGCTGGGGCGCACTGCTGGTGTGCAAGGGCGTGGAGAAGGAACTCTGGGGCGGCGAAGCCAATACCACCAACAACCGCATGGAACTGCTGGCGGCGATTCGCGGGCTCGAAGAGCTCAAGCGCGAGTGCGACGTGCTGCTGGTCACCGACTCCCAGTACGTGATGAAGGGCATCAACGAGTGGATGGCCAACTGGAAGAAGCGTGGTTGGAAAACCGCCGCCAAGGAGCCGGTGAAGAACGCCGACCTGTGGCAGCAGCTCGACGCCCAGGTCAACCGCCACAAGGTCACCTGGAAGTGGGTTCGCGGCCACACCGGCCACCACGGCAACGAGCGTGCCGACCAACTGGCCAACCGTGGCGTCGACGAAGTGCGCGGTTACAAGCAGAGCTGAACCCGTGCGGGCGCCGCTCTTCGGACGAGCGCCCGCAGCGCCTTTAGCGTGTTAAAATCCCGTCTTTTTGAAGCACTGAGAACCGATTCCTGATGGCCAACAGATCTGTTGTACTCGATACCGAAACCACTGGCATGCCGGTGACCGACGGCCACCGGATCATTGAAATCGGTTGCGTCGAGTTGATCGGTCGGCGCCTCACCGGGCGCCATTTCCATGTGTACCTGCAGCCGGACCGTGAGAGTGACGAAGGCGCCATCGGCGTCCACGGTATTACCAACGAGTTCCTGGTGGGCAAGCCGCGTTTCGCTGAAGTGGCCGATGAATTTTTCGAGTTCATCAAGGGCGCACAGCTGATCATCCACAACGCGCCGTTCGACGTGGGGTTCATCAACAACGAATTCGCCTTGATGGGTCGCAAGGACCTGGCGGATATCACCCAGCACTGCACCATCCTCGACACCTTGGTCATGGCCCGGGAACGCCACCCCGGCCAGCGCAACAGCCTCGACGCCTTGTGCAAACGCTACGACGTCGACAACTCGGGCCGCGAACTCCACGGCGCCTTGCTCGACTCGGAGATCCTCGCCGACGTCTTCCTGACCATGACCGGTGGCCAGACCAGCCTGTCCCTGGCCGGTAACGCCTCCGATGGCAATGGCGGTACCGACGGCGGGCGTGGCAGTGAAATCCGCCGCTTGCCGGCTGATCGCCAGCCCACCCGCATCATCCGGGCCACCGAGGCCGAGCTGACCGAACACCAGGTGCGCCTCGACTTGATCGCCAAGTCTAGCGGTGGCCCTTCGCTCTGGACCCAAATGGCTGAAGCCAAGGCCCAGCAGCAGTAAGTGTCCAGGGGCGATCTTTTGTTACCGCGCGGGTGACACACCACGCCGGGAGCTTCTACCCTGAGTTCATTGGCAGGCTGCGGCCTGCCGCCTCAGGATGCGTGACCCCATGTACAAAGACCTGAAATTCCCGATCCTGATCGTGCACCGCGACATCAAGGCCGACACCGTGGCCGGCGACCGGGTTCGTGGTATTGCCCGCGAGCTGGAGCAGGAAAGCTTCAGTGTGTTTTGTGCCGTGGACTACGCCGAAGGCCGGCTGGTGGCCTCGACCCATCACGGCCTGGCCTGCATGTTGATCGCCGCCGAAGGGGCTGGGGAAAACACCCATTTACTGCAAAACATGGTGGGGCTGATCCGCCTGGCCCGGGTGCGTGCGCCGGCGCTGCCGATCTTTGCCCTGGGCGAGCAGGTGACCCTGGAAAACGCCCCGGCCGACGCCATGAGCGAGCTCAATCAGCTGCGTGGCATTCTTTACCTATTCGAAGACACCGTGCCCTTTCTGGCCCGGCAAGTGGCCCGCGCCGCACGCAATTACCTGGATGGCCTGTTGCCGCCTTTCTTCAAGGCCCTGGTGCAGCACACCGCCGACTCCAACTATTCCTGGCACACCCCCGGCCATGGCGGCGGCGTGGCCTATCGCAAGAGCCCGGTGGGGCAGGCGTTCCATCAGTTCTTCGGGGAAAACACCCTGCGTTCGGACTTGTCGGTCTCGGTGCCGGAGCTGGGTTCGCTGCTCGATCACACCGGCCCCCTGGCCGAAGCCGAGGCCCGTGCGGCGCGCAATTTCGGCGCCGACCATACCTTCTTCGTGATCAATGGCACCTCCACTGCCAACAAGATCGTCTGGCACTCCATGGTCGCCCGCGATGACCTGGTGCTGGTGGACCGCAACTGCCACAAGTCGGTGCTGCACTCGATCATCATGACCGGCGCCATCCCCCTGTACCTGTGCCCGGAGCGCAACGAACTGGGGATCATCGGGCCGATCCCGCTCAGCGAATTCAGCCGCGAATCGATCCAGGCCAAGATCGACGCCAGCCCCCTGACGCGGGGTCGGGCGCCCAAGGTCAAGCTGGCGGTGGTCACCAACTCCACGTACGACGGCCTGTGCTACAACGCCGAGCTGATCAAGCAGAGCCTGGGCAACAGCGTCGAGGTGCTGCATTTCGATGAAGCCTGGTACGCCTACGCGGCGTTCCACGAATTCTTCGCCGGGCGTTATGGCATGGGCACCTCGCGCTCGCCTGACAGCCCGTTGGTGTTCACCACCCATTCCACCCACAAACTGCTGGCGGCCTTCAGCCAGGCGTCGATGATCCATGTGCAGGACGGCGGCGCGCGGCAGTTGGATCGGGATCGCTTCAACGAAGCCTTCATGATGCACATCTCCACTTCGCCGCAGTACAGCATCATCGCCTCCCTGGACGTGGCCTCGGCCATGATGGAAGGGCCGGCGGGGCGCTCGCTGCTGCAAGAGATGTTCGATGAAGCCCTGAGTTTTCGCCGGGCCCTGGCCAATCTGCGCCAGCACATTGCTGCCGAGGACTGGTGGTTCTCCATCTGGCAGCCGCCGCAGGTGGCCGGCATCGATCAGGTCAACACCGTCGACTGGTTGTTGGAGCCGGAAGGGGAGTGGCACGGCTTTGCCGGGGTCACCGATGACTATGTGCTGCTGGACCCGATCAAGGTCACCCTGGTCATGCCCGGCCTGACCGCGGGGGGCGCCTTGAGCGAGCGGGGGATTCCGGCGGCGGTGGTCAGCAAGTTCCTGTGGGAGCGTGGGCTGGTGGTGGAAAAAACCGGCCTGTATTCCTTTCTGGTGCTGTTCTCCATGGGCATCACCAAGGGCAAGTGGAGCACCTTGCTCACCGAGTTGCTGGAGTTCAAGCGCAACTACGACGCCAACGTCAGCCTCGGCGCCTGCTTGCCCAGCGTCGCCCAGCAAAGCCCCACGCGCTACCAGGGCATGGGCTTGCGCGACCTGTGCGACCAACTGCACGCCTGTTACCGCAGCAACGCCACGGCCAAGCACCTGAAGCGCATGTACACGGTGCTGCCTGAGGTGGCGATGAAACCCGCCGACGCCTATGACCACCTGGTGCGTGGCGAAGTCGAAGCGGTGTCCATCGATGCCCTGCAAGGGCGTATTGCCGCGGTGATGCTGGTGCCTTATCCGCCGGGCATCCCACTGATCATGCCGGGCGAGCGTTTTACCGAGTCCACCCGTTCGATCATCGATTACCTGGCGTTTGCACGGGCCTTCGACAGTAGCTTCCCCGGTTTTGTGGCCGATGTGCATGGGCTGCAACATGACGATCAAGGCGATGGGCGGGTTTACACCGTCGATTGCATCAACCTGTGAGTGCCCAAGGTTTGAGGACGTTTCCTGCTATGCAGCCTGCTGTTAACCCCAAATACCCCGGCCTGTCGGTGCGGGTGGCCGAGGCGAGCTTTGCCGAGTACGTCTGGTGCAGCGACTTTAGCTTCGAGGTCAGTGCCTACGCCGAGGCCCAGCGCGGCATGGCCGTGGCGCAGTGGCCGCTGCGGCCGATCCAGCCTTATCGCAAGTGCTACGGCATCGACCCCGAGGAGTTCGGCAGCTACCGCGGCGCCGCCGACAGCGAGATCTTCATGGCCTTTCTCGACGACCAGCCGGTGGGCCACATCGTGGTCAGCACCAATTGGAACGGCTACGCCCATATCGACGAACTGGCGGTGCATGCCCCGGCCCGGCGCCATGGCGTGGCCAAGGCGTTGCTCGATGTGGCGCAGTTCTGGAGCCGTAAAAAGCGCTTGCCGGGGATCATGCTGGAAACCCAGAACAATAACCTGGGGGCCTGTCGCCTGTACGAGCGTTGCGGGTATGTGGTGGGCGGTGTGGATGAGTTGCGCTATCGCGGCATCGATCCGCAGACCGCCGAAGTGGCGATTTTCTGGTATCGACTGTTTGCCGACGAAGGCCTTGGGGCGTTGCCCGCCTAGCCAGCGAGCAGGGCTTCGGCCCGTTCCGTGAGCAGTTCCAGCAGGGCGCCAATGGCTGGCGTCGGCTCGCTGTGGCGCAGGCTCAAGGCATACAGGGTGACGAGGATCGGCGGCGACAGCGGGCACACGTCCAGCCCGCCGGCCCGGGCGCCCAGGGCGGTAAACGGGTCGACGATGGCCAGGCCTTCACCGGCCTCGACCATGCTGCGCATCATCTGGTGGGTCTGCACCCGGGTCTGGATCAGCGGTGCGGGGCGAACATTCTGCAGCTTGCTGTCCAGGGTCACGCTCAGCGGGTCCTGGCCTTCCAGGCCGATCATGGCCTGGCCGGCGAGGTCCTGCAGGGCGATGTATTTCTGTTTCGGCTGCAGCCAGCCATGGGGCGCCAGCAGTTGCAGCTTGCCCTGGGCCAGGGGCCGGCACTCAATGTCGGGGTGATCGGGGTCGTGCAGGCCGAGGCCCAGGTCGCATTCGCGCAGTAGCAGGCTGCGGACCATTTCCCGGGTGCTTTGGCTGGCCAGGTTGCAGGGGGTATCGGGGAAACGTCGGCGCAAGGCCGCCAGGCCCTGGGGCAGCAATTGCTGGGCCACGGGCGGGGTGCCGACCACCCGCAGTGGCGGCGCCTGGTACTGCTTGAGGCTGTTGGCCAGGCGCAGCAGGGGTTCGAACGCGTCGTAGACCTGGGTGATGCCGGCTTGCAGCTCCCGCGCTTCGCGGGTCGCCTGCAAGCGTCCCCGCACGCTGGCGAAGAGCATGAAGCCCAGTTGGCTTTCGGCGTCACGCAGCAAACCTTCGACCTCGGCCACCGGCAACTGCAGCAACTCGGCTGCGGTGCCCAGGTGGCCGGTTTGCAGGAGCGCCTGAATCACTTCGATATGGCGTAAACGCATGCGTGAAGTCCATGTCCAGCGGGGGAGGGATTCAAGAGCTGAATCCTAACCCAAGTCCGTGCATATGACTTCTGCTCATAAGGCCGGGTTATGAGGCAACGAAGGTCTCGGGTTCACGGGTGAGGGTGATGTCCGATTGCACCAGCAGAAACTGGTTGTCATCGAGTTTTTTGACGCGGTCGCCAATGGCCAGGCGATAGGTGGTGACAGGCTCCGAGCCAGCCAGGCCGTCTTGCGAAGGCGTGGATTCCTGGAACTCATGCACGGAATAGACACGGCCTTCCGCGTCCCGGGCATGGAATTGTCCAACGAGTACTGCTGCCATTTGCTTAGAACCTCTGGAGATAAACACTCAAATTTCGCTGCTGTAGACCCTGCTGGGGCAGGGTTAGTTTTGCGTCTTCAAAAAAATAGTCTGCGCCCCGGTGGAGGCGGGTGTTGCCTGGGTTATTTAGCGCTGCGAGGTGGCGAGACCGGGTCTGGCTCATCTATAACTAGTCACTTCTTCAAGCACAGAGTCGGGAATCAACCATGAGCAAGGTCTACACGATCGCCGTACTGGTGGGCAGTCTGCGCAAAGCCTCGATCAACCGCAAAGTGGCGCTGGCCCTGGCCGAGCTGGCCCCGGCCAACCTCAAGTTGAGCATTGTCGAGATTGGCGACTTGCCGCTCTACAACGAAGACATCGATGTAACACCGCCGGCAGCCTACAGTACTTTCCGCCAGCAAGTGAGCGCAGCCGACGCAGTGTTGTTCGTCACCCCGGAATACAACCGCTCGGTGCCTGCGCCTTTGAAGAACGCCATCGACGTGGGTTCGCGGCCTTATGGCCAGAGCGCCTGGAGCGGCAAGCCGGGGGCGGTGATCAGCGTTTCGCCGGGAGCCATCGGCGGTTTTGGCGCCAACCATCATCTGCGCCAGTCCCTGGTGTTCCTCAACGTGCCGTGCATGCAGCAGCCCGAGGCCTACCTGGGTGGCGCCGGCTCGGCCTTTGACGAGTCGGGCGCCTTGTCCGACGCCACGCGGCCGTTCCTGCAGAGCTTTATCAATGCCTACGCGCAATGGGTCGAGCGTCACGTCTAGAGCCCTTGCCTCACACCTTGAGCGCCCGACTGCCGGCGCTTGAGGTGATGCCGATCAAACAGCCCTTTACTGAATATATGATTTTCCATATATTCGGCGTTCCATTTCTCCAGGGCTGTCCCCGTGTCCGCTTCGCTCAACCCCGCCGAACTGTTCAAAGCCCTTGCCGACGAGACCCGCAGTCGCATCGCCTTGTTGATCGCCCGTGAAGGCGAGTTGTGCGTCTGCGAGTTGACCGCCGCCCTCAATCAGAGCCAGCCAAAAATCTCCCGTCACCTGGCCTTGCTGCGCAGCAGCGGGTTGCTGGCCGATCGCCGTCAGGGACAGTGGATTTATTATCGCCTGCACCCGGAATTATCCCCCTGGGTCGGCACTCTGTTGCAGGGCATCCTAGACGCCAACCGTCCGTGGCTGGCCGCTGACCTGCAACGCTTGCAGGGCATGGCGGACCGCCCGGTGCGCTGCTGCTGATCCCCGACCTTTTCGTTCCTTGTTGAAGGCTGTTGCCAATGCTGACTGCTGCGTTGATTTTCCTGCTGACCATCACCCTGGTGATCTGGCAGCCCAAGGGCCTGGGCGTAGGCTGGAGCGCCGTGTTCGGCGCGGTATTGGCCTTGCTCTTCGGGGTCGTGCACTTCAGTGATATTCCGGTGGTCTGGCAGATCATCTGGAACGCCACCGGCACCTTCGTCGCCCTGATCATCATCAGCCTGCTGTTGGACGAGGCCGGCTTCTTTGCCTGGGCAGCTTTGCACGTGGCGCGTTGGGGGCGTGGCCGGGGGCGCAAGCTGTTCGCTTTCATGGTGCTGCTGGGCGCCCTGGTGTCGGCGCTGTTCGCCAACGATGGCGCGGCGCTGATTCTCACCCCGATCGTGATCTCGATGTTGCTGGCCCTGCGCTTTTCCAAGGCCACCACCCTGGCCTTTGTCATGGGCGCGGGCTTTATCGCCGACACCGCAAGCCTGCCTCTGGTGGTGTCGAACCTGGTGAACATCGTCTCCGCCGACTTCTTCAAGATCGGCTTCAACCGCTACGCCGCGGTGATGGTGCCGGTCAACCTGGTGAGCGTGGCGGCGACCCTGGCCGTGCTGCTGTGGTTTTTCCGACGGGACATTCCCGAGACCTACGACCCGGCGCAACTGGCCGAGCCGAAGACCGCGATCCACGACCGGGCGACCTTTATCGCCGGTTGGTGGGTGCTCGGTATTCTGTTGCTGGGCTGCTTTGCCCTGGAGCCCCTGGGGATTCCCATCAGCGCCATTTCGGCGGTTTGCGCTGCGTTGCTCTGGGGGATTGCCGCCCGTGGCCGGCATATCGCCACGCGCAAGGTGCTCAAGGAAGCGCCCTGGCAGATCGTGATTTTCTCCCTGGGCATGTACCTGGTGGTCTACGGCCTGCGCAACGCCGGGCTCACCGATCACCTGGCCGGTTGGCTGGACGGGTTCGCCCACTACGGCATCTGGGGCGCGGCCATGGGCACCGGGCTGCTCACGGCGCTGCTGTCATCGATCATGAACAACCTGCCGACCGTATTGATTGGCGCGCTGTCCATCGATGCCAGCCAAGCCACGGGGGTGATCAAGGAAGCGATGATCTACGCCAACGTGATTGGCAGCGACCTGGGGCCGAAAATCACCCCGATCGGCAGCCTGGCCACCTTGCTCTGGCTGCACGTGCTGGACCGCAAGGGCATCCATATCGGTTGGGGTTATTACTTCAAGGTCGGCATTGTGCTGACGCTGCCCGTGCTGTTGCTGACCCTGGCAGCGCTGGCGGTGCGCCTGTCGCTGTGACCGCCGCTACCCGCCGCGGGCCGGCGCAGGCAAGGTGGCCAGGCCTGTTTCGGCCTGCCAGCCGCCGCCCAGGGCGGTGTACAGGTTGACCTCGGCAATCAGTTGCGCCAGCCGGTCGTTGATCAAGTCCTGCTGCGCGCTGAACAGCGAGCGCTGGGCATCGAGAAACACCAGGTTGCTGTCCAGGCCCATGCGGTAGCGGTGCTCCGCCATGTTGTAGTAGTCCTGGCTGGCGTCCACCAGGTTGCGCTGGGCATTGAGCTGCTGTTGGTAGGTCTGGCGCGCGGCCAGGCCGTTGGCCACTTCCTGGAAGGCGCTCTGGATCGACTTTTCATACTGGGCCACCAGAATGTCCTTTTGCAGCCGGGAGTAATCCAGGCTGGCCCGCAGGCTGCCGGCGTTGAAAATCGGCAGGTTGATCTGCGGCTGGAAGGTCCAGCCCCCGGAACCCCCTCTGAACAACCCTGACAGTTCCAGGCTGGAAGAGCCGGCGTTGGCCGTCAGGCTGACACTGGGAAAGAACGCTGCCCGGGCCGCGCCGATATTGGCGTTGGCCGCCATCAGTTTGTATTCCGCTTGCTGAATGTCCGGGCGCCGCTGCAACAAGTCGGAGGGCAGGCCGGCGGGCAGGGCGACAATCAGCTCGCTGGCCAGGGGCTGGCCGGGCAGGGTGGGCGAGACGTCGGCCCCCACCAGCAGGCTCAGGCTGTTGAGGTCCTGGGCCACCTGGCGTTGATAACGGGCCAGACTGGCTCGGGCGCTTTCGACACTGGTGCGGGCTTGCAGCACATCCAGGTTGGACAGTTTGCCGGCGCCGCTGCCACGGGTGGTCAGGCGCAGGCTTTCCAGGTTGGCGTCCAGGGTCTTGCGGCTCAGCACCAGCAGCTCCTGATCGGCGCGCCAGGTCAGGTAGGCGTTCGCCACGTTCGCCACCAGGCTCAGCTGGGCACTGCGCCGGGCTTCCTCGGTGGCCAGGTAGGCGAACTTCGCCTGTTCACCAAGACTGCGCACACGGCCGAAAAAATCCAGCTCATAGGCGCTGATGCCCAGGGTCGCCGAATAGGTCGACTGGATCACCCGTTCGCCGGTGCCGGTGACACTGGGCGGCATGCGCTGGCGCGAGCCGCTGGCGTTGGCGCTGACCGCCGGGAACAGGTCGGCGCGCTGGATCCGGTACTGGGCCTGGAACGCCTCGACGTTCAAGGCCGCCACCCGCAGGTCGCGGTTGTTGGCCAGGGCGTTGTGAATCAGCTGCTGCAAGGTCGGGTCGCGGAACAGTTGCTGCCAGTCCGTGGTGGCCACGGGTGTGGCCTGGGTTGTGTCCTGGTAACCCGGCCCCTGGGGGTAGTGGGCCGGGGCTGGCGATTCGGGCTGTTGGTAGTCCGGGATCAGCGTGCAGCCGCCCAGGGTCCACGCCAGGATCGCCAGGCACAGCGCCGATTTGTTGATGAGGGGCCTTGGCCGCAGGCGCTGCGAAGCCTGACGCGAACTGGAAAAAAACACGGTCATGCCCCGACCATCCACTTGGCCAGCCCATGGCGGCCACTCACTCCCAGTTTGGTCGCGGCGCGCTTGAGGTAGGTTTCCACGGAACTGGTCTTGACGTTGAGCCGCTGCGCCATCTGCGGCACGGTGCCGCCGGTCAGCAGCCCCAGGCAGACTTCTTTTTCCCGCGCCGAAAGGAGCGTCGCGCTGCGCGCCAGGCGCTCGTCGAACTCGCGATGCAACAAGGCCTGCTCGGGCACGCTCGGCACACTGGGGGCCCAGGGTTTGTTCGTGGTGTATTGGCGGCTGGCCTGAGCATGCCGCTCGATCAGCGGCAACAGGGTTTGCGAGAGGCTCTTGAGAAACGACAGTTCAAACAGGGAAAACACCCGCTGATGGTGAGGGCGGTAAAAGGAGATGACACAGCGCCGATTGGATTTGCGCGACACCAGGCTGCACTGGTGGGACGGCTCCCGGGCCGGTTGGCTGGCTGGGTCGGCGGTGCGCGCGTTCATCTGGATCAACAGCGAGTCGTCCATCTCGATCATTTTCTTCAGCAGCGGCTGTTCCTCGCGGTGCCAGGGCGCGCTGCAGGGGGCGACATCCTGCAGGGCGGCGCTGCCCAGGGGCGTGATGTCCAGCAGGCAGGCCTGGTGTTCATCGAGGGTCCACTCGCCGAGTTCGACCCGGTTCACGGGGACGCGTTTGCCCACCAGGTGCAGCATGTTGGCGGCAAAACCTTGGTTGCCGGTGCTGGCGATCAATTCGCCGAGTTCAGAGTAAAAATGTGGGGTTTCCAGGGTGCTGATGCTGCAGGCCAAACTCATATTCATCATCCTTGATGTAGACAGATCGTCGAACAGGGGGCAGAGGCGATCCGGTGTTGATCAGTTCTCCATGAATCTGATCCATCGTCGGAAATATCATTAAATCCCATGGACTTACCGGGTGTATGCCGTGGAACACCGGGACAAAACTGCCATGAAAATAGCGGGATTATTTTGACGCTTATCCCCGACGCCCTTGGCTGGCGCCTAAAAACATCATCTAACTAACTGATTATTAATGATTTATTTTTATCTCTTGGTGCCGATTGGGCGAGCGGCCTGCCTGTTCTATGGTGGATTTCCTACAGGCTTATAAGTCTTCCTTCAGGAACTTTCAGATAGATCCCGTTTTAGTCGTCAGTGAAACCCCGGCTCCAGGCCCGGGCTTGTCAAGTCGGGGGCGTGATAGCGCGGCGGGTTGTCCGGGTTTCGGGTGTCATGCTGGCACCGGGGCCGGTGCTTAAATTCCGCGATACCGCCCTTAGCAGGCGCATTACATGAGAAGGATCTTATGACGCTTTTTTCTGCCGCCGCCCCGGACGTCCGTGTATGAATCCCCATCCCAGGACTGCACAGGTGTTCCCCCTGACCGCTGCCCAGAGCGATATCTGGCTCGACCAACTGAGCCGGGCCGACTCGCCGCGCTACAACATTGGTGGCTACGTCGAGCTGCAAGGCCCCGTGGACCCTGAGTTGATGCAGCGGGCCATTGAAGCCCTGGTGCACAAGCACGATGCCCTGCGCACCGAGTTGCTGGCCGACGCCGGCCCCGACGGCCTGCCGTTGCAGCGCTTTGCCCGCGAGATGCCGGTGCCGATGCCGCTGTATGACCTGTCCCAGGAGGCCGAGCCGACGGTCCGGGCCCAGAGCCTGATGCAGCAGCACATGGCCCGGGTCTATGCCCTGTACGGCGAGCCCCTGTTCCGCTTTTTCCTGGTCAAGCTCGGGCCTGAGCACTACTGGCTGGGCACCCAGGCCCACCACCTAATTCTCGACGGCTGGGGCTTCGGCCAGATGCTGCACTCCCTGGGCGGCATCTACAGCGCCCTGGCGCAGGGCCAGTCGCCGGAGCTTGAGGCCGCGTCCTACATCGATTTTATTCACGACGATGCCCGCTATCACGGCTCGCCGCGCTACGCCCGCGACCGTGCCTACTGGCTGGACAAATTCCGCAGCCTGCCCGAGCCGCTGCTGGTGCCCCGTCATCGCGATCGCTACCCGAACCAGGCCGCGCCGGGTGCCAACCTGGTGCGGCCGTTTCCCGCCGCGCTGCACGAGCGGATGAAGGCGTGCGGCAGCACCTGGGGGGCGTCGGCGTTCCATGTGTGGCTGGCGGCGTTGTACGTGTATTTCACCCGCACCAGCGAGCGCGACGAGTGGGTGGTCGGCTTGCCGATTCTCAACCGCTCCAACGCTCGCTTCAGATCGACCCTGGGCCTGTTCACCCAAGTCAGTGCGGTGCGCCTGGGGTTTGCCCGCGAGCTGAGTTTTGCCGAACTGGTGGCGGCGATACGCGACGCGGTGCGGCAGGATTTCCGTCATCAGCGGTTTCCCCTGAGCGAGATGAATCGCGAGCTTGGCTTGTGGCGCGAAGGCCGTGGCCAGCTGTTCGACCTGTCGCTGTCCTACGAGCAGGACGACCACGACTACTGTTACGGCGAGGCGCAGGCCCAGACCATCAAGGTGCCGAACAACCACGAGCCGATGCCGCTGGTGATCCACCTGCGCAGCAACTGTCACAACGATCAGGCCTGGATTCACTACGTCTACAACCAGGCCTATTTCCAGCCGGACGAGGTCGAGGCCCTGGCCGAGCGCTTGACCCATGTGCTTGAGCAAGGGCTGGCGCAAGGCGAACGGGCGATCGGCGATTTCTCCCTGATGACCGCCCGCGAAGCGGCGCGGATACACGCGTGGAACGCCACGACGCGCCGCTATCCGCAGGCCCAGACCCTGCACAGCCTGTTCGAGCAACAGGTGCTGCTGGCCCCGGAGGCACCTGCGGCCGTGCATGGCGCGCAGTCCCTGAGCTACGGCGCACTCAACCGCCGGGCCAACCAACTGGCCCGGCACCTGATGCAACTCGGGGTCAAGCCGGGCGACAACGTGGCGATCCTGCTGCCGCGCTCCGAGGCCCTGCTGGTCAGCCAACTGGCCATCAGTAAATGTGCAGCGGTCTATGTGCCCCTGGACATCAATGCCCCGGCCGAGCGTCAGCTGTTTATGGTCAGCGACAGTCAGGCCCGGGTGCTGCTGACCCTTAGCCGCGAAACCCTGGCGTGCCCGGCGCAGCGCATCGAGCTGGATCGCCTGGCGCTGGACCACCAGCCCGCGCACAACCCGGACCTGGCGCAGTCGTCCGAAAGCGTGGCCTACATCATGTTCACCTCCGGTTCCACCGGCAGCCCGAAAGGCGTGCTGGTGCCTCACCGGGCTGTGAGCCGCCTGGTGTTGAACAACGGCTATGCCGAGTTCAATCGCCATGACCGGGTGGCCTTCGCCTCCAACCCGGCGTTCGACGCCAGCACCCTGGAAGTCTGGGCGCCGCTGCTCAATGGCGGCTGCGTGGTGGTGGTCGATCAGGACGTGGTGCTGTCCAGTGCAGCCCTGGGCGCGCTGCTGCTGGAGCAGCGGGTCAGCGTGTTGTGGATGACCGCCGGGCTGTTCCACCAGCACGCCGATGGCCTGCTGGCGGCGTTCCGGAGCTTGCGTTACCTGATCGTGGGCGGTGATGTGCTGGACCCGGCGGTGATCGCCCGGGTGCTGGAGCAGGGCGCACCGCAGCACTTGCTCAATGGCTACGGCCCGACCGAGGCCACGACCTTTTCCACCACCTTTGAAATCCACTCTGTCAGCCCGGGGAGCATTCCCATCGGCCGCCCCATCGGCAACAGCCGCGCCTACGTGCTGGATGCCCGGCAGCGCCAGGTCGCGGTGGGGGTGGTCGGCGAGTTGTACATCGGCGGCGCCGGGGTGGCCCTGGGTTACCTCAACCAGCCGCAACTGACCGCGGAAAAGTTTATCGCCGATCCGTTTATGGGCAGCCTGCCGGGCGAACCGTCGCCCGGCCTGATGTACCGCACCGGCGACCTGGCCTGCTGGCGCGAAGATGGCGTGCTGCTGTACCAGGGACGCAACGATCAGCAAGTCAAGCTGCGGGGCTTTCGCATCGAGCTGGGGGAAATCGAAACCCGCCTGGCCCACTGCGCCGGGGTCAAGGACAGTGCACTGCTGCTGCGTGAAGACAGCCCGGGGGACAAGCGCCTGGTGGCCTATTTCACGCCCCAGGACGCGGCTGCGCATATCGACATCAAGCACTTGCACGAGGCCCTGCAAGGCCAGTTGCCGGACTACATGCTGCCGGCCGCTTATGTGCAGTTGCCGGCGTTGCCGCTGACCGCCAATGGCAAGCTCGACCGCAAGGCCCTGCCGGCGCCGAACGCTTCGGCGCTGCTGCGTCGTGACTATGAAGCGCCCCAGGGCGAGGTCGAAGTGGCCCTGGCGCAGATCTGGGCCGAGCTGCTGCAGGTCGAGCAGGTCGGGCGCCAGGATCACTTCTTCGAGCTGGGTGGCCATTCGCTGCTGGCGGTGGGCTTGATCGAGCGAATGCGCCAGCTCGGGTTCGGCGCCGATGTGCGGGTGCTGTTCAGCCAGCCGACCCTGGCGGCGCTGGCCGCGGCGGTGGGCAACAGCCAGGAAGTCCAGGTGCCGGCCAACCGCATTGCCCCGGGCTGCACCCACATCACCCCGCAACTGCTGCCCCTGGCCAGCCTGGACCAGCCGACCATCGACCGCATCGTCGCCGGCATCCCCGGCGGCGCGGCCAATGTCCAGGACATCTACCCCCTGGCGCCCTTGCAAGAGGGCCTGCTGTATCACCACATTAGTGCCGAACGCGGCGACCCCTACCAGCAACACGCGATGTTTGCCTTCAGCAGTCGTGAACGCCTGGACGCCTTTGCCCGGGCCTTGCAACAGGTGATCGAGCGCCATGACATCCTGCGCACCAGCCTGGCCTGGGACGGGTTGGAGCAACCCATGCAAGTGGTCTGGCGTCAGGCACGACTGGGGCTTGAGCAAGTGCAACTGGAGCCGCAGTCAGGGGACATCCTCGGCCAGTTGGCCGCGCGCTTCGACCCCGGCCTGCGCCCGCTGGATATCCGCCAGGCGCCGATGATGGCCCTGGCCTGGGCCGAAGACCCCTTGCAGCAGCGCTGGGTCGGTATGTTGCGCTTCCATCATCTGGTCAACGACGCCACGTCCACGGCGGTGCTGATCGGCGAAATCCAGGCCCACCTGAATGGCCAGCAAGCCCAATTGCCGCCGGCCGTCGCCTACCGCAACGTGGTGGCGCAAGCCCGCCAGGCCCATCGGCAGACCGAGCACCAAGGGTTTTTCAGGCAGATGCTCGGTGACGTCGATGAGCCGACCCTGGCCTTCGGTTTGCAGGCGTACCAGGTCGATCGTGACGACCAGCAGCAGGCCCATGGCCTGCTCGACGCCGGGCTCGGCCAGCGCCTGCGGGCGCAGGCACGGCAGCTGGGGGTGAGTGCCGCCAGCCTTTATCACCTGGCCTGGGCCCAGGTGTTGGGCAGCCTGGCGGGGCGCGACGATGTGGTGTTCGGCACCGTGTTGCTGGGGCGTCTGCAAGCCGGCGAGGGGGCCGATCGAGCCCTGGGCATGTTTATCAATACCTTGCCGTTACGGGTGCGCCTGGCCGGTTGCAGTGTCGCCCAGGCGATTCGCGATACCCATGCCGGTTTGAGCGATTTGCTGGCCCACGAGCATGCCGCGCTGGCCCTGGCCCAACGTTGCAGCGCGGTGGCTGCACCGACGCCGCTGTTCAATACCTTGCTCAACTACCGGCACGCGGCGCCGCCCGAGGACCAGGTGCAACTGCCGGGCATCGAGCTGGTGAGCAGCGAAGAGATCGTCAGCTACCCGCTGAGCATTGCCGTGGATGACCTGCAATCCGGGTTCCGCCTGTCGGCCCGGGCCCCGGGCAAGGTCGGCGCGCAGCGGCTGCTGGATTACCTGCAAACGGCCCTGGGCGCTCTGGTCCAGGCGTTGGAGCAGGCACCGCACAGGCCCCTGGCACAGCTGTCGATCTTGCCGCCGGCCGAGCGTCAGCACCTGCTGATCGACCTCAACGCCACGGCTGAAATTTACGCCCATGACCAGACCCTGCATGCCCTGATCGAGGCTCAGGTGCGGCGCACCCCGGACGCCGTGGCCCTGGTGGCCGGTGAGCAGCAACTGAGCTACGGCGAACTCAATGCGCGGGCCAACCAACTGGCCCATCACCTGCGCGAACAGGGTGTGCAACCCGATTCCCGGGTGGCGATCTGCGTCGAGCGCGGCCTGGAGTTGCTGGTCGGCCTGCTGGGCATCCTCAAGGCCGGCGGTGCCTATGTGCCTCTGGACCCGAGTTACCCGCCGGAGCGCCTCGCCTACATGGTGCAGGACAGCGCGCCGGTGGCGGTGCTGGTGCACGGCCCGACCCGCGAGCTGATGCAGCAGGCTGGGGTGCCGCTGATCGACTTCGATGCCAGCACCTGGCAGCACCAGCCCCTGAGCGATCCCCAGGTGCCGGGCCTCGGGGTGTCGAACCTGGCCTATGTGATCTACACCTCGGGCTCCACCGGCACGCCCAAGGGGGTGATGGTGGAACACCGTGGCCTGGGCAACCTGATGCACTGGAGTTCGGGGCTGTGCCCGGCGGCCGCCAGCGGCAGCCTGTTGCAGAAGGCCCCGTTCAGTTTCGACGGCTCGGTGTGGGAGCTGTTCTGGCCGCTGAGCATCGGCATGCGCATGGTTCTGGCGCGCCCCGACGGCCATCGCGACCCGGCCTACCTGGCGCAGTTGATCCGCGAGCAGCAGATCACCGTGGTCAAGTTTGTGCCGGCCATGCTCCAGCAGTTCCTGGAGCTGGAAGAGGTTCGCCAGTGCCACAGCCTGACCGACGTGTTTGCCGGCGGCGGCGAGCTGACCGAGGTCATGGCCCGGCGCTTCCAGCAGCAGTTGCCCCAGGCCCGCTTGCACAACGTCTATGGCCCCACTGAAACCACGGTGGACAGCAGCGCCTGGACCCTGGAACCGGGGGCCGAGGTGCCGTCGATCCAGTTGCCCATCGGTAGGCCCATCAGCAACACCCGCCTGTATGTGCTGGATGCCCATGACGCGCCGGTGCCCATGGGCGTCAGCGGCCAATTGCACATTGGCGGGGTCGGCGTGGCCCGGGGTTACCTGGGGCTGCCCGGGCTGATGGCCGAGCGCTTTATCGACAGCCCGTTCGTGGCGGGCGATCGCCTGTACCGCACCGGTGACCTGGTGCGTTACCGCGCTGACGGTAACCTGGAGTTCCTCGGGCGCAACGACTTCCAGGTCAAGCTCCACGGGCTGCGGGTCGAGCTGGGGGAAATCGAGGCGCGGCTGGCCAGCCACCCGGCGCTGCGGGAAGTGGTGGTGCTGATGCGCGACGGGCGCCTGGTGAGTTACTTCACCGTGCGCCAGGGGGAGCCGGTCCCGGCCATTGAGGCGTTGCGTGACCATGTGCTGGCGCAATTGCCGGAGTACATGGTGCCCTCGGCGTTCGTTCAGTTGCCGGTCTGGCCCCTGAGCCCCAATGGCAAGCTGGATCGCCAGGCGCTGCCGGCGCCGGGCCAGGACGCGGTGCTCAGCCGGGGGTACGAGGCGCCCCAGGGCGAGGTGGAAATCGCCCTGTCGCAGATCTGGGCCGAGGTGCTGAAGATCGAGCGGGTGGGGCGCCATGACCACTTCTTCGAACTGGGCGGCCACTCGCTGCTGGCCGTGAGCCTGGTGGCGCGCATGCGCCAGGCGGGACTCAACGCCGATGCGCGGCTGCTGTTCAGCCAGCCGACCCTGGCGGCGCTCGCTGCCAAGGCCCTGGCCCCGGTGCAGCAGATCGACGTGCCGCAGACCACCATCCCGCAGCTCACCCGCAAGCGCCGTCTCTGATCGGTGTGTACCCGGGCCCGGCCGTCCTGGCCGGCCCGGGCCTTGTCCCGGCTTCCCATGTCATGCCCACGGGCGTCGATGGTTTAGTTTTTCCAGCCTGCGGGGAACCCCGTCGGGCCCTATGTCCCTGTCACTTTTACAGGCCACGGCGCACACGGTCCGCACACCAGCATTGAGCGCTGGGTGCCCCGGCACGGTGAATGCCGTGGGGGCACAAGGTTGCAGCTGAACATGGATTTTCTCGACAACCGATTTTCGAATTCACAAGCAGGTTACCCAATGCACTTCAGCGAATTGATGGCAGTTCTTTCCACCCTGGCGATCCGTCTTCAAATGGAGGAGGGCGACCTGGTCATCCTCGGCGATGACCAGGCCCTGGACGATGAGCTGTGGGACAACCTGATCCAGCACAAGGCGCAACTGCTCGAACTGGTGGCGGGCCATGACGGCGACTGGTCGAGCCCGGCCTTGCGCATCACCCCCGACATGCTGCCCCTGGTCAGCCTGGACCAGGCCGGCATCGATCGCATCGTCGCCGGCATTCCGGGCGGCGCGGCCAACGTGCAGGACATCTACCCGTTGGCGCCCCTGCAAGAAGGCATGCTCTACCACCACCTGTCGGCACAGCAGGGCGACCCCTACGTGCTGCAGACCCGCTTCGCCTTTGATAGCCGAGCGCGCTTCGAGGCCTTTGCCCAGGCCCTGCAATGGACCATCGACCGCCACGACATTCTGCGCACCTCCCTGGTCTGGCAGAGCCTGGACACGCCGCTGCAGGTGGTCTGGCGCCAGGCGCCGCTGGTTTGCGAAGAGGTGCCTTGCGACCCTCGCAACGGTGATGTGCTGAGCCAACTGCAGGCGCGCTATGACACCCGGCATTACCGCCTCGACCTGCAACAGGCGCCTCTGCTGCGCCTGGTGTTTGCCGTCGATGAAGCTCAACAGCGGGTGGTAGCGCTGCTGCTGTCGCACCACACCATCCTCGACCACAGCGCCCTGGACGTGGTGCGCGAAGAGATCCTCGCCCACATGCAAGGCCTGGCCGGGCAAGTGCCGGCCGCGATTCCTTTCCGCAACTACCTGGCCAAGGCGCGCATGGGCCAGAGCGACCAGGTGCACGAGACGTTCTTCCGCGACATGCTTGGCGACATCGACGCGCCGACCTTGCCCTTCGGCGTGCAGGACGTGCAGGGCGACAGCCTGGTCATCGAGCAATTGCGGGCGCCCCTGGACAGCGCCCTGAGCCTGCGCCTGCGCAATCAGGCGCGGCAGCTCGGGGTCAGCGCGGCGAGCCTGATGCACCTGGCATGGGCCATGGTGCTGGGCCAGGTCTGCGGGCGTGACGCCGTGGTTTTCGGCACCGTGCTGCTCGGCCGCATGCAGGCCGGCGAGGGCGCCGACCGGGCCCTGGGCATGTTTATCAATACCCTGCCGTTGCGGGTCGACCTGGGTTCGCTGGACGTGCGCAGCGGGGTGCGCGCCACCCACACACGCCTGAGCGCGTTGCTCGGCCATGAACATGCATCCCTGGCGCTGGCCCAGCGGTGCAGCGGGGTCAACGCCTCGACGCCGTTGTTCAGTGCGATCCTCAACTACCGCCACAGTGCCGCCGCCGACCTGGCCGAAATCATCGAGTTGGCCGAAGGCGTGCAGGTGCTGGGCGCCGATGAGCGCACCAACTACCCCTTCACCTTCAACGTCGATGACCTGGGCGAGGGCTTTACCCTGACCCTGATGATCGACCGCTCGATTGGCGTGCAACGCATTGCCGACTACCTGCAATGCGCCCTGTACAGCCTGGTGGATGCCCTGGAGCAGAGCCCCACCATGGCCTTGCGCGAGCTGTCGATTTTGCCGGCGGCCGAGCGGCAAACCCTGTTGCAGGGTTTCAATGCCCACCAGGTTGAATTCCCCCAGGGCCAGGCCGTGCACCGCTTGTTCGAAGCACAGGTGGCACAGCGGCCTGCGGCCGTGGCGCTGCGTCAGGGCGAGTTGGCGCTGAGCTATGGCGAACTCAATGCCCAGGCCAATCAACTGGCGCAGCACCTGCTGGAGTTGGGGGTGCAGCCGGATGATCGGGTGGCGATCTGCGTACAACGCGGGCCGGCGATGCTGGTGGGCCTGCTGGGGATTCTCAAGGCCGGTGCCGGCTATGTGCCGGTGGACCCGGCGCTGCCGGCCGAACGTCGGGCCTACCTGCTGGAAGACAGTACGCCCCGGGCGTTGCTGACCCAGGCCGCGCTGCTGGGGCAATTGCCGGCGCTGTCGGTGCCGGTCATCGACCTCGACCAGCCGCACTGGCGTGAGCACCCGGCCACTGACCTGGCGCTGCCCAACCTGACCTCGGCGCACCTGGCCTATGTGATCTACACCTCGGGTTCCACCGGCCAGCCCAAGGGGGTGATGGTCGAGCACCGGACCCTGGAAAACCTGGTGCATTGGCACAACCGGGCCTTTGCCCAGCAACCGGGCAGCCAGGTCTCCAGCGTCGCCGGTTTCGGCTTTGATGCCATGGCCTGGGAGGTCTGGCCGACCTTGTGCGCGGGGGCGACCCTGCACCTGCCGCCCAAGGACATCAGCAATGAAAACATCGAACAACTGCTGGCCTGGTGGCAGGCGCAACCGCTGGATGTGAGCTTTTTGCCGACCCCAGTGGCCGAATACGCCTTCAGCCAGCAGTTGCAGCACCCGACCCTGAAAACCCTGCTGATCGGCGGCGACCGCCTGCGCCAGTTCAGCCAGGCCCAGACTTTTGCCGTGGTCAACAACTACGGTCCGACCGAAGCCACAGTGGTCGCGACCTCGGGTGTGGTGCAGGTGGGGCAGGTGCTGCACATCGGCACGCCGATCGCCAATGCCCGGGTCTATGTGCTGGATGAGCAATTGCGCCCGGTGCCGCTGGGGGTAACTGGGGAGCTGTACATCGGTGGCGCCGGTGTTGCTCGCGGCTACCTGAACCGCCTGAAGATGAGCGCCGAACGCTTTCTCGACGACCCTTTCAGCCACCAGCCCGACGCACGCATGTACCGCAGTGGCGACCTGGTGCGCTGGCTGGCGGACGGCAACCTGGAGTACCTGGGGCGCAATGACGACCAGGTGAAAATCCGCGGCATGCGCATCGAACTGGCCGAGATCGAAGCACGGCTGGTCTTGCACCCCGAGGTCGAGAGCGCGGTGGTCCTGGCCCGCGAAGATGGCCCGGGGGTCAAGCGCCTGGTGGCTTACTACCGGCCCCAGGCCGCGGGCCAGAGCCTGGACAACGAAGGGCTGCGCAACTGGCTGCACAGCCAACTGCCGGAATACATGCTGCCGGTGGCCTATGTGGCGCTCAGCCAATGGCCGCTGACCGCTAACGGCAAGCTGGACCGCAAGGCGCTGCCGGCGCCGGGGCTGGAGGCGTTTATCAGCCACGGTTTCGAAGCGCCCCAGGGGCCGGTGGAAACCACCCTGGCGCAGATTTGGGGCGAGGTGCTCAAGGTCGAGCAGGTCG